>NC_002937.3:649246-973870 GCF_000195755.1 Nitratidesulfovibrio vulgaris str. Hildenborough | reverse complement strand
TCTGCGCGGCGTCGTTCCATCTCCTCGCGCATGACGCTTCCGGGCCTCATTCGCCCGACACCCATGCGACGCATGAGCATGACCACGATGACCAGAAAGAACAGCCCTGCAAGAAGATTCACATACATGGTGCCTCCGCCCTGCAAGCCCGGGCCACGACGCGCCTCGGAGGTCGCCGCGGGGCTTGACATCTTTTGTAACCTCTCTCTATGTCGTATGTAACGGAAAATCCACAAAGGACGTTCCGTACCCGCCTGCCGCGGGTTCCCGTGAGGACACTGCCCACCTGCCAGACAGGTCGCCCTTCAGTCACCAGAACCAAGGGAGAGGATTATGTCCAAAGCGTTGGAGACCCAGAGAACCTATGCACTTGTAGGTACCGGAGGCTGCGGCAAGACCTCACTGGCCGAGATGCTGCTGTATCGGGCCGGTGTGGTCAACCGCCTCGGTAGATCCGAGGAGGGAACGACAACCCTCGACTACGAGCCGGAGGAGGTGAAACGGCGAGGCAGCATCCAGCCCGCCTTCGCCACATGGCTGTGGAACAGGAACCGCCACTTTCTCGTGGACATTCCGGGCGACACGAATTTCATCGGCGACATCGGCTACCTGCTGACAGGTGTCGATGCCGCCGTTTTCGTCATCGACGCCGTGGACGGCGTACGGCCACTGACGAAAAAACTCTGGAAGGCAGTGCGTGACGCCAGCCTTCCCGCCATCGTCTGCATCAACAAACTCGACCGAGACCGCGCCGATTTCAACATGGCCTTCAACGGCCTTGCCTCCACGCTGGGCATGAAACCCGTACTGCTGTACGTGCCCATCGGCGGCCCATCAGACTTCAGGGGCGTGGTGGACGTCATGGCCGACAAGGCCCTCATGTTCGGTGAGAACGGGGCGGTCACAGAGGCCCCGGTGCCTGACGACCTGGCTGAAGAAGTCGCCATCCTGCGTGAGACCACCATCGAGAACATCGCCGAAAGCGATGAGACGCTGATGGAGAAATACCTCGAAGAAGGTGTGCTCTCGCCCGATGAACTCGCTGCCGGACTGCGCAAGGGCGTACTCTCCGGCGACCTCGTCCCGGTCGTCGTGGCCGCGGCGCTTGAGGACAAGGGCGGCGTGCAGTTGCTCGACACCATCGATGCCCTCTTCCCCTCTCCCCTCGACCGCCCGGCATGGGTCGACGCCGAGGGCAACGAACGGGCCTCCACCGATGAGGCCCCCGCAGCCTGCTTCGTCTTCAAGACACTGGCCGACCCCTTCGCCGGGCAGCTGAACATGGTGCGCATCCTCTCCGGCACCATCTCCACCGAATCGACACTCAAGAACATGACCACCGGCGACCCCGAACGCCTCGGCAGCCTCGCCTTCATGGTCGGCAAGACACAGACCCCATGCAAGGAGGCCCTCGGCCCCGGTGCCATCGTGGCGGTGGCCAAACTGAAGGGCACCCGCACCGGCGACACCCTGTGCGACGAGAAGGCCCCCTTCGTGCTGCCGAAACCCGCGCTTCCGCCGCAACTCATCAGCTACGCGCTCGCCCCCAAGGAAAAGGGGGAAGAGGACAAGGTCTTCGCCGCCATGCACAAGCTGCTTGACGAAGACGTGACCCTGCGCCTCTCGCGCGACGGCGAAAGCAGCGACATCCTCGTCTCGGGGATGGGCCAGCTGCACATCGAGCTTTCCGTCGAGAAGGCCCGCCGCCGCTACAAGGCCGAGATACTCCTTAAAACGCCCAAGATTCCCTACCGCGAAGCCCTGCGCGGCAAGGCACAGGTGCAGGGTCGACACAAGAAGCAGTCGGGCGGTCGCGGGCAATTCGGCGACTGCTGGATCGAGATCGAAGGGCTGCCTCGTGGCACGGGCTATGTCTTCGAGGACGCCATCGTCGGCGGCTCCATCCCGCGCCAGTACATCCCTGCCGTGGACAAGGGCGTGCAGGAGGCTGCCGCACGTGGCTATCTCGCGGGGTTCCCGGTGGTCGACTTCAAGGTCAAACTCTACGACGGCAGCTACCACACGGTGGACTCGTCCGAAATGGCCTTCAAGATCGCGGGTTCCATCGCCTTCAAAAAGGCCATGGAGATGGTCAAACCGGTCCTTCTCGAACCTCTGGTGCTGCTCACCGTCTCCGTACCCGACGAATTCATGGGCGACGTCATCGGCGACCTCTCGTCGCGTCGTGGCAAGGTGCTCGGTTCCGACTCTGTGGCGGGACTCACCGAAATCAAGGCTCATGTGCCCATGAGCGAGGTACTGCGCTACGCCCCCGACCTGCGTTCCATGACCGGCGGACAGGGGTTGTTCACCATGGAGTTCGACCATTACGAGGAGGCGCCGCCACCCGTGGCTGAGAAGGTCATCGCCGAACACGCCAAGGAGCGTGCCGAAGCCTAGGGCACAGGCCCGGGGCCTGCATGCACGGCGGCCCGGAATCGAAGACCGGGGGCCGTCGCCCTGACGAGGCAAGTCCACGCCAGCCGGGGCGGTTACACGAGACAAGCGGGGCGGGGTTGCGGCACAAGCCGTACCCCGCCCCTTTCAAGCGTGAAAGCGACTGCGAAAGGACCTCATCTGCTGCGTCGCCACTCTTCCGACTTCCGGCATCAGGCTGGCATCAGGCTGGCGTCAGACGACATCCCGCAGCATCCCGCGGGCAACCAACAGGCATCCGGCGGACAACCAGCATTCGCAAGCGTACCCATGCGAAGGGGCAATCGCTATACCCCCCCCACCCCACTGACGAGGACTCGCCCATCCCCATGGCGGGGCGTTGACCAGTCGTCGTGGGGATGGTAAGCCTCTTCCATCGACGTGGTGAAGACCGCACAACGAATACAGAACCACCCTCCAGGCGGAAGGTGGCTGTTTTTTCATTTACGGAGTGTAACATGGCAGAAACGGAAGAAATGTCCAACACGACTGCAACGGTCAACGTGGCAGCCAACGCTCCATTTTCCGTTGACCGGCTTACGCTGCACAAGACCAACGTCGCGCCGCTCTTCAGCTGCAACAGGTGTGGCATGGGCCGCACAGAGACACGCTGGCTTGAAGAACGCAGAGGCATCTGCAAGCGCATCGTCGAATGTCACGCCTGTGGCGCGAAGGGCATAGTCACCTTCCGCCTCGACGACGACGGCAGCAAATGGGTCATCCTTTCCATATCGGACATGTAGGGCAAGACGTACGATGTATACGACGACCATCATCTTCCGCTCATGCGGCATACGCATAGACGCCTCGATGGGGACGACTCTCGACTGGGAGTCGTGCACGCATCGGCACGTCCGCCATGCATCACGGGAGAAGGGAAGTCCGCTCTAGCAGCCTTGCACCACTGCATCGCAGCACCACAGCCCCCCTCTCCACCTCAGGAGCAAGGGGGCTTTTTTTTCACCCTGACTTTTTCATCAAGGAGTATGAGACATGACACAGACCATCCAGTCACCCGAAGAGGCCGTAGCCCTCGTACGGGCACACCTGCGCAAGGACATCGACCAGACCGAAGCCGCCATCAACGCCATGAGCAACGACATCCTCACGGTGGATGATGTGGAGCACCGTCAGGTGTTCTCCATGGCCGAACAGCGCGCCAACATCGAACAGCTCAAGGGGCGTCTGCGCTCTCTGCGTACGGCCCTAGCCCGCACGGGCGACGAGGAATTCGGCTGGTGCGACGAATGCGGCGACGCCATCGGGGTACAACGCCTTCTTTCGGTACCCACGACACGACTGTGCATCGCCTGCGCCCGACGCCGCGAAGACCAGTTCGCCAGAACCTGACTGTCGGCACCCCCCGACGCCCGGACGGGCCGTTCCCTGTGAGGCACGGCCCGCCCGGGACGGAAGGGCGAGCAAGACCCACCCTACGACGCCAGACCATGGCACCATGGTACGACGCGAGGGCACGGCGCCATGGTGCGGCGCAGGTCCTCGCCACAGACTCCACCATAGTAGCCGCCACCCATTTTCCCTTCCCGCCTTTTCCTGCCGTGGCCCATCAGACCACCGGCATCTCGCGACACGACCGCCCCTCCCCGTCGGAAGACGCCAGCCCGAAAGAACGGGACGCCGCCGGGCCATGGCCTCCGACGACCTCGCCATGTGTCCGCCCGCATGACGTTCCGTCTCACATCACATGAAGCAGCCGCATACCCTTGTGACGAGACGTCTTTTACTGTAGCTAGTAGAGATTGCCTCATCATGCCCCGGCGTCACGCGACGTCGGCCCCCGTCACACCGGAGTAGCTGCACCATGGCGGAACACGCCCCCCACTTCACCATCACCCCCCTAGGCGGGCTTGGCGAAATCGGCCTCAATTGCCAGGTCTGGTCCACCGCAGACAGCACGGTCCTCATCGACTGCGGGCTCATGTTCCCGGACGACTACCACCTCGGGGTGGACGTGGTCATCCCGCGGTTCGACCATATTCTCCAGCAGCGCGACAAGGTGCGGGGCATCATCCTCACGCACGGGCATGAAGACCATATCGGTGCGCTCCCGTGGCTTGTGCCGCACCTGCGCGGCATCCCCATATTCGGGTCGCGTTTCACGCTGGCACTCGTAGAGCACAAACTGAGAGAGCACGGGCTGGCCGACAGGGTGGAATTCGTCCCCGTCACCCCCGGAACGCCGCTTGCCCTCGGTGACATGACCTTCCATTTCCTGCCCGTATGCCACTCCATCATCGAAGGGTACGCCGTGGGTGTCGAAACCCCGGTGGGCCGCGTACTGCATACCGGCGACTTCAAGATAGACCCCCACCCCCTCGAGGGTTCCGGCACCGACCTCGACCTCTTCCGCAGCTTCGCCGGCGACGAAGGGGTACGGCTGCTGCTCTCCGATTCCACCAACATCGAACGTGAAGGCCATTCCCTGCCTGAACGCGAGATACTCTCCAGCTTCAGGCACATCTTCACCGAGGCGCAGGGGCGCATCGTCATCACGCTGTTCTCGAGCCACATCCAGCGCATTCAGGAGGTCTTCGACCTTGCGGCGGAGTTCGGCCGAACCGTGGTGGTGAGCGGGCGCAGCCTCATGACGAACATCGAACTCGCACGAGAGCACGGCTTTCTGCGCGTTCCCCCCGCGTTGCACATGGATGCGGCAGGACTGCCCCCCGTGGCCGACCGCGACATGGTCCTGCTGGTGACAGGCTCACAGGGAGAGCCGCTCTCCGCCCTGTCACGCATCACCATGGGTGAACACAAGCACCTCACCATCCATGAAGGCGACACGGTGGTGATGTCGTCACGCATCATCCCCGGCAACGCCCGCGCCATCACCCGGCTCATCAACCAGATATACCGCCTCGGGGCCGAGGTGTACTACGACAAGTTCCGGGCCATCCACGCCTCCGGTCATGCCCATCGCGACGAGTTGCGCGCCATGATCGAGACGATGCGCCCGCAGTGCTTCGTCCCCGTGCATGGCGAATACCGCCACCTTGTCAAGCACGCGCGCCTCGCGCAGGAATGTGGTGTCGCCCCGGAGCGCGCCTTCATCCTCGAGAACGGCGACCCGCTCACCCTGCTTCCGCAAGGGGTGCGCCTCGGCGAACGCATCCATGTGGAATCCATACTCGTGGACGGCAAGGGCGTAGGCGACGTGGGACACTCGGTGCTCAAGGAACGCCACATCCTCGGCGGCGAGGGCATGGTCATCGTGGTGCTCGTCGTGGACGAGGTGACATGGGATGTACTCCACGGACCGGAGATGCTCTCCAAGGGCTTCGTCTTCGAGCAGCACTACAACCATGTGCTCGAAGACGCCAAATGCATCGTCCTCGACATCTTCGAGAACATCCCCCCCGGTGAGACGGAACGCCTGCAAGACCGCATACGCTCCGCACTGCGTCGTTTCTTCCGCAAGGTGCTCGAGCGGGACCCCATCGTGGTGCCCGTCATCACAACCATCTAGCGGGGCTTGCGCCCCACGGAGGTTCACATGCGCGTCATCAGAGTCCGCCATCGCGGCAGCGTCTTCTTCGCCGCCCTTCAGGACGACGGCGTGGTGTGCCTCAACCGGCAACTGGGGTACGAAGCCCCCATCCCGCTGAGCGAAATCACGCTCCTGCCAGTGGTCGCGCCTTCCAAGGTCGTCTGCGTGGGTCTCAACTACCGCGGGCACGCAGGCGAACTGGGCATGGACGTCCCCGACGAACCGGTGTTTTTCCTCAAGGCCCCCACTGCCATCATCGGCACGGGCGAGCCCATCGTCCTGCCTCCTGCCGTCGGTCGAGTAGACTACGAGGGCGAACTCGCACTGGTGGTGGGCAAGCAATGCCGCAACATCACCCCGGAACAGGCACGCGAGCACATCTTCGGCTTCACGTGCGCCAACGACGTCACCGCGCGCGACATCCAGAAGCGTGACGGGCTGTTCGGACGATGCAAGGGGTACGACACCTTCTGCCCCGTGGGGCCGTGGATAGAGACGGCACTCGAAGACCCCGGCAACCTCACCCTCCGCACCGTTGTGAACGGTGAAGTCCGTCAGCAGGGCAACACCGCTGACATGCTGGTTCACCCCTTCGAGTTGCTCAGTTCCATCTCTCGCGTGATGACACTGCTGCCCGGAGACCTGGTGCTGACCGGAACCCCCGAAGGCATCGGCCCCATCCACGCCGGTGACGAGGTACGCGTCGAAATCGACGAGGTGGGGCTGCTGACCAACCCCGTCATCCCCGCCGACGAAGACGCAACTGGCGATACGCCCCTCCAGTAGACATGGCGCAGGGTGGCGGCCTCCGGATGGCCGCCTGCCACGAAGACACGCGACCGTAGCGTGAAGCCGCCCTGCCGGACACCCCGCGGTGAAGGCAGCCCCCCCCCGACAAGACGCCACGGGGCGCCTGTGCCAGCGCGCCACAGCCGTCAAGCCCGGCACCGGGTCTCTGCCCCATGCCCGCTTTTTTCCGCATCGCACACTTGCATCCCGCGCGCATATCAGGTATGCAACCCTGCTTTTCATATCAAGCACACTCCGGTTTCGGCCCGGGGTGCCCGCACGGGCGGGCTTGAGGGCCATGGCCGGGGTGGAAGCAAAACCCCCTTTTCTGAAGGAGTCTACAATGGCTTACGTCAGCATGAAGCAAATGCTGGAGACGGGTGTCCACTTCGGCCACCAGACCCGCCGCTGGAACCCCAAGATGCGTCCTTTCATCTTCGGCGCCCGTAACGGCATCCATATCATCGACCTTCAGCAGACCGTGAAGATGTTCCGCGTCGCCCATGACAAGGTGGTCGACACCGTCGCCAACGGCGGCCGCGTGATGTTCATCGGCACCAAGCGTCAGGCGCAGGAAGCCGTGGCCACCGAAGCCGGTCGCGCCGGTCAGTTCTACGTGACCAACCGTTGGATGGGCGGCACGCTCACCAACTTCTTCACCATCCAGAAGAGCATCGACCGTCTGAAGAAGCTTGAGGCCATGTTCGCCGACGGCACCGTCAACCGTTACCAGAAGAAGGAAATCCTTCGCCTCCAGCGCGAAATGGACAAGCTTCTGGCGACCCTCGGCGGTATCAAGGACATGGACAAGCTGCCCCAGCTCGCCTTCGTCATCGACCCCCACCGCGAAGACATCGCCATCAAGGAATGCCGCAAGCTCGGCATCCCGATCGTGGCTGTCACCGATACCAACTGCGATCCCGACCTCATCGACTTCGTCATCCCCGGTAACGACGACGCCATCCGCGCCATCAAGCTCTTCGTCGCCGCCATCGCTGACGCCTGCCTCGAAGGCGACGCCCTCCGCAAGGAACGCAAGGGTCAGGACGCCGAAGAGGAACTGAAGAAGGCCAGCGAGCCCAAGGCCGCAGAAGCCGCCGCCGAGTAACCACGACGAGAAAGGGAGAACGCCCAATGGCTATAACTGCTTCCATGGTCAAGGAACTGCGCGAGAAGACCAGCGCTGGCATGATGGACTGCAAGAAGGCCCTTGAAGAGTGCGGGGGCGAGATGGACAAGGCCGTCGACTGGCTGCGCCAGAAGGGTCTTTCCAAGGCCGCCAAGAAGGCCGGTCGTGCCACCTCTGAAGGTCTCGTCGGTTGCTTCGTGTCTGCCGACGGCAAGACCGCAGGCCTTGCCGAACTCAAGTGCGAGACCGACTTCGTGTCGCGCAACGAGAAGTTCGTCGAACTGGCCGGCAAGCTTGCCGAACAGGTTGCCACCAAGGGTGCCCTCGACGAATCGGCCCAGACCGCCATCAACGACATCATCGCCACCCTTGGCGAGAACATGGGCTCCGGCCGCACCGCGCAGATGAACGTCGCCGGTGAGGGCTTCATCGGCAGCTACCTCCACTCCAACGGCAAGATTGCCGTTCTCGTGGAGATGACCTGCGAGAAGGCCGCCACCGCTGCCGAAGCCACCTTCCTGGAATGCGCCAAGAACGTGGCCATGCAGATTGCGGCCAGCAACCCCGCTGCCGTGAGCGCCGACAAGGTCGACCCCGCCCTCATCGCCCGTGAGCGCGAAGTGTACCGCCAGAAGGCCCTTGAAGAAGGCAAGCCCGAGAACATCGTCGAGAAGATCGCCGAGGGTGCCGTGAAGAAGTTCTTCAAGGAAGCCTGCCTGCTTGAGCAGCCCTACATCCGCGACGACAAGACCACCGTTGCCGAACTGCTGAAGCAGACCAGCAAGGCTGTGGGCGACAATCTGGGCGTTGCCCGCTTTGTCCGCTTCCAGCTTGGCGAGGACGCCGCTGCCGAAGAGGCCGCGGAGTAACCCGCCGGACTGTGCTAGATCGAAAAGGGGGTCGCAAGACCCCCTTTTTTTGAGCGATAATGGCAGAATGCGCTGCGCTGGCAGGACACGGCAACGCCCCTGCCACTGAACAGCCACGGCAGACGGGACAGTGTTCCGTGCCCACTTCGACTGCTGCTGCACGACAGTCGAAGCCTGCCGGACGGGGACACGCACGACCACCATGCAGCATGTTCCGCAGGCGATGATGCCACACGCCACCGATGCCCAACGGGAGAAAGCGATGCGCCCGACGATCACGGCCCTTGTCCTCACCTACAACGGAGAACGCCTCCTCGACCGTTGTCTCGGGTCTCTGGCCTTCTGCGACAGGATTCTGGTCGTCGACTCGTTCTCGACCGATGCCACCGTCGCCATCGCGCAAGCCGCAGGTGCCGAAGTGCTGCAACGCAAATGGGAAGGCCCCGGCCCGCAGTTCGCCTTCGCACTCGAGAAGATTTCCGATGGCTGGATTGTCAGCCTCGACCAGGACGAGATATGCTCCGAAGAGCTTCGCGACAGCATCCTCGCCGCCACGGCTGCGGATTCGGGCGAGGCCGGCTACTGGATTCCGCGCAGGTCATGGTATTTCGACAGGTTCCTGAAGCATAGCGGCTGGTATCCCGATCATCTGCTCCGTCTCTTCCGTGCCGGACGCATGAGGGTCGAGGTCTCTGGCGCGCACTATTCGTTCCATCCCGACGGGGAGACGGGGACGCTCACGGGCGACATCCTGCACTACCCCTACGAAAGCTTCAGGCAGCACCTCGACAAGGTCAACGACTATGCCCAGAAAGGTGCCGACGACCTGCGCGCCAAGGGCAAACGGGGCGGTCTCTGTGCCGGGCTTTGCCACGGCGCGGGGCGTTTCATTCGCATCTACATCATCAAGCGCGGCTTTCTCGATGGCCGTGCCGGGTTCATCAACGCAATCCACGGGGCCTTCTACGCCTTCCTCAAGCACCTGCGCATAGAGGAAGGAGACTGGGGACGCCCCTTCGAACACAAGTAGGTCACAGGCACCTGCTTCACGCAACCCCAACCTCCGGAGAGGGACGGAATGAGCGAACTCAAGTACAAGCGCGTGCTGCTCAAACTCAGCGGCGAGGCCCTTGCGGGCGAGAACAAGTTCGGTATTGACCCCGCCACAGTTTCAAAGATATGCCATGAAATCGCGGACGTCGTGGACATGGGGCTTCAGGTTGCCCTCGTCATCGGCGGCGGCAACATCTTCCGTGGACTCTCCTCGTCCGCCAAGGGCATGGACCGTTCCTCGGCCGACTACATGGGCATGCTGGCCACCGTCCTGAACGCACTTGCCGTGCAGGACGCGCTGGAAAAGCTCGGGCACCCCACGCGCGTGCTCTCTGCCATCACCATGCAGGAGGTCTGCGAGCCCTACATCCGCCGCCGCGCCGAACGTCACCTTGAAAAGGGGCGCGTGGTCATCTGCGCCGCCGGCACCGGCAACCCCTACTTCACGACCGACACCGCCGCCGCGTTGCGTGGCATGGAACTGAAGTGCGAAGCCATCATCAAGGCCACCAAGGTGGACGGGGTCTACGACAAGGACCCCATGAAGCATGATGACGCCGTGCTGTTCCCGCGTCTCACCTATGTCGAGACCCTGCAGCGCAAGCTGGGCGTCATGGACTCCACGGCCATCACCCTCGCCATGGAGAACGAGGTGCCCATCATCGTGTGCAACATGTTCAAGGGCAGCATCAAGCGAGTGGTCTGCGGCGAAGAGGTCGGGACCATCGTACAAGGAGGCTAACATATGGATATGGACAGCATTCTCCTCGACGCCGAAGAGCGCATGGAAAAGGCCATTGCCGCGCTCGAACGCGAATTCTCCAGGCTGCGCACCGGTCGCGCCTCCGCCTCGCTGGTAGACGGTATCAAGGTGGACTATTACGGCACCCCCACCCCCATCAGCCAGGTGGCCTCCGTTGCCGTGCCCGACAGCCGCTGCATCACCATCCAGCCGTGGGACCGCAACGCCTTCTCGCTCATCGAAAAGGCCATCCTCAAGTCCGACCTCGGCCTCAACCCTGTCAACGACGGCAAGATCATCCGCATCAACATCCCGCCGCTGACCGAAGAACGCCGCAAAGACCTCGGCAAGATGGCGCGCAAGTACGCGGAAGAGGCCAAGGTCGCCGTGCGCAACGTCCGCCGCGACGCCAACGAGCAGCTCAAGAAGCTCGAGAAGAACAAGGAGCTTTCTGAAGACGACTTGCGCAAGGCGCAGGAGGACGTCCAGAAGCTCACGGACCGTTTCGTCGCCAAGACCGACGAGAAGGCCGGTGCGAAAGAAAAGGAAATCATGGACATCTAATGTCCTTTGCCGTGCCTGACAGGCAGGCGGGTTCGCCCGCCTGCCTTTCGCTTTACCTGCGTCGGGCACGGATGCAACGGCCCCCCACATTCACGTAACCCCCGCACAAGGAAGACCGTGAGCGACTCACGCAACGAACAGGTATCCGTGTCGGCAGCAGCCCTGCCCGCCCATGTGGCCATCATCATGGACGGCAACGGACGATGGGCCACCATGCGCGGCCTCTCGCGCAGCGAAGGGCACAAGGCGGGCACCGAAGCCGCCCGTGCCATCGTCACGGAGGCGCGCACCGTGGGCATCCGCCACCTGACCATGTACACCTTCTCACGCGAAAACTGGAGCCGCCCCAAGAGCGAGGTCAAGTTCCTGTTCGAATTGCTGGTGGACTTCCTTGGGCGTGAGCTTGCCAACCTTGAGAGACAGGGCATACGCCTCAACGTTTTCGGTGCGCTTGAAGACCTGCCCATGGCAACGCGCATGGCCCTGCAACACGCCATAGGCCGCACGGCCCATTGTGACGCCATGATGCTGAACCTCGCGCTCAACTATTCCGGTCGTGAAGAGATACTCCGCGCGTGCCGCAGTCTTGTCACAGAGGGCGTCGCCCCCGCGGACATCACGGAGGAGGCCTTCGCCGCACGCCTCTATACGGCCGGGCAGCCCGACCCCGACCTCGTCATCCGCACCAGCGGCGAGATACGCATCAGCAACTACCTGTTGTTCCAGAGTGCCTACAGCGAATTCTACTTCACTGACACGCTCTGGCCCGACTTCACCCCCGCCGAACTGCATAAGGCACTCGAGACCTATGCGGGACGCAGCCGCCGCTTCGGACGCACTCAGGAGCAGATCGAACAATGACCCTCGCCACCTCACACCTGCAGCGCCTCGTAACGGGCGCGGCCCTCGCCCTGCTGCTCACCGCCGGACTCGCCCTCGGGGGCTGGGTTCTCGTCCTGCTTGCGCTTGTGGCGTCATCGCTCGCCCTGCTCGAATTCTACACCATGTTCTGGCCATGCAATGACAAACTGCACATGAAGGCCATAGGCCTCGTGCTGGGCGCGGGCATGCTGGTGGCAGGGCACCTCGACAAGCCATGGCTCATCGTGGGCTGCCTTGCCGGAGCCTTTCTCGCTGGCGCGTTGCAGTTCCTCGGCGACTGGGGACGTGGCGACGATGAAAGCCGCTTCGCCGACGGCCAGATTCTCGCCGCAGGCCTGCTGTATGTCCCCCTCCTGCTGCTGCCCGTGCTGCATCTTTCGTTACGCGACCAGTTGCTGGTGGCCCTTGCCGCCTTCATCTCCGACACCGGTGCCTACTACATCGGAACCTACCTCGGCAGAGCACGCATCTGGCCCCGCGTCAGCCCCAAGAAGAGCTGGGCTGGCAGCATAGGCGGCCTTGTGCTGTGCATCGCCATGTGCGTGGGCCTCGGCCTGTGGTGGGGTGTGCGACCGTGGTGGCAGTTCGCCATGCTGGGTGTCTTGCTGAACGCGGCCTCACAGCTGGGCGACTTCTTCGAATCGGCACTCAAGCGCACCCTCGGCGTCAAGGACTCGGGCACGTTGCTTCCCGGTCATGGTGGTCTGCTCGACCGCATCGACAGCCTTCTCTTCGTGGTGCCCGTCTACGCCGCCGCCGACAGCGTGCTGGCGTTCTTCTGATGGGACACATGCCGGAGGCGGAGACCACGACCATGCCACCCTTCGAGACGCTCGACCTCGACGACCTGCACGGCGACCTCACCCGCGTCGCCGGAATGATCGCCGACCGCATCGCGCACATCGCCGACGCCCCGGTGGTGCATCCCGCCTCTCACGACGCCATCGTCGCCGCCATTCCCGGTGACCTGCCCGTGGAGGGCATCGGCGTGGACGCCGCCTTGCAGGAGGTCGCCGACCATGTGGCGCCTTTCGCCACCCGCATCGGACACCCGCGCTTTCTCGCATGGATAACCACCAGCCCAGCACCCGCCGGAACCATCGGCGACGTGCTCTGCACCGGTCTCAATCAGGCACCGCTCTCGTTCAAGGGCGGCCCCGCCGCCACAGTGCTCGAGGAGATCGTACTCGGCTGGTTCCACAGACTGCTGGGCTTCCCCGAAGGGGCGGGCGGCACCATCGTCTCCGGCGGGACCATGGCCAATCTCATGGGCCTCACCGTCGCGCGCCATGCACACTTCCCGGAGGTCGGCACGCGAGGCCTGTGTGCGCTCGACAAGACGCCCGTGCTCTACGTCTCCGACCAGGGGCACATGTCCATCGAACGTTCGGCGGCCCTGCTTGGCCTCGGCAGCGAGAACGTCCGGGCCATCCCTTCCGACGCGGCATGCCGCATCATCCCGGAGGCGCTGCGCGAGCGCATCCGCGCCGACAGGGCCGCGGGCTTCGCCCCCTTCTGTGTCGTGGGGCAGGCAGGCACCGTCACCGCCGGGGCCGTCGACCCTCTGGACGCGCTGGCCGACATCTGCGCCGACGAAGGCCTGTGGCTGCATGTCGACGCAGCCTATGGCGGTGCTGCCCTGCTGACGCAGCACGGTCGCTCGCTGCTGCACGGCATCGAAAGGGCCGACTCGGTCTGCGTCGACCCGCACAAATGGTTCTTCATCCCCCTCGAATGCGGCTGCACCCTCTTCCGCGACCGCACCGTGCAGACCGACACGTTCAAGGCCAAGGCGGCCTATCTCGGCCAGGAAAGCCCACACGACCTGAAGAACACCACGTTCATCCTGAGTCGGGCCAACCGCGCCCTGAAGGTCTGGTTCGCCTTCAGGACATACGGCACGGCGAAACTTGCACGCATCATCGAACGCAACATGGCGCAGGCGCGGCTTTTTCATGACCTGTGCACCGAATCACCCGAGTGGCAGGTGCTCGCCCCGGTGGCCCTCTCCATCGCCTGTGCCCGGTTCGTCCCTTCCGCCATGGCGGGGGCACCGCACTGGGATGAGGCCGCGACCGACCGCCTTCAGGTCGCCCTGCTGCAACGACTCGAACAGTCGGGAGAAGGCTTTCTCACCCCCGCACTTGTGCGCGGCCGCGCAGGTGTCCGTCTGTGTGTCGCCAACCATCGAACCACCGACGACGACATACGAATGCTGTTCGACCTCATGTCCCGCTTCGGACGTGAGCTTGCGGCCCTCGGGCCGGAAGGACTGCACGCATGATACGCTATATCTCCGCCATGCCATCGCCGGAATGGGAGCACGAGACACCGCGCACACTCGCCCTGCTGGGGAGCACAGGTTCCATCGGCACCAGCGCCCTTCGCGTCGTCGAGGCACATCCGCACCGTTTCAAAGTGGTGGCACTGGCCGGGGCTCGAAATGTGGAGAAGCTGGCCGCGCAGGCCGCACGATGGCGTCCTGAACACCTCGGCGTACTGGATGCCACGGGCGCTGCAAAGCTGCGGGACCTGCTGCCCGCCGGGTACGCCCCGCACATCCACATCGGCCCTGAAGGGTATGCCACCATGGCGACCCTGCCGGAGGCCGGAACCGTCCTCTCCGCACAGGTGGGGGCCGCAGGACTGCGCGCCACCGAAGCGGCGGCCCGGCATGGCAAGGTCATCTGCCTCGCCAACAAGGAATCGCTCGTGCTCGCGGGTGACATCATCCGCCGCCACTGCGCCGGAAGCGGCGCGGTCATCCTGCCCGTCGACTCCGAACACAACGCCATCTTTCAGGCCCTGCAGGGGCACGACCCGGCCTCTGTACGGCGCATCATCCTCACCGCTTCGGGCGGGCCCTTCAGGGGCCGCTCAAGGGACGACCTTGCCGCGGTCAGCTGCCGTGATGCCCTCGCACACCCCAACTGGAACATGGGGGCGAAGATAAGCATCGACTCCGCCACACTCATGAACAAGGGGCTTGAAGTCATCGAGGCCTGTCACCTGTATGGCGTGGGCATCGACGACGTGGGCGTGGTGGTGCACCCGCAATCCATCGTCCACTCGCTGGTCGAATACGAAGACGGTTCGCAGATTGCGCATCTCGGCACACCCGACATGCGCATCGCCATCGCCTATTGCCTCACGTGGCCCGGCGTCGTCGACGCGGGGGTGCCGCGCCTCGACCTCGTCAAGGCTGGCAGCTTGACCTTCGAAGAGCCGGACTTACACTCTTTCCCGTGCCTCGAACTGGCACGCCGCGCCTACCGGGAAGGACGCGGCATGCCCGTGGTGCTCAACGCCGCCAATGAGGTGGCCGTGTCCCTCTTCCTGAGCGACCGCATCCGCTTTCTCGACATCCCGGACATCATCGCCCGTGCCCTCGACATGCACGACGGAACCACGCCGCACGACATCGAAGGCATCGAGGCCCTCGACGAGGCGACGAGGCGCACCGTGTACGAACGGGCCGGACACTCCAACACGGACGGCATGGCATGAGCAGCTTCTTTTCTGTGCTTCTGGTTCTCGGCGGTCTCATCTTCTTCCACGAACTGGGGCACTATCTCGCCGCCCGCGTACTGGGCATAGGCGTCCACACCTTCTCGCTGGGATTCGGCCCACGCATCTTCGGCTGGCGCAGCGGGCAGACCGACTACCGCCTGTCGCTCATCCCGCTTGGCGGGTACGTCTCCCTCGCGGGTGAAAGCGACGACGAGATTCCCGAGGGGTTCACCAAGGGGCAGATGTTCTCTGCGCGCCCTGCATGGCACAGGCTCATCGTGATCGCGGCAGGCCCGGTGTTCAACCTGCTTCTGGCGTGGTTCATCTACTGGGGCCTGACCTTCGTGCACGGGCAGTTCATCGTGCTGCCCGAAGTGGGCAAGGTACTGGAAGGCGGCCCCGCTGCCGCTGCGGGCGTGCAGTCGGGCGACCGCATCGTCGCCATCGACGGCGTATCCATCGAACGGTGGGACCAGGTCTCCGACGCCATTGCCGCCAGCAAGGGTGCCCCCGTGACACTCAGCCTGACGCGCAACGAAGGGCAGCACGAACTTCGCATCGTGCCCGAACACCGCACCCGCAAGACCATCTTCGGTGACGAGGAGGACGCCTTCCTCATCGGCATTCAGGCTTCCGGCGCCACCATGACCTTGCCGCAGACCCCGGTCGAAGCCGCCGTCACCGGCGCACGCCAGACATGGACGATGATAGCCATGACGGGCAAGGGTGTCGTGAAGCTCTTCGAACGCGTCGTTCCCCTCGACACGGTGGGCGGCCCCATCATGATCGCACAGATGGTCAGCCGTGAAGCCAAGGACTCTGGAATCACAGGCGTTCTGGCACTTGCCGCCCTCATCAGCATCAACCTCGGCCTGCTGAACCTGCTGCCCATCCCCGTCCTTGACGGCGGGCACATCATCTTCCTCGGGCTGGAGATGCTCTTCCGCAGACCTGTGCCGCAGAAGGTGCAGGAGGTGACCACGCGCATGGGCCTCGTCCTGCTGCTGGGTCTCATGTTCCTTGCCACCTACAACGACATCGTGCGCATCGGGCAATGAGCGGTCTCACCCTCATCATGAACGCGGCCGAGGGGCTGCTGCAACTTGCCGTGCTGCGCGACGGGCAGCGCCTCTTCGCACAGGCGTGGGACGCCCCCTCACGCGGGACTGAACTGCTCACCCCGGCGTTGCGAGAGGGCTTCGCCCGTATGCACCTCTCCATAGGCGACATCGACCGCATCGCCTGTGTGAACGGCCCCGGCAGCTTCACGGGACTGAGGCTCGTCCTCTCGACCGCGGCGGCCCTCGCCCGCTCCACCGGAGCGCAGACAGCGGGCATCGACTACATGCACGCCCTTGCGGACAGGGCGTGCCAGTTGCCCGGCATGCTGGTGTGGGCGGTCACCCATGCCCGCAGGGGCCTCGTGCACATGCAGGGTTTCACCACCCGTGGCTGCGACAGCCTGCCGGTGCCTGTCGCCCGTGTCGAGGCCCTGAATCTGCAGGGGGCTGTCGAGCGCATACTCAGATTCGGCGGTGCACCTGTGGTGCTCGGTTCGGGGCTCAGCCGCAACCGAGCCTTCTTCGCCGAGCACCTTCCGGCGGCGTTGCTGCTGCCCGCCGACCATGACCAGCCCACCATCCAGTCGCTCATACGCCTCACTGCCGCGGCGACGTGGTCGCACGACGATGTGCAGCCCTTCTACCTGCGCCCCTGCGATGCCGAAGAGAACCTCGCCGACCTCGTGACGCGACGCGGCATCGACCCCGATGCGGCCCGGAACACCCTCGCGCGACTGACCACCCTCAGTGCCGACGAGTCGGCCTGTCGACAGTTCTGACCTCCCGCTCTAAAGCTCTGCGCTCGCGTTGCCGATAACAACGGCAGGAGCCCCTGCGTCCAGTCACGTGGCATCTGGATTGCATCCGTTTGGATGAGCCTCGTGCAAGGCAAAAACTTCCGCACAGGGGAGCGAACATGGCTGACTATCTTTCCGGCAGTATCAACTTCACCGGTCTCGGCGGCGGCGTCGACTTCGCACAGGTCATCGACGGCCTGAAGAAGATCGAACAAGTGCCCATGAACCGCCTCACCCTGTGGAAGGCGGACTGGCAACGCCGCAAGGACGCCTTCGGCGACTTGCGTACCGAACTCGCCACGTTCAAGAACGTCGTGGACGGCATGGACACGCTCGAAGAGTTCCTCGTGAAGACGGCTTCAAGCTCGAACGCAGCCGTCGCCTCTGCCACGACCTCTTCCGCCGCGCTGGAAGGCACCTACCGCATCGAAGTCAACAAGCTCGCCAGCAACGGTATCTGGACGTTCAACGACACGTTCGCCGACAAGACGCAACAGGTGAACACCTCCACCACCGACCAGTCGTTCGTCTATACCTACAAGGGCACGACGCGCACCATGACAGTGCCCCCCGGCACCACCCTCGACGGGCTCAAGAACATCATCAACAACGACCCGCAGAACCCCGGTGTACGTGCCTCGTTCGTACAGAACGGCAATGCGTGGACGTTCCAGATGCACGGGATGGACCTCGGTTCCGAGGCATCGCTCACCATCGACGCCTCCACGAATCTCTCGAAGCTGCCGGGCAACGACCCCACCAAATGGCAGACGCAGCAGGCCACGGACGCGGAGTTCCGCGTCAACGGCTGGCCCGCCACGGGCTGGCTCAAGTCCACCAGCAACACGGTCTCCAACGTCATCGAAGGTCTCAACATCTCCCTCAAGGATGTGGGGACGACGCAGCTTACGGTCGCCACGGACATCGAGAAGATCAAGGAGAAGATCACCGCCTTCGTGGACGGCATGAACGCCGTGCGCTCGAAGATCACCGAACAGACCAAGGTCGATAGCAACAAGGCCACCATCAGTGCCGACAAGTCTGCATCGCTCTTTCAGGCGCAGAAAGGCTCTATCCTGACCGGCAACTACGGTGTGCAGCTCATCTCCTCGCGGCTCAAGACAGCCATCGCCGACAAGAGCACCGGCTTCGAGTACCAGTACAAGGATGGCAACATCAACCGCGGCGACATCTACAGCTCGCTCGCCCAGATAGGCATCCTCACCAACGCCGAGGAGGGCAACCCCAACTACGGACTGCTCACCATCGATCAGGAGAAGCTCGACGCGGCGCTCAAGAACAACCCCACAGCGGTGGCCGAACTCTTCGCCGCCGATGGCATCGGCGTCTCCGACTCGCCCGACTTCTCCTACCAGTCCAAGGTCAACGGCGTGACCAAGGCGGGCATCTATGACGTCAGCTACGAGGTCGATGCCTCAGGCAAGATCGTCAACGCCGTCATAGACGGCCGCCCCGCCAAGGTCGACGATGCCTCGCACACGCTGACCTCCATGGACGGCAACTCTCGAGGTCTTCTGCTGCAGGTGGACAACCTCGCCCCCGGTTCGTATTCAAGCCGCGTGCGCATCAAACAGGGCAAGGCCGCCGACATCGACGGCATGCTCACAGACATGCTGGGCAAGAATGGTACGTTGGCCGTCCTTGAGAACAACTACACGGACATCATGGACGACATCGACAAGAAGATCGAAAGCGAGACCTCGCGCATCGAGAAGTGGGAACGCACCATGCGCAACCAGTTCGCTACGCTCTCAGCCACGCTCGCCCGTTACGACCAGCTCAACCAGTCGCTCCAGAGCCAGATAACACAGCTCAGCAAGCAGTAAGGAGAGATACATGCACAAGGCGGCACAGGCGTACCTCCAGACTCAGGTGACGACCACATCGCAGGGCGAGCTTCTGCTGCTGCTCTACGACGGTGCGATCAAATTCCTGACGCAGGCGAAGGAACGCATGGCGGCCCGTGACATGGCCGGTAAGGGCGTGCTCATCTCCAAGGCGCTCGACGTCATCAACGAACTCGACAGCAGCCTCAACGCCGAAAAGGGCGGCGAACTGGCAGACAATCTCCACAAGCTCTACTTCTATTGCAGCACCCGACTGCTCAGTGCCAACCTGAAGCTCGACCCCAACCTCATCGACGAGGTCATCAAGGTCCTTTCGGGCTTGCGCGGTGCCTATGCACAAATCGTCAACACGCCCGAAGCGCAGGCAGCCGCCGCCGATGTGGCGGCCCGCCAATCGCCCGCATCCGCCATGCCGCAGCGTGGGGCCCCGGTCATGCCCGGTCTGCCACGCCCGCCCGCGGGTTTCGCGGCCCGTGCGCAAGCCAACGCAGCTTACGGACAGACGACACCGCAGGCCCCAGCCGCAGCTGGCGTGGCTTTCGAAAGGCCTGTCATGCCACCGCCAGCCCACGTGGCCCCCTCCGCGGTACAGGAGGCGACACGCCCCGCACCACAGACCGGCGCGCCAGCCGCCCCCGGTGGCCCTGCCGCCCATGGGCAGACGCCTCCCCCCGCAGCCGCGCACGGCACACTCCCCTTCGCGTCACCGGGCGGACAGACCACCACTGCGCCCGCGCCTCCGGCTGCCCCCTCTGCCCCTTCTAAACAGGCCGTCCCGACGGGACAGGCCGATCATGCCGGACATACCGTGCCCGACGGGCAGGGCATACCGGGCGGTTTCGCCAACAAGCGGCTTGCAGCGAGCAATCTCTACAGGAAGCTGTCACAGGGGTAGGCCTGCCTCGCACGGTGCCAAGCCTGACGTGCTGACGTGCGGAACGCCAGCAGCAACCGGGTGCGACCCCATTCCCCGCAAGTCGCCACGGCATTGCCCACACAGACCTCACCTACCCGAACCGGTATACGACTGCCCCCAGCGTCAACGGAGCCAGCAGTGAAAGGCCAGACCTCTCCTCGCCTTGTGCTGCATATCGCACCTTCCATGGGCTGCGGCGGCACCGAAAAGGTCCTGCAATCGCTCGCCTGCCATATGGATGCGACCCGATACACCTGTGCCGTCTGGTCTCCGCAGGACGGGCCACGAAGTGCCATGCTGCGCGAGGCCGGCGTTGTCGTCCATATAGGGGGCGACCCGGGAATGTGGGCGCGCCGTCTCAAAGCCGACATCGTGCATATCCACCGCGGCGGGTGGCCCACGCCTGCCCTTCTCAGGGCACTACGGGCAGCTTGCCGTACCACACAAGCTGGGTTGACCCTGCCTCGCTTCATCGAGACCAACGTCTTCGGCAGACACGACCCTTCTGCGGCAGCCCGCTGCATCGACCGCACCCTGTTCGTCTCGCACTTCTGCGCCCGCAGGTATGCGGCCGTCCACGGCATTCCCGCGACGCCGCCCCGCTATGACGTACTGTACAACCCCGTGGACACCCGGGTGTTCATCAAGGGTACGCCGCCGCCCGCCGCACGGGACTACAGCCGTCCTGTCATCGGCAGGCTATCACGCCCCGACCCCGGCAAATGGTCACGCCTTGCGCTGGACTTTCTGCCGCTGCTCCGTGGTGAACTTCATGATTTCCGCTACCTTGTGGTCGGCGGCATCCCCGAAGCCGAGTCCTTCGTCTCTGACCATGGCCTAGGCGAACATGTACGCTTCATGCCGCCCCTTCTCGACGACAAGGAACTTGCGGCATTCTACGGCCGCCTCTCCGTCTTCGCCCACGCCAATGACACGGGTGAGAGTTTCGGCCTTGCCATAGCCGAGGCCATGAGCGCGGCCCTGCCCGTCGTGACGCACCCCTGCCCCGAGTTGCGCGACAACGCCCAACTCGAACTGGTACAGCACGGCGTGACGGGCATCGTGGCAGGCAATGCGGAAGAATATGCGGCAGCCATCCTCTGGTTGCTGCGCAACCCCGTCGTCGCCCGACGCATGGGCGAAGCAGGTCGTCAAAAGGCCGTCGAACTGTTCGACATCCGCCGCATCACGCAACGGGCAGCCGACATCTACGACGACGTACTCGCCCATGCCGGGCGCAATATCCCGGAAGGCTAGCCTCGCCCGTTGCGGCGCATCGAGAGGGTCTTCCCCTGCCTGTTCAGGCAGCCCTTCCCTACTCCCGCGGGGCGCTATTCTCTCCCGTGGGCGAGACCTCCCGAAAATGTGATGCGGCCTTGCATCCTGCTTTGGGACGGGGCATTGTTCCGGCAGGAGACGCATGGCTCATGCAGCAGAACACCCCGCCACTTCATGCACTCTGGACGCCGGAGATACTCCGCTGGCGGCTAGGAAGCGCAACGCCCGGAACGCCTTGCGGGGAACAGCCCGAATCGCCACCGGCATCGGCCACAGCATCCGCTGTCGCCTCCCCCATCCCTGATGCCCCCGTGCAGTGTGCGCCCTCCCCCGATGCCGCCGCCTTGCCCGGCATGTCCGCCCCCCGTGAGGCAGCGCTTGCCCCCCCGCACAGTGCCCCCCGCACGCAGCAGGGTGGCAGCCAGCACCCGACCTCCGGCCCGGCATGTCCTGCCGCGTCCAACGTCTCACGCGACATGGAGCGCGTGGCACGCCTCGCAGCCCACGGGGGACGCCGTCACGTCTTGCTGCTCGGCACGCCTTCACGCCACGAAATCGAGACGCTTCTCGGTGCCTTACCGGAACATGTCCGGCTGGTACTGTGCTCCATGTCGCCCGACATGGCACGCGCCCGTCTGGGAACATACTCCACGAATCCAGAAGGTTACCGCACCACGGAGGCAGGCAGTGAACGCGCCCGCAACATCTCTGCCGACGGCCCCATGGGATGTCTCCCGACCGACTCTCCAGCCGTAGCCACGCCATCACCCCACGATGATGCCCCGACGTCTCCCAAGCAGCAGGATGCGAAGCCCCCGTTTCTGCTGCTTTGCGATACATCCCCGTGGGCCTTGCTGCTTCTTCTGCACGACGCCGGTGTCGTCCCGGAGACGACGCTGGTCACCTTCTGTGCCAGTCAGGGCGCCGACGAACGCCCCCTGCTACGGCAACTACGCAAACTCTTTCTCATGGCGACACGGCTTTCGCCCCCATCGCCTCCTGACCCAGCCCCTGTCCTGTCAACCCGGAAAACCCCGCCTTCGGGCGTATCGCCCCTTCATGTCTGCGCCATCCTCCACCCGCATGAACCGGGGCTGGACACCTTCTTCGCGCAAATCCCAAGCTGGCTTTCAGGGGTGACCGCAGTATGGGATGGGGACATCCCCTCCCGCACACCGGGTTGTGCCGTGCCCGTCCGCCATGTCTGCCGCCCCCTTGATGCGGATTTCGCCGCGCAACGCAATGCCATGCTGGATGCCACCCCGCATGAGTGGGTCGTCTACCTCGACGCCGACGAAATCCTCAGCCCCGGCACATGGTCATGCATCCGCACATGGACAAGCCATGCGGCAAGCAGCGGCATTGGTGGCATCGCGCTGCCGCGGCACACGTTTCTGCCTGACGGGCACGACATCCGCGTCGGATTCGGCCTCTGGCCCGACATTCAGCTGCGCCTGTTCCGCAATGCCCCCGGCGTCCGGTTCGAAGGACGCATCCATGAACGGGTCACCGGGCTGCATGGAGGGTTCATCCTCTTGCCGGGGCACCCCATCCTGCACCACAGCCTGACCGGGAAGGACAGGCAAGCCATCGAAGCGCGGTTACGCACTTTCGACATTGCCGCAGGCAGGTCGCTACATCGACTCAGCCACGAATATCCCGGGCTTCCACGACAGGCTTTCGAAGCGGCTGCACGGCACTGGGGTGATGCGGCGCTCTACTTCCGAGACGCCTGAAACGGTGTCACGCCCTTGCCTTGGGCTGCGTCCCGCTATACACTCCCATTGTCATTACAGGCATAAAGGAAACCCCATGCTCATACGTTGTCCTGAATGCGGCTTCGAGAGGGAGGTGGACGAAGGCAGGCTGCCCCCTTCCGCAGCCATCGCCACCTGCCCCAAGTGCCGTTGCAAATTCCGCTTCCGCGACCCGGAAGCCACCATACCGCAGGCCGTGACCCGCGATTCCCATGCGGCCTCCGCATCCCCCGCGTCCCAAGAGTCTCATGGCGCGACGGGCCCCGCCAGTGCGTCGCCCGAAGTCGTCGATGCGACGGCAGCCCCCTCCGGGATGCCCGTTGCCAGCGACCGGGGCGACACGCCCGCATATCCCGAACAACCGGTACAGGCGGACACTCCCGACGCACCAGCTTCAGCACCCGCTGCTGCCTCCGCCTCCGAAGACAGCGGTGACGACCCGCTGCCCCCCGGCGCGGTCATCCCCGGTGCGCCCCGCCACGAGGCACCGGAAGCGTCCCCCGAGGCCGACCGCACCGACAGGGCAGTGCCCCCGTACGTGCAAGGCCGTGCCGACGACAATGCCTCGCCTGCCTCCACCAAGGGCAAGGGCGACACCAAGGGAGATGTGTGGGACGCCGTCTCATCCGTAGGCGACCGCTGGCGCAAGCTCTATGATACGCATATGGCGCAGGGCACACCTCCCAATCCGGACGACGGCACCGGGCAACCCCGCGAGGGCATCCCGTGGGAGAACCTCGACCGCCATGGCTTCTTTCCCGGGCTGTACCAGACCATTCTTCGCGTCATGTTCGGGGCGCCCCGCTTCTTCACGCAAATCGGTTCCGACGGGCCGTCCATGCGGCCGGTGGCCTTCTTCATCCTGCTCGGCATCTTCCAGTCGCTGATGGAACGGCTGTGGTACATCACCACCTTCAACATGCTTGGCCCGAGCATCGACGACCCGCAATTGCATGCGCTTCTGGGCGGCATCGCGCAGGAGTTCGGCATCGGGGCCACGCTGATGCTCTCGCCGTTCACTCTCATCCTGCAACTGGTCTGCGTCACCGGGGCCTACCATTTCATGATGCGCCTCGTGCAGCCCGACAAGGCTCACTTCGGTACCATGCTTCGGGTGGTGAGCTACAGTGCGGCCCCCACGGTGGTGAGCATCGTGCCGCTGCTGGGGCCCACGGTCGGCTCGCTGTGGTTCGTGGCGTGCACCGTCATAGGTGTCAAACACGCCTACAGGCTGCCATGGAGCAGGGTTCTGCTGGCACTTGGCCCGTTGTACATCCTCGCCATCGCCGTGGGTGTCCAGATGCTCAAGATGGTCGTCGCGGGCGGCGGAGCCTAGGAAGGTTTCAGGGCATGTTCCGGTGGTTGCGAAACGTCGTGCGCTCTTGGCGCGAACACCGTGAGCAGGCCCGTATCATCGCCCCGCAGAACCTCCGCACGCTGGCCGACGAACTGCGCGAACTCGCACTCCTGACCGAACGGGCCTCCCCTGTGGATACCTGTGCGCTCTTCAGGCTACGGCGCATCCGCCACGAGATGGACGCCCTGGTGAAACTGACCGAGTCGGCCGAATTCGACCACCTTTCCGTCGAAGAGCGGCTTGAACTGCACGAATCCATATCCCGGGCGTTCGAGCAGGTCCTCGAATCTGCCTATACGTCGCCCGCGCCCACAGCCAGACTGCAGTAATCCCTTCCGGCATCGTTCTTGCTTCGCCTCCGTGGAGACACCTCCTCGGAGGCGTTTTTCCGACACCCGAACAACGGACGCGCCATGCCCCGGTTTGCAGCCATCCTTGTCGCCATGTCGACACTGTTCATCCTCTCATGTGCATCTCCGCCACGCGTCAGCGTGGATATGGACCTCGCCAGCCAACCGACCTTCTACCTCGACGACTGGGTGCGACGCGGCTACCCGCAGGTCATGGTCCGCCCCGAAGGCCGCCCTGAGATACCGCCCAACGCCCTGTTCATGCCGCTTCGCGTCACGCAGCAGATGCAGCACCCTACGCTGGTGGGAACCAACGTCTCACGCATGGTCTGGCAGACGTGGCTTCAGCAGCGGGTCTTTCCGGTCATCGAATTCGCGGACCAGGCCACCCCGTACAGGCAGGACATTGCGTTACGCCTCGCGCGCATGAAGGGAGCGCAGGTGGTCGTGGGCGGCTATGTGACATACTTCGTGGAAGGAGGGACCGCGGGGGATACGCGCGTCTCGTTGCAGATTGAGATTCTCGACGTGGCCTCGGGGCAGCTTCTCTGGTCCATGGCGCACACCGCACTGTTGGAACGCCAGTTCACCAACGACTATCTGCTGTTCGCCACCAAGGCACGCATGCCTTCCGACCCGACATGGGCCGTGGTGCAGACCGTCTCCGCCGACATGGGCAAAGAGGTGCACGACTGGCTCTATCCCCCTGCCCCCAAGGCCCCCTCGAAGCCCGACGCCTTCCAGTAGACGGGCCTTCGCCTCTCACGGTACCGCCTTTCACCTCCGCCTTTCATGCCCTTGGGCCATGGTTGGCGGAGGATTTCGCATCATGCCCGCACGGCCTGATTGCATCTATTTATCGAAATGCGTGCAACGCCCTGTAATCACGCAGGCGAGGCAACCGCCCACAAGCGTATCCGGGCTTGCCTAACCCCCGCCGGGTCTTATATTACGAAGCAAGAAAGTACGTTCCGGCGCGAAATCCGGAAGCGCGCCGTTCCATCGACGCGTGCCCCGCCATCGGGGCACGACGCGTCTTCCGGGCAGCCAACAGGAGTTATAATGATTGGGATTTCCAAGCTTTACTGTGGCCAGGTCGAACCCTCCGACGCGCTCCGCTATGGTCGTAATTCGGGCCAGCTTCCCTCCCACCTGCTTCAGTTCTCCAAGGACAAGAAGCCCGTGGTGGTCTGGAACATGACCCGGCGCTGCAACCTCAAGTGCGTGCACTGTTACGCCAAGGCCGTCGACCCCGAAGGCAAGGATGAAATCAGCACCGAGCAGGCCAAGACCATCATCGACGACCTCGCCCAGTACGGCGCTCCCGTCATGCTCTTCTCCGGCGGCGAACCCCTCGTGCGTCAGGACCTTGTCGAACTTGCCAAGCACGCCACCGGGCGTGGCATGCGTGCCGTCATCTCCACCAACGGCACCCTCATCACCAAGGAGAAGGCCCGCGAACTGAAGGAAGTGGGCCTTTCCTACGTCGGCATCTCGCTCGACGGCGGTGAAGAGGTGCACGACAAGTTCCGCGCCGTGCCCGGCTCGTACCGCAGGGCCCTGCAGGGTATCGAGAACTGCAAGGCCGAAGGGCTCAAGGTGGGGCTGCGCTTCACCATCAACAAGCGCAATCAGAGTGAAGTGCCCAAGCTGTTCCAGCTTCTGCGCGACCTTGAAGTGCCGCGCATCTGCTTCTACCACCTCGTGTACTCCGGTCGCGGTTCCGAACTCATCAAGGAAGACCTCGACCACGCAGAGACCCGCGCCATCGTCGACCTCATCATGGACAAGACCCGCGAACTGTTCGACGCCGGGCTGCCCAAGGAGGTTCTCACCGTCGACAACCATGCCGACGGCCCCTACGTATGGATGCGTATGCTGCGTGAAGACCCGAAGCGCGCCGAAGAGGTGTTCGAGCTTCTCCAGTACAACGAGGGCAACAACTCCGGGCGTGGCATCGGCTGCATCTCGTGGGACGGTCAGGTGCATGCCGACCAGTTCTGGCGCAACCACACCTTCGGAAACGTACTCGAACGGCCCTTCTCCGAAATCTGGGACGACCCGAACATCGAACTGCTGCACAAGCTCAAGGACAAGAAGAAGCACGTGGGCGGCCGTTGCGCCACCTGCCGTTACCTCAACATCTGCGGCGGCAACTTCCGCGCCCGCGCCGAAGCCTACTACGGCGACGAATGGGCACAGGACCCTGCCTGCTACCTCACCGACGACGAAATCCGCGCGTAGGGGGCCGAGATGGGAGACTTCTTCAGAGGCCGTCGGCTACGTCGCACGGCGGCCCTGCGTGAACTCGTCCGCGAGAACGTGGTCTGTGCCGCCGACCTCATCATGCCCTATTTCGTGGTCGAGACCGACGAACCCGCGTTCCGCAAGGAGATAGGGGCCATGCCCGGCCAGTTCCAGCTTTCGTTGCAGGAACTGGAGAAGCAGGTCGAAGCGGCCGTGGCGAAGGGGCTGCGTGCCGTCATCCTCTTCGGCATCCCCAAGGTCAAGGACTACAAGGGCAGCGAAGCCTACAACAAGGACGGCATCGTGCAGCAGGCAGTTCGTCTGCTGAAGAAACGCTGGCCCGCCCTCGTTGTCGTCACCGACGTCTGCCTGTGCGAATACACCGACCACGGTCATTGCGGGCTTGTGCGACAGGGAGACACCTCCGGCGAAGTGCACAACGACCCCACCCTGTCGCTACTGACCAAGGCCGCCGTCTCGCATGCCGAAGCCGGGGCCGACATCGTGGCACCGTCCGACATGATGGACGGGCGTGTGCAGGCCATACGCGCCGGACTCGACGCCAACGGCTTCTCCCACATCCCGGTCATGTCCTATGCGGTGAAGTATGCCTCGTCCTTCTACGGCCCGTTCCGCGAAGCCGCAGAATCGACACCGCAATTCGGCGACCGCAAGACCTACCAGATGGACCCTGCCAACAGCCGCGAAGCCATGCGCGAAGCCGCTGCCGACGTGGACGAGGACGCTGACTTCCTCATCGTCAAACCGGCAGGACCCTACCTCGACATCATCAGACAGGTGCGCGACAACTTCGACCTGCCTGTTGTCGCCTATCAGGTGAGCGGTGAATATTCCATGATCCGTGCAGCCGGTATCAACGGCTGGATCAACGAAGAGGCCGTGATCATGGAGTCGCTTCTCGGCATGAAGCGTGCAGGATGCGACCTCATCATCACCTACTTCACCGAAGAGCTTCTCGCCAAAGGGCTGGTGCGCTGATGGATGACATCAAGACCAAGGTCGGGCACCCCGGCGGGCCCCCGGCTGGGCATCCGGGCGGACATCCGGGCGGCGGCATGGGAGCGCATCCCACTGCCCACGGACCACGCACCCTCGAAGATGGAAGCCCCACCTGCAAGCTCATCGCGTGGGAAGTGACCCGGTCGTGCAACCTCGCCTGCAAGCATTGCAGGGCCGAGGCGCACATGGAACCCTACCCCGGCGAGTTCTCCACCGACGAAGCCAAGGCGCTCATCGACACCTTCCCCGACGTTGGCAACCCCATCATCATCTTCACGGGTGGCGACCCCATGATGCGTGGCGACGTGTACGAACTCATCGCCTATGCCACGGACAAGGGACTGCGCTGCGTCATGTCGCCCAACGGCACGCTCATCACGCCGGAACACGCACAGCGCATGAAGGCATCCGGCGTACAACGGTGCTCCATCTCCATAGATGGGCCCGATGCCGCCAGCCATGACGCGTTCAGAGGTGTACCCGGGGCATTCGAACAGTCCATGAGGGGCATCGGCTACCTGCGCGACGCGGGCATCGAGTTCCAGATCAACACCACGGTCACCCGCGACAACCTGCATAGCTTCAAGGACATCTTCAAGCTGTGCGAACGCATCGGTGCCGTGGCATGGCACATCTTCCTGCTCGTGCCCACCGGAAGGGCCGCCGGTCTCTCCGACCAGGTCATCTCCGCCGCCGAGTACGAGGAAGTGCTCAACTGGTTCTACGACTTCCGCAAGACGACCTCCATGCATCTCAAGGCCACATGCGCCCCCCACTACTACCGCATCATGCGCCAGCGCGCCAAGGAAGAGGGCGTGTCCGTCACCCCTGACAACTTCGGCATGGACGCGATGACACGTGGTTGCCTTGGAGGCACAGGGTTCTGCTTCATCAGCCACACCGGGCAGGTGCAGCCATGCGGCTACCTTGAGCTCGACTGCGGTAACGTCCGGAACACGCCCTTCCCCGAGATATGGCGCAAGTCCGAGCACTTCAGGCAGTTCCGCACGCAGGAGGAATACACCGGCAAGTGCGGCCCTTGCGAGTATCACAAGGTCTGCGGCGGTTGCCGGGCACGTGCCTACAACATGTCGGGTGACCACATGGCTGAAGAGCCGCTGTGCTCGTACAAACCGCGTCGTATGACGCCCTGCCGCTAGGAGAAGGCCATGACGGAAGCGCACAACGCATGCTGTCACCCGTCCGGGACGGCGGCAGGTCACCACGGCGCAGGGAAAGCCTCCACCGACATGATGGACGCCGTCGACCGCCGGTTGCTCGACATCATCCAGACGGGATTTCCCATTGAGCCCAGACCCTACGCCGTTCTGGGCGAGACGCTTGGCATCACGGAATGCGAAGCGCTGGCGCGCGTTCGCGCCCTGCGCGAACGCAAGGTCATCCGCCGTCTGGGAGCCAACTTCGATTCATGGAAGCTGGGGTTCCGTTCCACACTCTGCGCCGCCAAGGTGCCCGAAGACCGCATCGACGCCTTCGTGGCCGAGGTCAACAGGCACGTGAACGTCACGCACAACTACCTGCGGAATCACGAATACAACATCTGGTTCACCTGCATCTGCCCTTCGTGGGAGCAGGTATGCTCGCTGCTTGACGGCATCACCGAACGCACGGGCATCCCCATTCTCAACCTGCCTGCCACGAAGCTTTACAAGATTCGTGTGGACTTCAGGATGGATTAGCCAGCATCCACCAACGACGCGCCTTATGAACGAGACGCCCCGCGGCACCACCGTGGGGCGTCTTGACGTGATAGCCCCTCATTGTTCGCTGGAAAGGCGGAATGCCCGCCACCAGCCTTCCCTGACAGCCCCCTCTTCACGGGTACACCTCAACGTGCCTGCGGCGCACCGGACAGCCGCAACGACAGTGAGCCTCTTTGCATCACTATTCCGGGTCATTAGGGCCTGTTCAAAGCTGGTAACAGCCGACGGTCACCGTACTCGCGAAGTCGCCTCATGGCTTTGGCCCCACACCCCGGTGTAGCGCGTTATCGCACCCTCGCACCGACGCGCGGTTTCGAGGGGAACGCCCCGCCCTGCCACTATCCGCGCAATCGTCTCATGTTCCGAAGCCAACCATAGTCGTCCTCGCCATGAAGAGACAACTCGGCGGGCAATGTACGGGGTCGGGTGACACGGATGCGAAACGCCCTTATCATGCACCCATGAATCGGCATGGCATGAACAGACGAGGCCAGAACAGGACGGGCGAAGACCGCCCTGAACCAGCCGGTACGGCGTCACCGCGCCAAACCCGTGATGCGGCCAAGGATACAAGGCTCGCTCTCACGCTCCCCCCTGACGCCATCGACGACAAGGCGTGGGAACAGATAGAGAACGTCCTCTCCCTCGACTGTCTCGTCAGGCTCGCCATCATGCCCGATGTCCATGCAGGATACGACCTGTGCATCGGCGGAGTCGCCCTTCTCGCAGGCACCATCAGTCCGGGCTTCGTCGGCTACGACATCGGTTGCGGCATGTGCCACGTCAACACAGGTCGCACAGTCGACGAACTGCTGCCCGACGCGTTGTCGCGTCAGCGACTGTTCGATCGCATCCTGCACGATATCCCCGTGGGAACCGATATGCGAGGGCCCGGAGAGTTCGATGCTCCGCGCTTCCTTTCAGCATCCGGCGACAAGGGGCTGACGGCAAGTGTGGTGGCGAAGGCCGCGCGCCAGATGGCGACCCTCGGTGGAGGCAATCATTTCATCGAGGTGGGGGTCAACAGCCGAAGCGAAGTCGGCATCACGCTGCATTCCGGCTCACGCCGTCCGGGATGGGACATAGCAGCGTGGTACATGCGGCAAGGACGCCTCTTCGCGCTGCGTACTCCTATGGGGCAGGCTTACCTCAAGGATATGCAATGGGCGCAGGAGTACGCGCTGGCCAACAGGCGTGCCATGCTCGCACTTGTCCTCAAGGCCTTTCCATCGCTGGACGAAGCCACCATCTCGCACCTGCTGGCATCTACAATCAACGAGAACCACAACCACGCCGAGGTCGATGGCGCAAACGTACTGCATCGCAAAGGTGCGACCCCCGCCGCGTCGGGACAACCGGGCATCATCCCCGCCAATCAGCGTGACGGCGTATACATCACGCGAGGCCTCGGCAACGCGTACTATCTTTCGTCGGCTTCACACGGCGCAGGACGGGTCATGTCGCGACAGAAGGCGCGCGCCCATATCGAGCAAATGACATTCGAGCGGCAGATGCACGGCATTCTCTGCCGCACAGACAAGGGAGTTCTCGACGAGGCCCCTGACGCCTACAAACCCATTGCCCCGGTTCTTGCCGCACAGGACGGCCTACTCGTGGATGTGGTCGACCACTTCAGACCGGTTGTGGTGATCAAGGGCTGAACAGGGCAGACACGGGTGATGCAATACAGGTTCGCGCTGCCCCGTCAGCCCGGATTCAACGCCCGGACACACTCGAATCGGGCAGGTAGCTTGCGCGAATCTGCTTCAGCGCCCCCTTCTCAAGCAGGTCGCGCATCGCATCATCGAATAATGCAATCCGTGGCACAAACCGGGATTTTCTGGAAAAGCCCAGATACAATCGGGTATGGGCATCAGGCCGGTATGGCGCGACGACCACTCTCTCCAGCAATCCAGCCTCTGCCAGTTCGTAGTCGACCTGACAGTCCGTGCCCACCATGACATCCACACGTCCTGCCAGAAGCAATTCCAGCAGTTGCCTTTCTGTCGGCACCGCATACTTCTGCAACTTCGTATCGCTGTCGAACGGCTCGAAGTAACGAGACTGGGCGACATAGCCCACCCGCATCCCTTCGAGGTCATCATAGGTCAAGACTGCGCGCCTTGCGCCGGCCAGAATGTAGAACCGGGGCGAGCAGGTATAATAACTCGTCGGCACGTACCTGATGTACACTTCGCGTTCAGCGCTTTTCGCCAAGCCGATCATGGCGTCCGCAGCTCCCGTCTCGAGCATCTTCAGACACCTGCCCCATGGTGCCCGTGAAATCCGCAGACGTAGTCCAAGGCTGGTGCTCAGCGCCTTCAGGATATCCACATCGATGCCCACAAGCCCCGTTTCCTGCTCGATGCGAAAGGGCGGCCAGACGTCTGTGACGACGTGCCACTCCAGTCCTGCCAGAGACGTTCGCACAGCGTCATCGGCTATCGAGGGCGACTCGGACCAGAGAGCGGCACAACATGCGAACACGATGATAAGACAGTGCCTGAGTTTCATGGCAGCCAACCTGTCGGCAATAGTGTATGCTACTACTATTAGCCAAATTCGCAGGTCATGTGAACCTGATGAGAATATACTCCTGATCAGAATCCCCACCACCACGCCTTCAGCGCATTGTCCCCGCAGTCAGGCTTCATTAACTGGACAAGGGCTGAAATGAAAAAGGCCCGACCGGATGGTCGGGCCCTGATGGCATGAAGACGGGGGCGACTAGAAGCCGAAGCCGTCGTCGCTGGCACCGCTGGCACCGAAACCGAAGGTATCGGGCACGCCACCGTCGGAAGAGGACGACTCTTCAAAGCCGGCAGGTTCAGCGGCAGCATCACCCGCAACAGCTGCTGCACCTGCAGCGGCGACGGGCAGGTTCTTGAGGGCATCCTTCACGGCGCGGGAGACGATGTCCTTCACGCTGCTTTCGATTTCCTTCTCGTCGATGGCGACCTTACCCTGGAAGGGAGCAAGCTCCTTGCGAAGGTTGCCGATGTCGCCATTGAGGCCCTGCACCTTCTGTTCGCTCTGGGCGAGCTTCTTCTCAAGGTCGGCAGCCTGTCCCTTGAACGGGGTCAGTTCCTTCACCTGGCCCTTGAGGCCTTCGATTTCACCGGCCTGTGCGGCGATGGTCGCCTTGTATTCGGCGATACGGTCAAGAACACCGTTGATGGCGGCGAGTTCAGCAGCGGGGATGGGCTGAAGCGATACGTTGTCGCCGAGACGGCCACATTCCTTCTTCACCCAGTCTTCGTAGCTGCCGACTTCGCTGTAGGCGCACTGCATGAACGGAGGATGCTGGCTGAACAGCCACCCCTTGGCGATGGGTGCCACAGCGGCTTCGTCCTCGGCGGCGAGGTCACGCTGGGCAAGGTAGCCAAGAAGATCGGACACGGCAGCCCCGTTCTTTCCGGCGATGAGGCCCAGAACGGCATCCATTTTGAACATTCTACGACCTTCGTCAGACATTTCGGCCTCCTGATTCTCTTTCGGAGAAAGTTGCATTCTCGGTTTGCGTCCTGATGTCGGCGCGCCGCAGCGCGCCGACCGGTGTTCTGCTAACGACGACCCATTGCGCGCACATAGGTGATGGCGGCGGTACGGTACACAAGGTGCCCGAGCTTGGACCAGGGCAGGTACGCGAACAGCATCCAGACCACCACGAGGTGCAGGTAGTAGACGAAGTAGGCAACCGGAGCGATGCCCGCAAGGCGGAACAGCTGGCTCAGGACGCCGGTGACGGCGACAGCCCAGATGACTCCGAGAAGATACCAGTCGTAGTAGTTCGACGAGGACTTCTTGGGGTCGAGGCTGCGACGGCGGATGGTCAGCAGAGCCAGACCGCCGAGCAGGAGGACGGCACCGATGTTGGCGAGTATCTTGACGGGGAACAGCAGGGGCATCGGCGTATGCAGGGCAATGGCCGGGAACACCTTGCCACCCCAGTGACCGGCGGCGACGATGGCGGTGACGATGGCGAGGAAGACGAAGCCGTAGAAGACGCCAAGGTGACCGACCTTGCGGTCTGACTTGTCATCGCCGCAATCCTTGAACTTCTTGTGCGTCATGACCTCTTCGAGGATGACGTCCACAAGATGCAGCACCCAGTGCTTGGTCTTGCCAAGCATCAACGTCGTGCCTTCAGGCTTGAACGACGCAAGCAGCTTCACTGTTCCCTTCCACATGATGGCGACCATCGAGAAGAAGGTGAGGATGAAGATGGGGTCTACGGTGTAGTCGCCGGGGAACAGCTTGCCGAAGACGATTTCGCCCTGCGGGATGGCAGACCCGTTGACGCCCGCCATGATCATCCAGATGACCGCCCAGAGGACTGCGGGGATACCGAAGAGGATGGGCAGGTACTTGGACGAAGTGAGCCACTTGGCCACGACAGCGGGCTGGGTCAGGCGCTGGTAGGCCATGTTGCGAAGTGCGGCCAACAGGTCGCCGGGCTTGGCGCCACGGGGGCACAGGTCGGAACAGGTTCCGCAGTTGTGGCACAGCCAGATGTCGGGGTCGTTCAGCAGACGGTCCTTCAGACCCCAAGAGGCCCAGACCATCTCCTTACGGGGATAGGGGTTGCTTGCCGGGGAGATGGGGCAGGCGACACTGCAGGTAGCGCACTGATAGCACTTCTTGAGCGACTCCCCACCGACGGCCTGCAGTTCTTTGACGAACTCAAGATCGGGTTGAATCCTGACGGATTGAGCCATGTTCCATCTCCTCCTAGTAGCCCTTGAACGGGTTCGGACCCTTCTCGAAGATCATGTTCATGAAGCCTTCGATCATGCCCGGCAGCTTGTCGTACTCGTCGATGGCGACTTCGTACTGCTCCACACGGTCGGGTTCCACGCCAAGGCGGTTCAGCGTCTCGGCGATGTTCTCCTTGCGGCGGTTGCAGATTTCAGAGCCCTTGACGAAGTGGCACTGGTAGTCGTCACCGTACTTGCAGCCCAGCATCATGACACCGTCGATACCCTTCGACATGGCGTCGGCAACCCATATGGCGTTGACCGAACCAAGGCAGCGGACGGGGATGATGCGGACATAGGGGCTCCACGGCTTGCCACGGAGAGCGGCCATGTCGAGCGCGGGGTAGGCGTCGTTCTCGCAGGCGAGGATGATGACGCGGGGGCCACCCTTCTTCATGTCTGCGGGGACGTTCACTTCGCGGATCATCGAACCGATCTGGTCGATGTTGTAGTTGGCGAAGGAGATGACGCGCTCGGGGCAGGCACCCATGCAGGTACCGCAACGGCGGCAGCGGCTGTAGTTGGGCTTCGGAGTGCCCTTCTCGTCGTCATCAAGGGCGCCGAAGGGGCATTCTTCCGTGCAGCGCTTGCACTGGGTGCAGCGCACGAAGTTGAAGATGGGGTACGAGAGGTCGCCTGAACGGGGATGCACGGCAACACCGCGATTGGCGGACTCGATGCACTGGATGGCCTTCATGGCCGCACCGATGGCGTCTTCCTCGCACGAATCGAGCGTCATGGGCTGGCGCACGCAACCGGCTGCGTAGACACCGGTACGCCGGGTCTCGTAGGGGAAGCAGATGTAGTTCGAGTCGGCAAAACCGTCGAAGAGGTCGAGGTCCGGGAAGCCGGGGCCCTGACGGTATTCGAAGTTCATGATGGCGTCCTTCGCAGTGGAAGGCACGATGCCTGTGGGCAGCACCACCATGTCCACGTCGATCTGGATGTCATCGCCGATGAGCGTGTTGTCGCAGAGCACGCTAACGGTACCGTTGGCACCTTCGCGGACTTCGCGGATGTCGGCCTTGCTCATCATGATGCCGAGACGGTCCTGTGCGGCCTTGTAGTAGCGCTCGTGGATACCCTGCACCACCATGCTGTCGTACAGGATGAACGCCTGCGCGCCCTCGAACTTGTCACAGACGTAGTTGGCCTGCTTGAGGGCAACCACGCTGCTGATGGAGTTGGAGTACGGCAGATGGCGGATGCTCTCGAGGTCCTTGCACTTGGGGCCAGCCTCTTCGCCTTCGGCAGGAGCCTCGGCGGCAGCTTCGGCGGGAGCGGCCTCGTCAGCGCAGAAGGGAGCGTAGATGTCGCCGCCGTCGCACAGTGACGTGTTCAGGATGAAGGCAACACGACGGGCGGTCATGGTGCCTTCCTTGACCATTTTCTCGAACTCGGCGGAGGTCACCACGTTGGGGACATTGCCGTAGCCAAGAGGAGCAAGCAGCTTGGCATCCTGCGGCTGCCAGCCCGTGGCAAGGACCACGGCACCAACGGCGATCTCTTCATCGCCAGTGGGGGTCTTGACGATGGCGGTGAACTCGCCGGGCATGCCCGCCAGCTTGGTCAGGACAGAGCCCTTGAGCACCTTGATGTTCGCGTCGGACTCGACGTCGGCGATCTTCTGCTCGATGCCGGTGGCATGTGCCTCGACATACGGGGCATGAAGCGGGATGGTCTGGTGCAGGTTCAGGGTCTTGCCGCCAAGGACATCACCCTTTTCGACGAGAACGACCTCAAGGCCTGCGATGGAGGCGTTGCGGGCAGCCGTAAGGCCCGTCCAGCCACCACCCAGCACCAGCACCCGGCGCACGCTCTCGACAGGGGCGGCTTCAGGAGCCGTCGTCTTCTGCAACCGGACAACACCCATGTTCAGGTAGTCGGTGGCAAGGTTGACGAGCAGTTCAGGAGCGTCATCCCCTTCCTCGACAGTGGAGCCGTCGGGGTTCTTGTAGGACAGGACACACTGTTCGCGAAGGTTAACACGGTCGACGATGACACCATCGAACTTGTAGAGGTCCCAGTCAACGCGGGGGGAGGTACCGCAGAGCAGGACACCGTCAAGTTCGTTCTCTTCGATGTCGGCGCGAATCTCGTCCCGCGCCTTCTCGGCTGCGAGGACGGGAAGCACCTTGACCACGGGGGTCAGCGTTCCCCACTTCTTCGAGACGCCGTCGGACAGGGCTTCGACATCAAGGCCGCCGCCGATGCTCGACTGGTCAAAATAGACGCCAATTCTGCTGGCCATTATGGTCTACCTCCCTCTCACCGTTTGAATCGCTTTGAGCGCGGCGCTGGTGCCCGATTGGGCAGAGCGCATGACATCAAGGGGCTTCTGGGCGCAGCCCGCCGCGAAGATGCCCTTCTCTTCGCCGCCGACGATGAAGCCGTCTTCATCGACAGGTACATCGAACGGCAGCTTCTGACCCGCGAGGCTCGGCTGCATACCGGTAGCGAGGACGACCATGTCGTAGCGCACCTTACGCTTTTCGCCCTTGACGGCATCCTCGACCTCGACGATGACGTCGCCGGTTGCCGTATCCTCTTCGACGCCAGCGACCTTGCCCTTCACGAGGTTGATCTTCTCGTCGGCTCGCACCTTGCGCATGAACTTGTCGTAACGCCCGGGTGTGCGCAGGTCGATGTAGTACACGGTGACTTCGGCATCGGGGTACTGCTCTCGCACGTACAGGGCCTGCTTCAGGGAGGCCATGCAGCAGATGTACGAGCAGAAGTTCAGGTGATTCTGGTCACGCGAACCGGCACACTGAACGAAGGCTATCTTCCTGGGTGACTTCCCGTCACCGGGGCGGGTGATGGCGCCCTTGGTGGGGCCACAGGCGGCAGCAAGACGCTCGAGCTGCATGTTGCTCACACAGTTGGCGATCTTGCCAGCACCGAGATTCGAAAGATTGGTCACGTCGTAGGGCTTCCATCCTGTGGCGAGCACGATGGACCCGACGGAAAGCTCGATTTCGCGCGGCCCTTCGTTCAGGTCGCAGAACGCACTTGCGCCGACCTTGAGCTGGTCGGCCTGCGAAAGGGCGTTCTTGTCGAGAACGTAGCGATTGGGGAAGGCGAAGGGAGTGGACAGATACAGGGGCTTGCGCTTTGCGAGGCCAAGTTCGAACTCGTTTTCGACCTCGCCTTCAAGTGCACCGGCAAGCATGGAGAGGTCTGCGCTGTTGGGAACGGTGTGCCGGGGTTCGATGCGGACGGAGACGGTGTAATTGCCCTTCTCCCCTTTCACTGCTGTCACCTGCGCCTGCGTGAAGAACTTGATGTTGGGGTTCTTCTTGATGCGCTGGAACTGGATTTCCAGGCCGCAGGACGGGGGACAGAGTTTAGGGAAGTACTTGTTCAGCTGGGCGACCCGACCTCCAAGAAACGGACTTTTCTCGACGATGAACACTTCATAGCCGACTTCAGCGGCTTCGATGGCGGCCGTGAGCCCGCTGAATCCGCCTCCGACGACGAGTATGGAGTTCGACATCCTTGGTATCCTCCCTACGTGTTTTGGCCTTCATCAACACGGCCTAAGCCCAGACAATAAGGCGTGCTTACTGCCCCGGCTTAGGCCGTCCGGGTGAAAGTGAAAAGGGCGGTTGCGGTACCCCGCAACCGCCCTGGTGCTCATCCTATTCGGGGATGATCTGGTAGTAGGCCTTCTTGAAGATCTTGGTCTCGCCAGTGGCGGGATCGTACTTCGAGTTCACGAAGCACTTCCACTTGGAGTCGTCCAGACCCATGAAGTCGGCGCGGTAGTAGAAGCCGGGGTAACGGGACTCTTCGCGGAAGCGGATGTGCTGCATGTGCAGGCGCACGGTCCACAGGCGATGGTAGTTTTCCCAGCAGCGGAGCAGTTCGTGCAGGTCGCGAGCGGCCAGCTTCAGCGAGTCTTCTTCGAGCATGCCGAGGAGGCTGAAGCCCGTATCAAGAGCCGCGGCCGAAGTGGTGTAGTAGGTACCCACGCCACCGCCGTATTCGTCGGTGCACTTCACGAGGCGCATCATGAAGTTCTTGGGCGTGATGTAGGACGGGTTCACCACGGGGTCGGTCGAAGCGGCCTTGCCTTCCATGTAGTTGTAGTACGGACGGTAGATGAGCTTCACCAGCTCGTCCGCGCTTTCCTTGATGGCGGGCTTGTAATCCTTGTGGTCGAGGCACCAGCGGACCATCTGCTTGCCGCAGATACGGCCTTCGGCGTGCGAACCGGAGGAGAACTTGTGGCCGGAGGCGCCAACGCCGTCAGCGCAGGTCCACAGACCTTCGACGGTGGTCATGCGGTTGTAGATCTTGCCGTTGGAAGCGCGCACCTTGTAGTCTTCGGGCACCCACTTCTCGTCGGGACCGGAAACCCAGATACCGCAGCAACCGGAGTGCGAACCGAGCAGGTAAGGCTCGGTGGGCATGATTTCAGAACCGCGCTCTTCGGGCTGGATGTTCATCGAAGCCCAGAGGTTGGCCTGACCCACGCACATGTCGAGGAAGTCTTCCCAAGCTTCGGACTCGAGGTGCTTCTGCTGCTCGGGGGTCATGTTCGCGAAGGTGGACTGCAGGGCGGTCTTGGTGTCCATGTAGATGGGACCACGACCTTCGCGCATTTCGCGAAGCATCATGTGGTTACGCAGGCAGGTCGGGATGACGTGGCCCTTGGCGTAGCCGCGGTCTTCGTAGGGCTTGAGCATTGCGCGGTTGGTGGCGCAGTAGTCTTCACCCTTGTAGTTGGTGGCCTTCGCCTTGAACAGAAGGAACCATGCGCCAACCGGGCCGTAACCGTCCTTGAAGCGGGCGGGGACGAAGCGGTTTTCCATCATGGTCATTTCGGCGCCGACCTGGGCACACATGGTGTAGGTCGAACCGGCGTTCCACACGGGGTACCATGCACGGCCCATGCCTTCACCGGTGGAGCGGGGCTTGTACACGTTGACCGCGCCGCCACAGGCAACCAGCATGGCGTTGGAGCGGAAGATGTGCACTTCGTTGGCGCGCAGGTTGAAGCCCACGGCGCCAGCCACGCGGTTGGGGGTGTTGGCGTCGAGCAGCAGCTTCACGATGAAGATGCGCTCCATGATGCGGGCTTCACCAAGGGCGTTCTTCGCAGCTTCGGCGACGATGCACTTGTAGGATTCACCGTTGATCATGATCTGCCAACGACCGGAGCGGACCGGGTCGTCGCCGTTGCGGAGCGACTTGCCAGCGGCCTTGGCCTGGGCACCGTCGAGGTTGTGACCATGCTCGTCCTTGATCCAGCAGGGCAGGCCCCACTCTTCGAACAGATGGACGGAGTCGTCGACGTGACGGCCAAGGTCGAAGATGAGGTCTTCGCGAACGAGGCCCATGAGGTCGGTACGAACCATGCGGACGTAGTCGTCGGCGTCGTTCTTACCAAGGTAGGTATTGATGGCGGACAGGCCCTGGGCAACGGCGCCGGAGCGCTCGAGGGAGGCCTTGTCGATCAGCAGGATCTTCAGTTCAGGAGCGTACTTGTCGGCCCAGCGGACGGCTTCGAAAGCGGTACCGCACGCGCCCATGCCGCCACCGACGATGAGAAGGTCAACATCATGTTCCTTCACGGTCGGTTCGGCGATGGCAACACCCTTCGGCTGTTCCTTAACGGGAATCATCGGCATGATTTAATCTCCTTATCGCACCAAGTTGCGTTGTTGTCCGCTTAGCGGTTGCCGCCCTGACAGCCGGTCTCGTACCAGCACTGGGAGGTCTCGGCGTCGGTCACATCGAACTTCTTGCCAAGGGCTTCCTTCGGAGCGGTGAGAGCCGTCTCGGTGAAGAGAAGTTCGCTTTCGAGGTCGCCAGCTTCGGGCTTGCCTTCGAAAGGCTTGATGGAACCTTCAGGAGTGGTGCGGATGGGGAACTTGAAACGCTTGACGTTGCCGTTGCGGAACTTGACCGTCCACATGATGGAGTCGGCGGAGCGCATCGGGATGCAGGTGCCGCCCATGGGGGCGAAGTCGGCGTAGGGACGAGCGGTGATGGCGCCCTGGGGGCAAATCTTCACGCAGGAGTAGCATTCCCAACAGGCTTCGGGTTCCTGGTTGTAGGCCCGCATTTCCTCGGGATCGAGGATCATCAGGTCGTTGGGGCAGATGTACATGCAAGCGGTCTTTTCACCACCCTTGCAACCGTCGCACTTGGACGGATCAACATAAGTCGGCATACCTTATCCTCCAACTCAAACAGAATTAAGGGTTTGCTTGGCAGCCTCAGCCGGATTCACCACCTTTCGGTGGAGGCTGAAAAAGTAGGTTCGGGGGCCTACCTTTTCGGACTTCACCGCAACACTTCGTTGTGGGGAGCCCGCTGCGCTTGTGATGGAATTAACAATGTCACCCCTGATGTGTCAAGCGACTTGTACTCTTCTTTCACAAGCTGCCTTCAACCTTCGGAAATCAAACACTTTTATGAGAAGACATCCCACACGGGTGTTTGTGGCGAACCTGACGACAACTGAACTTGAGCGCAAATTGAGTACAACGTCCAGACCGTTGACGCAAGAGGGATTCGTACCGGCACCCCCGAGTTGAGCACTTTTTTCACGAACTGCCCCCGTGCTCCATCTTCATGTCGTCCAGACTACAATCCAGTGACAGCGCCCCCCTGCTTTTCATCTCTTTCACAAAGCCCACACGACAGGTATACTGACTGGAGGTGTCCCTGTCGTCATTTCACTGACCGTTGCCACCCGACAAGCGTACCCAGACCATAAGGAGACTTCCGGAGTCGCCATTGCCTGCAAGCCCGGCGCCTGCCATGTGAACAAACCATATGATCCATGCCCGCCCGCGTAATTGCTGCGCAATCGCCTCGACTTGCCCATCTCCCCGAAAGCCCCGCCAGCACCACCCGACATTGCCTGTTCCTTTTCTCTTGCGAGCAATGGCTTTTCAGGCTAGGTGGAACGCCAATCACACAACTCCCGCAAGGCATACCATGCAAGATAACAGTCATCATCGTTCCCCGCTCCAGTCCCTTCTGGACATCGACCGGGAACTGGCACGGCTTCTCGCGCGTCGCGCACGCCTCCTGAATAAGGCGACCGGCGGCCGCAAAGGCTCCGACCCCGCGCTTGAAAAGCAACTCCGGCAGGCATGGGAGAAACATGCCGCGCGCCTGAGCCGCGACCCCCGCTTCGTCCACCAACTCTTCACGCTCCTGCAGGAGGTCGACGTCATCGACCGTGACGAGGAGGACACGCGCCCCGGCTTCAATCTTTCGCCTTCCCGAAGGGCCGTCGATGTGAACATCGATGCGCCCGCCTCCATCAGGCAGACCCGCCTCTGGCTGGCGCTTGCCACAGCCGCCGCGTCCGAGGTCACCATCAGGGGAGCGCTCATCAACGACCCGATGATCGACTTCGTCAAAGCGCTGAACCAGTCCGGTGCGTCCATCTCATGGGACGAGGCTGGCAACGTTCACGCCAAGGCCGGGTGCCCTCTCGATTTCTCGGACAAGGTCGTCTACATCGGCGAAGATGCGCTCAACCTGTACCTGCTCATCTTTCTTGCCATCGGAGCCCAGTCCCATCTCAAGATCACAGGTGGCGCAGCGCTCAAGCTCGCCGACCTCTCCGCCCTTTCGCACTTCCTGCCCGGACTCGGGGCGCGCCTCACCAACGTGGTGCCCAAGACCAAGGGCCTTCCCGTCCGCCTCGAATCCTCCGGCATCCTGCCTGACGATGTGACCGTTCCCGACGACCTGCCCGCCGAGGCGCTGTGCGCACTTCTTCTGGCTGCATCGTTCTGGCCGGGCACCGTCACGTTGCGGCTTCCCGCCACGCCGGTGTCGGCTTCGTGCCTCGCCGCGGTGCTTCCGCTGCTGCATGAAGCAGGCATCAAGGCCACGGCAGACGGCGACACCGTGCGCATCACATCCGGCACGATGACCATTCCCGCTGAACCCGCTCTCGCCATGGAGCCCCTTGTCGCGACCTACCTGCTGGGCCTTCCCGCCGTGGCCGGTGGCAACGTGCGGCTGACGGGCCTCTGGCCTGCCGCATGTGCCGAGGCTGAAGCGGCCATCGCCCTGCTCAAGGCCGGTGGCCTCGAAGTGAAGCGCGACAAGGACGGCATTGCCTCGACCTACGCGGCCGTACCCGGCGACATGGATGCACCGCTCGCCACCCTGCCCCCCGCATACGCACCCCTTGCCGTGCTGCTCGCCGCCGCGACCTTCGCCTCGGAGAAGCCCGCACGCATGCCCGCCCTCCCGGCCGGCACGGATGCCCTTGCCGCGACGGGCCTTCTCGGACAACTGGGCCTTGAGGCCGATGCCGAGGACGGTGCCCTTACCCGTGTGGAGACCGACATCCCCGGTGCCGGATGGGCAAGCCCCGCTCCCGAATGGTCGATGGCCCTCGCCTTCGGCTCGTTCCTGCGCAGCGGGTTGAGGCTGGCCAACCCCGGCAACATCACCGAACTGATGCCCGCCTTCTGGGCCCTGTTCAACGGCTTGCCCTCTCCCGACCTGAAGCCCAAGCCGAAGGAGATTATCGATGCCAAACCTGCCAGACGACGCATCATTGCCGGATGACATCCCCACTCTTGAGGCCCAGATAGGTGAGATAGAGCAGGCCAAAGCGGATTGCGAAGCGGCCCTGCGTCGCCTCACCGAAGCCGAAGACCACGCCAAGGGTGTCTTCTTCGCGCAAGAAATCCATGAGGCGCGGCAGTTGCGTCTGCAACTCGAGGTGCAGAAGGAACTGCGCCGCGTGCGCATCAACCGCATCCGCCTCAACGTATCCCCGTTCTAGCATCCCACCGGCGGCGGCACCCCTCGCATGAGGTGTCGCCGCCGTCGTCATGCGGGCCGTCGGCTGGCGCGCCCCTTCCACAGAAACCCGCAACCACCGGAGCCAACCGTGTCTCTTCTCTCCCAACAGATATCCGGCTACATGGAACGGGCCTCGTGGATCCGCAAGATGTTCGAGGCCGGGATCATCCTCAAGCAGCAATACGGCGAAGACGCCGTATGCGATTTCAGCCTCGGCAACCCCGACCTGCCCGCCCCCGCCGCTGTGGGCGACGGCCTGCGCGCCATGGCCGACAGGGCTGGCGAACCTTTCGCCTTCGGGTACATGCCCAACGGCGGTTACGCGTGGGCGCGCCAGAAGCTCGCTACGCACCTTTCAGCAGAGCAGGGAGTGTCCCTCACAGGCGACGACGTGGTGCTCACCTGCGGTGCTGCCGGCGGGCTCAACGCCTTCTTCCGTGCCGTTCTCGACGAGGGCGACGAAGTGCTCTCCATGGCTCCCTATTTTGTCGAGTACGGGTTCTATGTCGAGAACCATGGTGGCGTGTTCCGCACCGTGAAGACGCTGCCCGACACCTTCGGACTCGACCTCGACGCCATCGAACTGGCCATGACCCCCCGTACGCGCGCGGTCATCATCAACTCGCCCAACAACCCGACCGGGGCCGTGTATTCCCGTGCCGAACTCGAAGGGCTTGCCGACATCCTCGCACGGGCCAGCGCCCGCAACGGTCGCCCCGTCTTCCTCATCGCCGACGAACCCTACCGTTTTCTCGCCTTCGACGGTGCTGAAGTGCCATCAGTGCTTCCTCTCTACGACCACAGTCTCGTGGTGAGTTCGTTCTCGAAGAACCTCTCGCTGGCTGGCGAGCGCCTCGGCTACATCGCCCTGTCGCCCCGCATGGAGAACCGCGGCAAACTCGCCGCCGGACTCCTGCTCACCAACCGCATTCTCGGCTTCGTCAACCCGCCGGTCGTAGGCCAGCACATCATGGCGGCGGCGCTGGGCGCACAGGTCGATGCCAGCATCTATGCCCGCAGGCGCGATGTGATGGCCGAAGTGCTCACCGAGGCGGGGTACGACTTCCAGATGCCCCGCGGCGCGTTCTACTTCTTCCCCAAGGCGCCGGGCGGTGACGACGTCACGTTCGTCAGCCGCCTCATGGAGGAGCGCATCCTTGCCGTGCCCGGTTCAGGCTTCGGCGGTCCTGGGCATTTCAGGCTGACCTTCTGTGTCGATGAAACGATCATCCGCCGCGCAGCAGAGGGCTTCCGTCGGGCCCGTGGCTGATGAGCCACGCGGTTCGGCAGTCTGGCGACCAACACACCCTCTGACAGGGTGACGGCGGACGCCCGGCGGGGACCACAGCCCGCACGGGCTGCCGGAAACGGCACGAACGCCGACCGCGCGTACACGACAGCAAAGGAGAGCGGCACCGCACCCCGGTGCCGCCTTCCCTTGACTTCTGCCCGGAAGTTCCGTAACGAACCTCCTCTTACGACGTTCTACGGGGTACCCATGTTCGACAGTCTATCCGACAGACTTACGCAAGCGTTCCGCAAATTCAGCGGACAGAGCCAACTCGACGAGAACAACATCCAGGAAGGCCTGCGCGAAGTGCGTCTCGCCCTGCTGGAGGCCGACGTCAATTTCAAGGTCGTCAAGGATTTCATCGATCGGGTCAAGGAACGCTGCCTCGGACAGGACGTACTCAAGAGCCTCACCCCGGCACAACAGGTCGTCAAGGTCGTCCACGACGAGCTTGTCGAACTTCTGGGCGGCGGCACCACCGAACTCGACCTGCGCGGGGCACAGCCCGGTGTGATCATGATGGTGGGCCTGCAGGGTTCGGGTAAGACCACCTCGTCCGCCAAGATCGCCAACCTGCTGCGCAAGCGCAAGATGCGTCCGTATCTCGTGCCTGTCGACGTATACCGCCCTGCGGCCATCGACCAGCTCGTGACGCTGGCCCGACAGCTCGATATACCATATTATCAGTCCACGCCGGACATGAAGCCGCTGGACATCGTCCGTGCGGCCCTCGCCGACGCGAAAGAGAAGCAGTGCACCGCCGTACTGCTCGACACCGCAGGCCGTCTGCACGTCGATGAAGCCCTGATGGACGAACTGGCGGCCCTCAAGGCCACCTTCGCGCCGCAGGAGATTCTCTTCGTGGCGGACGCCATGACGGGTCAGGATGCCGTCACGGTGGCCGATGCCTTCAACGAGAAGCTGGGCATCACCGGCGTCGTGCTCACCAAGATGGACGGTGACGCCCGCGGCGGCGCGGCCCTTTCCATCAAATCGGTGACGGGGGCCTCGGTCAAGTACGTCGGCATAGGCGAAAAACTTTCGGACATCGAGGTATTCCACCCCGACCGTGTTGCGGGGCGCATTCTCGGCATGGGCGACATGCTCACCCTCATCGAGAAGGCCCAGAGCACCATCGAAGCGGACGAGGCGGAGGCCCTCACCAAGAAATTCCAGCGCGCTTCTTTCGACCTCGAAGACTTCCGCACCCAGATGCGCCGCATGAAGAAGCTGGGTTCGCTCGAAGGCATCCTCAAGATGATTCCCGGCATGGGCGCCCTGCGCGACAAGCTTGGACAGATGAGCGTGCCCGAGAAGGACATGGCCCGCATCGAGGCCATCATAAGCTCCATGACCATGAAGGAGCGGCGCAACCCCGATGTCATCAACGGCAGTCGGCGTGCACGCATCGCCAAGGGGTCGGGCACCACGGTGCAGGAGGTCAACCAGCTTCTGCGGAATTTCGAGCAGATGCGCGAGATGATGAAGCGTGTCATGAATATGGGCAAGCCCGGCGGCGGCCGCATGCCCCGTATCCCCGGTATGGGGGGTATGGGTGGCATGGGCGGCGGCATGGGGGGTCTCGGTGGACTGGGGGGGCTTGGCGGCCTCGGCGGTCTCAGAGGCGGAATGCCCGGCATGGGCGGACTCCCCGGCATGGGGGGGCTGCCCGGTGGCTCTTCGGCCACCAAGAAGAAGAAACAGCGCGACAAGAAGAAGCGCAAGAAACGTTGACAAAAGGCGGGTAAGGTGACCCCCTTGCCCTTTTTCCGCATACCGTAGTATAGCAAAATATAATGGGAGACTACGAACATGGCCGTTAAGCTCAGACTGACCCGCATGGGCAACAAGAAGCGTGCTTTCTACCGGATCGTCGCCGTCAACAGCGAAACCCGCCGCGATGGTCGTCCGCTGGAGTACATCGGGTTCTACAACCCCATGGTTGACCCTGCCGAAGTGAAGATCGACGCCGAAAAGGTGCAGAAGTGGCTGGCCCTTGGCGCCGAACCCACCGACACCGTGCGTAACCTGATCAAGAAGCAGCAGGCCTAGCCGGTGCCGGCGAGTCCGGTGGACAGTCGCGGCGGCACCTCGCCAGAATCCTAATCCTGCGGAAGAACCTGTGGAGGTGAGCCATGCTGAAGGAACTCGTCGAGTACATCGCAAAGTCGCTGGTGGACAAACCCGAAGACGTGCAGGTCACTGAAGTCGAGGGCGAACAGACGTCCGTGCTCGAACTCAAGGTAGCCAAGGAAGACCTCGGCAAGGTCATCGGCAAGCAGGGACGCACCGCGCGTGCCATGCGCACCATCCTCAGCGCCGCCTCCACGAAAGCCAGAAAACGGTCGGTTCTCGAAATCCTCGAGTAGCGTGACCACGACAGCAGGGGCAGATGGAAGCCAGTCGCTTCATTGAAATCGGTCTTCTGACGAGACCCCACGGACTGAAGGGGGAAGTCTGCGTCGACTATTACGCAGACTCCCCTTTTCTCTTGGAAGGCACGGTCTACCTCAAGGCCGGGCGTGCTGCGCCGCGCCCTGTCAAGGTGCAGTCCATGCGGATGCACAAGGGCAGGCCACTCGTCATATTCGAAGGCGTCAACGACCGCACGGCAGCAGAGTTGCTTCGCGGTCATGTCATGCTTGTTCCTGAAGACACCCTCCCTGAACTTGATGAGGACGAGGTGTATCTTTTCGAACTCGAAGGCATCTCCGTCGTCATCGACGAGTCGGGCGAACACCTCGGCGTCATCGAACGCATAGACACTGACGCCTATCAGGAAATCTGGGTCATCCGCACGCCACAGGGCAAGGAAGTGCTCTTCCCCGCTGCCGCCCCCTTCGTGCTGGACATCGACCTCGACTCCCGCACGGCGCGCATAGCACCTCCTCCGGGACTGCTCGACATCTACCTGTCTGACTGACCCTCGGTCTGCTCATGCGCTGCACCATTCTCACGCTCTTTCCGGAGTTCTTCGACTCGCCGCTCGATGCCGGTCTCATGGGCAAGGCCCGCGAATCCGGCCTCATCGACGTTGCGCTCGTGAACCCGCGCGCCTATACCACCGACCGTCACAGCACCGTCGACGACCGCCCCTATGGCGGTGGTCCCGGCATGGTCATGCGCGTCGAACCCTGGGAAAAGGCGTTGCAAGGGATTGAAGAACCCGGTCGCATCCTGATGATGGCCCCCAAGGGACGCCCCTTCACGCAAGCCATGGCGCGAGAGCTTGCGCAGGAGGAATCGCTGACCATCCTCTGTGGTCGGTACGAGGGCTTCGACGCACGCCTTGAGGAAATCTACCCCATCGAAGCCGTCTCCATGGGCGATTTCGTCCTCAACGGCGGCGAGACGGCGGCCCTCGCGGTGCTTGAAGCCGTCTCCCGTCTCGTACCGGGCTTCATGGGCAAGGAGGAGTCGGGAACGGAGGAGAGTTTCTCCGCCGGACTGCTCGAATACCCTCACTACACCCGCCCCGAAGACTATGCGGGGCATGTTGTGCCAGAAGTGCTCCGCTCGGGCGACCATGGACGTATCGCCGCATGGCGCAAGGAGTGTTCCCTGCGCCTTACTCTGTCTCAACGTCCCGATATTCTTCCTGAAGCACAACTCGACGAAGCCGACATGGACTTTTTGCGAGGCCTGTCACGCAACCGTCCGGGACGTAACCTCTATTGCGCTCTCGTGCACTATCCTGTTGTTCTCAAAGAGAAAAATTCTGGCGCAACATCTTTGACAAACCTCGATATTCACGATATAGGCCGCAGTTCATGCACGTATGGTCTGGGTGGCTTCTATGTGACAACGCCACTCGAAGACCAGCGCCGTCTTCTCGACACCCTGCTACGGCACTGGACCCTCGGGCCCGGTTCACGCAGCAACCCCGACAGGGCGGAAGCGCTGGGAAGGATCAAAGGTGTGGATGATGTGCGCGCGGCCATAGAGGATATCGCACGACGTACGGGACAGGTTCCCTACGTAGTCGGGACCAGTGCAAAGGGAGCAGGCAATGCCACTCCCGCATCGGTTCGGGCGATGCTCGAAGAAAGGCCCGTGCTGCTCGTCTTCGGCACGGGGCACGGGCTGGCACCAGAGGTGCTTGAAGGATGTGATGCCATCCTGCGGCCTCTCAGGTGGATGGACGGCTACAATCACCTTTCGGTGAGGGCCGCGGCAGCCATCATCATGGACAGACTTCTCGGCGACTGCTATTAGCGTAGGCCGAAGAATTTCGCGAAGCAAAACTCCGGTCCAAGGGGGACACGATCATGGATATCATGAAGAAGATCGAACTCGAACACCTGCGCATGGACCTGCCCAAGTTCCGGTCCGGCGACACCGTGAAGGTGCACCTGCGCATCGTCGAAGGCGAAAAGGAACGCATCCAGATGTTCCAGGGTAACGTCATCCGCATCCACCGCGGCACCACCGGCGGCACGTTCACCGTCCGCAAGGTCTCCGACGGCGTGGGTGTCGAGCGTGTCTTCCCCCTGCACTCGCCCTTCATCGACCGCGTCGAACTCATCACCGAAGGCCGCGTGCGCCGCAGCCGCCTCTACTACCTGCGCGACCTGCGCGGTAAGGCTGCCCGCATCAAGCCGAAGAACCGTTTCTAATACGGTCGTCTTGTTCGCGAAAAAGGGGGGCCTTGCCCCCCTTTTTTGTTGTGGACTCACCACGCTACGGCGTGGTTGGATGACTGCGGTCCAATGTGCAGCCCCGTGCTGTCCAGTGGCCTGTGCATGCCTTCTGACTTCGGCGGGATGCTTTTGCAGAGTGGCGCGTACGGTACCGCCCCCGACAGCGGTGCGTCCCTGCGGGCCATGCCATTCCCATCGCCCGCGACGCGCCCAGCGCCTTGCGGATGTTGCAGCACCGTACGCCCATTGACGGACAGGACGCACAGGACGCATTGCTGGCACTGACACTCCCCACTCCACCCGGACATCCGCCACGGAAGGTTGCCATGCCCCCGCGCCCCCAACGCCTTGCACCTGTTGCCGACCTGCCACCTGTGTTCGCCGGCATCGACGAAGCCGGACGCGGCTGCCTTGCAGGCCCCGTCGTGGCTGCCGCGGTCATTCTCCCGCAGGAGTATGCCCTGCCGGGACTCACCGACTCCAAGAAGCTCACGGCGGCACGGCGCGAATCCCTCGCAGAGGGCATCCGCTCATGTGCCGTGACATGGGGCATCGGCGTTGTCTGGCCGCGAGACATCGACCGCATCAACATCCTGCAGGCGACCTTCCGTGCCATGGCGCGTGCGGTGCGCGTCTTGCGCCAGCCCCCCCCGGCCATTCTCATCGACGGCGACAAGACGCTGCCGCCCCATGTGCTCACCTCGTTATCGTGCGACGGACACCTGCCTACACAGCGGGCCATCATCGGCGGCGACGGCTGCATACCCGCCATTTCTGCGGCGTCCATCCTTGCCAAGACATTTCGCGACCGCCTCATGGACACGCTCGACCGCCGTTACCACGGCTACGGCTTCGCAAAGCACAAGGGCTACGGTACGGCCGAGCACCTTGCGGCCATCGCGGCGCATGGCCCATGTGCGCAGCATCGGCTCACTTTCCGGGGTGTGCGGCCCAACCCCGCAGCCGAGGAACAGCTTACGCTATGGTAGACGCCCGCCATGCCACCGGACAACACGGCGAGGACGAAGCCGCGGCCCTTCTCCAGCGCACCGGGCACCGCATCATCGCCCGCAACTGGCGTCACGGCGGACTCGAACTCGATATCATCTGCGAAACAGGCGACACCATCGTCTTCGTTGAAGTGAAGACCCGTGCCGCCCATGGCCTGACATCACCGACCGACGCCCTGACGCACCAGAAGCGACACCGGCTCATCAGGGCGGCCCGCGCATGGCTGGCAGCCGCCGATGCATGGGACAGGGCCTGCCGCTTCGACCTCGTGTGCGTCACGCAGCGGGGTGCAACCTGCACACTGGAGCATATCACCGATGCCTTCGACCTCACCGAAACTCTGGGTGGTGGCGACACCTCTTGGCAACCCTGGTGACCTGTCGCCCCGCGCACGCGAAGTCCTTGCGGCAGTGGATGTCGTCCTTGCCGAGGATACGCGTCGCACAGGGCTGCTCTTCCAGAAGTGCGGGGTGACGGCCCGTCGCTTCATCAGCTTTCACGACCATAATGAAGACGGACGCATCCCCGAATTGCTGACGATGCTCCAGTCGGGCACGACGGCGGCGCTTGTTTCGGACGCGGGCATGCCGCTCTTCGCCGACCCCGGCTACCGTCTCGTCCGTGCCTGCCGGGACGCAGGCGTACACATTTCGGTGGTTCCCGGGCCGTCGGCACCGCTCACGGCCCTTGCCGCCAGCGGCATCGCCCCGTTGCCGTTCACGTTTCTCGGCTTCCCTCCCCGCAAGGCCAGCGAACAGGAGAAGTTCTTCGCCCCCTTCACCACCGTTGCCACCACGCTGGTCTTCTTCGAGCGCAAGGACAGGCTCGCAGAGACGCTCGCCGTGGCCCATGGCGTGCTCGGCCACCGCGAGTTGTGCGTCGCGCGGGAATTGACCAAGACCCATGAGGAGTTTATCTACGGACGGTTAGAGTGTCACACGGCCATACCTGACGACCTTCTCGGCGAGATCACGGTGGTGATCGGCCCGCCCGAGGAGGCCAGCGTATCCCCGCGTGAGCAAGTGCTCGCCATCATCGAAGAGGAACGCGCGGACGGCGGCAGAACCAAGGATGTGGCAAAGCGCGTACAGCTACGCGTACGGGGCTGGTCTGTGAAGGACGTCTACCAGCTGATGCAGGAGTGAGCTGACGCGCCACAATCGCCCATCAGGGCGGCATGTGCATCCATGGTGGCAGACCGCCATACCTCTTGCGATGTGCAAAGGATAGCGATGCGGTTGCGTATACGGCGCATCCACGGAAGATTGGAGCGGGCTTGACGGCAGGCCCGCAGACGCGTGTACACGTGAACAGGGGGCACTTCCCCATGCCCCACAGCTGACACCAGTGCAGACCGGTGGCCGCAGGATGGCAGCGTCGTTCCCCCTCTACCGTCGGCAGTGCCCCCGAAGTACAGGCACGACGCGACATGCAGCCGGGGCTTCAGCCTGTCCCGCGGCACTCGCGGCGAAGACACAAGTCCGGAGACAACGGCAGCGGCGGAAGACTCCCCCGCCACACCCGAACCAAGCGCGTCACGCAGCCGACGCCAGCAATGCCATGCCAGACGCCCGCACCCTGCTCATATGCCTGCTGCGCACCTATCTCATCGGGGCGTCATTCAACACGCGCGGGCTTCAGAACATCGGCATCGTCTATGCCCTCGAACCGGGATTGCGTGCCATCCATCAGGACCCGAGGGCCTGCCGTGACGCCCGCAAGCGCTACCTGCGCCACTTCAACACGCATCCCTTCTGGACCCCGCTGCTGGTGGGCGTATTCCTGTCGCTGGAAGGCAACATCGCGCGCAAGACCTTTCCCCCGGAATTGCTGGCGTCGGTGAAGGACACCACCGTCTATACGCTCTCGGCCATCGGCGATTCCGTGTTCGGCGGCAGCCTGCTGGTCTTCTGGTCGCTGGTCAGCTGCACGCTGGTGGTCTCCGGTCACGAGATGGCTGCGGCCCTTTTCACGTTGTCGCTCTTTCTCGGCTTGCAGGCATTCAAGGCCCTCACCTTCATCGCTGGGCTGCGCGAAGGGCTCAAGGTTCTCCAGCGACTCAAGCAGTGGGACCTTATAAATTGGGGCGACCGCATCAAGATGTGCAACGGACTGTTGCTTGTGGTGCTATTATGGCGCGTGTGGCCGCACCCCGCGCACGGGCTGCCGTGGGGCATCGCGTGCATCATGCTCTCGGTGGCGGCGCTCATGGTGGGACGCTTTCACATTTCACGCATCTTTCTGGCAGCCTGCGCCCTTGCCGGGGCCTACGCGCTGCCGTGGGCCAGCGACTGGATGTTGCTCGTCCCGTCGTTCTAGGCAACCACGAATAACCGAGGTACGCCCGTGCTCGAAACGATAGAGGAAACCCCCGAAGGCGTGCAGGTCGCCGTCGACGTGCTCAACGAACAGGGGCTGCATGCACGCCCCGCAGCACGCCTTGCGCAGGAGGCACAGCGCTTCGCCGCCCGCATGAGCCTTGTCGTGGACGAGGCCGAGGTGGACGCCAAGAGCATCCTTGATATACTCTCGCTTGCCGCCGCCAAGGGAACACGCATCGTCGTGCGGGCATCGGGCGACGACGCACATGCGGCCGTGGAACACATCGCCGCGCTCTTCAACAACCGTTTCAGGGAATAGGTTCTGCGACGTGGCCCGGGGCATCCTCTACGGCATAGCCGTCTCTTCCGGCATCTCCATCGGCAAGGCGTTCTTCATGGACCGCAGCCGCCAGAGTGCCGCGCATGACATCATCCAGCCCGGGGCTGCGGAATCCGAGGTGGCGCGTCTTGACGAGGCTGCGGCACAGGTCGCTTCCGACCTCGACCGTGCACGCGCGCAAGTGCCCGCCGACCTGCGCGACCATGCCGCCATCATCGACTCGCACCGCATGATATGCCGCGACCCCAAGCTCATGGGCGATGCGGCACGGCGCATCCGCGAACAGAACATCTCCGCGCCATGGGCGCTTGAGCAGGCTGTCGACGCCATCGCCCAGGCCTTTCGCGCCATCGACGACCCGTATATCCGCGAACGCGTGCAGGATGTGCGCGCCGTGGCAGAACGCATTCTTTCGCGTCTTGCTGGCAACGCCCGTGAACTCAAGAGCACGGGCGAGCGCATGGTGCTGCTGGCACACGACCTCACCCCCGCCGACACCATCGAATTGCAGGTGTCGCGCATCATGTCCTTTGCCACGGCGGAAGGGGGCAAGACCTCGCACACGGGCATTCTCGCCCGCAGCCTCCAGATTCCCGCCGTCGTGGGCGTCTCCGGCCTTGAAGAGGCCACCGCCGACGGCGACCTCGTCATCATCGACGCCCTGCGCGGCCGCATCCTCATCGACCCCGACGAGCACGAACTCGCGGAATACACCGAACTGAAGTATCAGTTCGAAAGCTACCAGCGCAGCATCCGCAGGCAGTCCACACTGCCCGCCGAGACACTCGACGGCTACCGCATCGAGGTGCAGTCGAACATCGAACTGCTGGAGGAAGTGCCGCAGGTGCTCGACAGCGGGGCCGACGGCGTGGGGCTGTACCGTACCGAATACGCCTTTCTGGCGCGCAGGCAGCCGCCCTCGGAACAGGACCTCTGCGACGAGTACTCACAGGTGGCCGCGCTCATGTCTCCGCGGCAGGTCGTCTTCCGCACGCTGGATGTGGGCGCGGACAAGATGCTGCGCGAACAGGTACGCATGGAGGAACCCAATCCTGCACTGGGATTGCGGGCCATTCGTTTCTGCCTGCGGCATCAGGATGTCTTCCGCACGCAGTTGCGTGCCATCCTGCGGGCCAGCGTCCATGGCAACGTCGCCCTGCTTTTCCCCATGATCTCGGGCATTCAGGAACTGCGACAGGCACGGCACATCCTTCAGGAGGTGCGGCAGGAACTCGACGCCGAGGGCATACCGCACGCACCCGACATGCCGGTGGGCATCATGGTCGAGTTGCCCTCGGCCGTGCTCATCGCAGATGCGCTGGCGCACGAGGTCGACTTCTTCAGCATCGGCACCAACGACCTCATCCAGTATTCGCTCGGCATCGACCGCGGCAACCGCCACGTCTCGTACCTTTATCAGCCGCTGCACCCCGCCATCGTCCGCTCCATCAAGCTGGTCGTGGACTCGGCCCACCGTGCGGGCATCTCCGTCAGCGTCTGCGGCGAGGTCGCCTCCGACCCGTTCTGCCTGCCCATACTCATGGGGATGCAGATAGATTCCATCTCCATCGCACCGCAGGCGGTGCCCGGCATCAAGCACATCATCCGCAAGACCAACATGGAGGAGTGCAAGACGCTCACCCGTGATGTGCTCAACGCCACCACGGTCTCGACCATCAACCGCATGGTCAAGGAGACCATCTACAACAGGTTCCCAGAGGAACTCACCTTTTTCTCGTCCATGCTCGACACGGACGATTAGGTACCCATACGATGAGCAAGAAAGCACCCGGCGCCAACGTCATCGCCCAGAACAAGAAGGCGCGCCATATCTACGAACTCTCCGACAACCACGAAGCAGGCATCTCGCTCACGGGCTCGGAGGTGAAGAGCCTGCGCGCCGGGCACGTCAACTTCCGCGACAGCTATGTCGACTTCCGCAACGGCGAGGCGTTTCTCGTGGGTCTGCACATCGCCCCCTACGACAACGCCGGGTACGCCCAGCACGACCCCGACCGTGACAGGAAGCTGCTGCTGCACGCCCACGAAATCGAAAATCTCGCCCGGTCCGTGGAACAGAAGGGCTACACGGTGGTGCCCACCAAGCTCTATTTCGCACGGGGCAAGGTGAAGGTGGACATCGCCGTCGGTCGGGGCAAGAAGCTGCACGACCAGCGCGAAGACCTGAAGAGACGCGCCGAAGACCGCGACACACAGCGCGAACTCGCCCGCTTCTAGCCCTTCGGCACAGGTCACGGTAGCTGCCATGTCCCACACTGCGAATGTCACTGCGGAGGAGGCCGTACACGGCCTCTCCGCCGCACAGCGGCGCTTTCTCGAAGGATTGCTGCCCGAAGGCGACAGGCTGTTCTCCGCCGAAGAGACCCTCGTCTTCGGCACAGACGCCAGCCGCAAGTGCGGCACGCCTCTCGCCGTGGTGCGTCCCACCACGGAAGCGCAGGTCGTCGAGTTGCTGCGATGGGCCGACGCAGAACGCCTGCCCGTCTATCCGCGCGCCCGTGCCACCAACGTGGTGGGCGGCTGTGTGCCCCAACGTCCCGGCATCGTGCTGTCCACCCTGCGCATGGCGCGCATCATCGACATCGACGAGCACGACTTCGTCGCCGTGGTGCAACCGGGTGTGATCACCGCCGACCTGCAACGCGCCGTCGAAGCGCGCGGTCTCTTCTACCCGCCCGACCCGGCAAGCCAGAACATCTCATCCATCGGCGGCAATGTGGCCACCTGCGCGGGCGGGATGCGCGCCGTGCGCTACGGCGTCACCCGCGACTACGTTCTGGGACTGCGTGCCGTCCTGCCCGGTGGCGAGGTGCTGGCGACGGGCAGCCGTTGCCACAAGAACGTCGTCGGCCTCGACCTCGTGCGCCTGCTGGTCGGGTCGGAGGGTACGCTGGGCTGCCTCACGGAAGTGACGCTCAAGCTGCTGCCCCTGCCCGAGGCCACGGCTTCGCTGCTGGCCGGATTCTCCGACCTCGGCGCGGCCATGGACGCCGTGCGCAACGTCTTCGCGGCGGGCATCCTTCCCGTGGCACTGGAATTCATGGGGCCTGAAGTGCTGGACTGTGCAGCCCTTCTCAACGATGTGCCATGGCCGAAGACGGTGCGCGCAGCACTCCTGTTCAGGCTTGACGGCAGCCGTGCCGCACTGCCGCTGGAGGTGGACAGGCTGGCAGCCGCCGTGCGCGATGCCGCCCCGGTGTGGTCGGCCGTGGGCGTGGGACGCGACGAGGAAGAACCTCTCTGGACCATCCGCCGTTCCATCAATCCCGCCTCGTTCCTCGTCAAGCCCGACAAGATGAGCGACGACGTGACCGTGCCGCGCGGGAGGCTGCGCGAGGCCCTTGAGGGCATCCGTGCCATCGCCGAGGCACGCAGCCTCACCATTCTCACCTTCGGGCATGTGGGCGACGGCAACATCCACGTGAACATCATGCACGATGCCTCGGTGACGGAAGAACGCGAACACGCCCTCGCCGCCAAGGGCGAAGTCACCGACCTCATCCTTTCACTGGGAGGTACGCTTTCGGGTGAACACGGTGTGGGCCTGACCAAGGCCCCCTATGTGCACCGTCAGCTTTCAAAGCTGGAACGCGGACTCATGGCACAGGTCAAGGCCGCCTTCGACCCGCACGGCATCATGAACCCCGGCAAGGCGTACTGAAGCCGGTGGACGCCGCCGCACATTCCGCGTGCCCGCCACGACCCGCCGCCACGCCTGTGTCCCCTCCGTCGTCCCCCGCTGCCGCCGCTGCCGCCGCTGCCTTTCCTGCCCTTGATGGGGCAGGCGGCCCCTTCAGGAGTTAGCCTCATGACGTCCACGCCTTCGCAAGATGACAAGCAGTGCCTTCTCTGCGGGCAATGCCTCGCCGTGTGTCCCGTCTTTCTCGCCACGGGGCGTGAAGAACTCAGCCCCAAGGCCAAGCAGCACCTTCTGCGCCATTTCAGGGAACGTCCCGAGGCCCTCGCCGAAGCCCCCGTCCGTGTCCTTGCCGACCGCTGCCTCTCATGCGGGCGTTGCGCAGTGGCCTGTCCGCATCACCTGTCAGTGCCCGACGCGCTTGCACGTCTCCGTAGCGGACACCCGCTGTGGCATCAGTGGGTATGGCGACGCTGGATTGAACAGGGACGACTTCTCTGGCCCGCCCTCGCACAGGCAAGCCGACTCGTCCCGCAGGTCGTCGCCCCCGAAGCCCTGCGCCCCATGTTGCGTTCGGCGGCGTCCATGCTTGCTGGCAATCGCCCCGCGCCATGGTTGCGCGTCTCGCACTACGACAAGGAAGCCGGAAAGGGACAGGTCGTGCTGCTCTTCGCCGGGTGCACGGCACGCCGCATACGCCCCCGCTGGTTGCATACGGCCAAGGCGCTGCTGCGACGGCTTGGATACTCCATCGCCGAAGGCCGCGGATTCACCTGTTGCGGCAGTACCCTCGACCATGCGGGCATCCCCGACGCGGCGTCGTCCGCGCGCGCCGTCAACCTTGCGGTATGGCGTGCGGCAGGACGTCCCGTGCTGGCGACCTTCTGCGCCACATGCCACCACGGACTCGCAGCCTACGTCGATGACGACACCCTCGGCTGGGCCGACGGCGAACGCGAGGCATGGCGCGAGTCGTTGCGCCCCCTGTCCACCCTCTGGGGGGCGACGACCTTCGAGACACTCGAAGCCGCCCCCGCAGCCATCCGCTACCACCAGCCCTGCCACTGGTACGGCAAAGACCCCGACCTCGCATGGCTGCGCGACGCCATGCCCGGCAGGGTCACCACTCCCGGCGGCCCGGTCTGCTGCGGCATGGGCGGCGTACTGCAACTGGCCGATGCCCCCCTGTCGCAAGAGGTGGCCTCAGACTGCTGGCACCACCTGCTTCCGTCGGAGGCTGCCGCGTCGCCCGCGCCAGACACCCACTCCGCGACATCCGGCAACGCCCCAGACGGACAGTCACCAGATGTGCCGGGCTTAGCCGGACCAGCGACGGATGACCACACTTCACGGCGTCACAACATCCTGACCGGGTGCAGCGGCTGTACGCTGCAACTCACGGCGACCGCCCCCGCAGATGCCACGGTGCACCACTGGCTGGACATCATCGACCCCGTACCGGCAGCGGTATCGCCCGACGCGTGCCCCGAGTGAGGTGCCTGAACGGGCCAAACCTTCGATTCTCACCTTCTCTCAACGGGATGCGTGTGTCCGCATTGCCAACCCGTGTGAGATGACTTATTTCAGACGGGTTCGGCACCCAGCGTGCCCTCCGCGCCCTCTGGCGCGCCATACTGCCACTCTCCGGGAGAATACATGCTCGGTTTCCTCTTCAAGAAGGTCTTCGGTTCCAAGAACGACCGCTACATCAAACGCCTTCGCCCCATCGTCGCCGCCATCAACGCCCTCGAACCGCAGATGCAGTCCCTCCGCGACGAGGATTTCCCCGTCCGCATCGCCGAATACCGCCAGCAGGTGGAAGAAGGGCGCAAACTCGACGACATGCTGCCCGAAGTGTTCGCACTCGTCCGTGAGGCGGGCAAGCGCGTGTTCAACATGCGCCACTTCGACGTCCAGCTTGTGGGCGGCATGGCGCTGCATCACGGCAAGATTGCCGAGATGAAGACCGGTGAAGGCAAGACGCTGGTCGCCACGCTGCCCGTGGTGCTCAATGCGCTCACCGGCAAGGGCGTGCACGTCGTCACCGTCAACGACTACCTCGCCAAGCGCGACGCCGCATGGATGGGGCAACTGTACAACTTCCTCGGCCTATCCGTCGGTGTCATCGTGCACGGTCTCGATGACGAACAGCGCAAGGCCGCCTACGGCGCCGACATCACCTACGGCACCAACAACGAGTTCGGCTTCGACTACCTGCGCGACAACATGAAGTTCTACGCCGAACAGCTGGTGCAGCGCGGTCACAACTTCGCCATCGTCGACGAAGTGGACTCCATCCTCATCGACGAAGCGCGAACCCCGCTCATCATCTCCGGTGCGTCGGAAGAATCCACCGGGCTGTACCGCCATATGGACGAAATCGTCCGCAAGCTCACGCGCGACACCCACTTCACAGTGGACGAGAAGGCGCGAACGGCCATGCTCACCGACGAAGGCGTGGCCTTCTGCGAAAAGCTTGTGGGCATCGACAACCTCTACGACCCCGGCAACATCACCACCCAGCACCACCTGATGCAGGCGCTCAAGGCGCACAACCTCTTCCGCCGCGACGTGGACTACATCGTCAAGGAAGGACAGGTGGTCATCGTCGACGAGTTCACCGGCCGCCTCATGCCCGGACGCCGTTTCAGCGACGGCCTCCATCAGGCCCTTGAAGCCAAGGAAGCGGTGAAGATCGAAGCCGAGAACCAGACGCTGGCGAGCATCACCTTCCAGAACTACTTCCGCATGTACGCCAAACTCGCGGGCATGACGGGTACCGCCGACACCGAGGCGGTGGAGTTCCATCAGATATACTCGCTCGAGGTGGTCTCCATCCCCACCAACAAGCCCATGCAGCGCAAGGACTTCGCCGACGCCATCTACCGGACCAAGCGCGAGAAGTACGACGCCATAGCGCAGGCCATCGCCGAATTGCACAAGGCGGGGCAGCCGGTGCTGGTGGGCACCATCTCCATCGAGACCTCCGAACTGCTCTCCACCATGCTCAAGAAGACCGGCGTGCCGCACAGCGTGCTCAACGCCAAACACCACGAGAAGGAAGCGGAGATCGTTGCTTTGGCCGGTCAGCGCGGTCACGTGACCATCGCCACCAACATGGCCGGTCGCGGCACCGACATCGTGCTCGGTGAAGGCGTGCGCGAGTTGGGCGGCCTGCACATCCTCGGCACCGAACGCCACGAAAGCCGCCGCATCGACAACCAGTTGCGCGGCCGTTCAGGCCGTCAGGGCGACCCCGGTTCGTCGCGCTTCTACCTTTCGCTTGAAGACGACCTCATGCGCCTCTTCGGTTCCGAGCGCATCTCCGGCCTCATGGAGAAACTCGGCATGGAGGAAGGCGAACCCATCGAAGCGCGCATGGTCAGCCGTGCCATCGAGAACGCCCAGAAGCGCGTCGAAGGCCACAACTTCGAGATACGCAAGACGCTGCTCGACTACGACAACGTCATGAACCAGCAGCGCGAGGTCATCTACACCCTGCGCCGCGACGCCATGAGCGCGCCCGACCTCGGCCCCACCATGGAGGAGTTCCTCGACGACGTGCTCGAGGACGTCTACGCGCCTGCCGAAGGCGGCGAAGCCCCCAGTGCAGACACCGTGGCCGCCGTGTGGGGACGCCTTGCCGATGTCTGCAACATCACCCGCGTGATGCAGCCCGCCCCCGCGCTGCCCACCCGTGACGAGGCCCGCGCCGCCGTCCTTTCCATCCTGCATGAACTGCGCGAGGACACGGGAGAGTCGTACCGCGACATCATCCGCTACTTCATGCTTGAAGAACTCGACCGCTGCTGGAAGGAACACCTGCGCAACATGGACCACCTGCGCGACGGCATCGGGCTGCGCGGCTACGGACAGCGCGACCCCAAACTGGAATACAAGCGCGAAGGCTTCGCCATGTTCCAGGAGATGCTCTTCCGCATCAAGGAAGGCGTGTTCCGTTCACTCACCCGGTTGCGGGTGCAGCGAGTGGAAGAGGAGGCCTTCCGCCACAAGGAACAGCCGGCAGCCGTCGCCTATTCGGGCGGCGAGGCCGAAGCGGGCCCTGCACAGCCGCATCGTGAAGACCCCAAGGTGGGGCGCAACGACCTGTGCCCCTGCGGCAGCGGTCGCAAATACAAGAAGTGCTGTGGCGCGTAGCCTGATGAGGCTTGAAGCCACAAGGCACATATGCAAAATTGACGAGAGGTCGTTCGCGGGCTACTCATCAGACGCCCCGCGATGAAGACCAGCCGGAACCATACAGTACGCCATGAAGAGGGCGGCGCGGGACACCGTGCCGCCCTTTCCTTGTACGCGATGCCGGACACGGCATTGTCCACGTCTCCGGCTGTCTCTTCCATGGAGTACGGCAGAGAAACCGGGCGGCGCGTGCCGCCGCCAGCCCCATATCCTCAACGCGCCTGAACGAGGGCACCATGTCCGCATCACCCAAGGGTTTCCGCTTCGCCACGGTATCCGCAGGCTTTCGCAAGGAAGCCCGCCCCGACCTCGCCCTCATCGTCAGCGACACGCCCGCCACGGCGGCAGGCGTCTTCACCACCAATCGGTTTCAGGCAGCCCCAGTGGTCGTGGCGCGTGAGAATCTCTCCGCACGCCCCGTCGCGCGCGCCGTTGTCATCAACTCCGGTCAGGCCAACGCCTGCACCGGCGACGAGGGCATGACCAACTGCCGCACCACCCTCGACCTCGTGGGCAAGGCATGTGGCATCCCCGCCGCAGAAGTGCTTCCGGCATCAACGGGCGTCATCGGTGCGCAGCTGCACATGGACAAGTGGCGCGAGGCCGCGCCGCGTCTTGCAGCCGCCCTCGGGCAGAACACCCACCACGACTTCGCCCGTGCCATCATGACCACCGACGCCTTCCCCAAGGTCGCCGAACGCGAACTTGCCATCGCCGGTACCACGGTGCGTCTCGTGGGCATGGCCAAGGGGGCGGGCATGATATGCCCCAACATGGCGACCATGCTCTCTGTCGTGCTGTGTGACGCCGCCGTCACCCCGGAAGCATGGCAGAGGCTGTTCCTCGACGCGGTGGACCGTACCTTCAACCGTGTCACCGTCGACGGCGACACCAGCACCAACGACACGGTCTTCGGCCTTGCCAACGGTGCCAGCGGAGTCACCGTCGAAGGCGAAGACCTTGCCAAACTCGGCGAGGCGCTGACCGACGTTCTCGCCCGACTCGCCTACATGCTGGTGCAGGATGGTGAAGGTGCCACCAAGGTCATGCGCGTGAAGGTCTCCGGCGCGGTCGACGACGCAGAGGCCGAAGCTGTGGCGCGCACGGTCGGTCATTCGCAACTGGTCAAGACGGCCATGTACGGGCGCGATGCCAACTGGGGCCGCATCGTGGCCGCCGTAGGTCGTTCCGGCGCCTCCTTCAAGGCTGAAGACGTGGTGGTGACCCTGTGCGGTGTTGAACTCTTCCGCAACGGACAACCCACCGACCTCGACTTCGACACGCTGCTGCGCGAACCACTCAAGGGACGCGACGTCACCGTAGACATCGAACTCGGCGCAGGGACGGGGCACTACGAACTTCTCGCCTCCGACCTGACGCACGACTACGTGAACTGCAACGCCGACTACCGTTCGTAGCAGTCACGCTTCTGCACGCTGTCGGAGGCGAACCGCCGAAGCCCGCCTAGGCTAACACGCCGTCTTCACACTTTATGGCATAGTGTGTTGACACCCGGCACGGCATCAGGTAGGAAGCCAATCTCGCATGTGCGGCACGTTCGCAACATGCATTCTGGAGAGGTGTCCGAGTCGGCCGAAGGAGCTCGCCTGCTAAGCGGGTATAGGGGCATAAACCTCTATCGAGGGTTCGAATCCCTCCCTCTCCGCCAGAACACGAAGGGTCACGGTGCAAACCGTGGCCCTTTTTGTGTTTTTCGAGCAATATTCACGAAATAATAATATACTTTGTAGCGAGATTTGATATTCGGACAAAAAAATAGAGGAGGCTATCATGCTGAGAATAGCTGCATTACTATTTCTCTCCTTGTGCATTTTCGGATGTTCTCGGGTTCCCAAACCCGTTAGCCATACGTTTTCAAGTCAGCAACGACTCGAAGCAGCCGAACATTGGCGCGAGCTTGCAGCTACAGTGGTAGATGGCTTGAAACTCACTGCTGGAACCCTTGTTTATGTGGCACAGGATGACAAATCCACTTTTGGAACTGCGTTCTCGCAATTCGTTCGCCATGAAGCCCTACTGCGCGGCTACCCAATTAGCCCGACACCGGAAAACGCCATGGAGGTTACTTGGGGAACGCAGATTGTCGAACACCAAGGTCCACGCCCTCACAATGCTCCGTTCCCGGGAACAAGCCTACTTCTTGCAGGCCTTGGTCTTGCAGGAGTACATTACTACACACATAACGATGCGACATGGCACGACAGCCTTGACACTATATTGATACTAAGTGGTTTAGCAGTCGAAGGTGTCCATGCTGGATCTCAATGGGATACCATGTCGACAACAGACACTGAACTCATCATTGGCATTGTAGCCAAGAGCAATGGTTTGCTTCAGCGCAATTTCATTGCTGTGTACTACATTAACAGGGCCGACAAGAACCAGTACTGGGAACGTAAGGTTCCATGGGAAGCCCCTGTCATTCTTCCGAGCAAAGAACTACGTGTTGTCAGCAATTAAGGGAGAAATCCATGAAAACATCCTTTTCCCGTCCTCTGCGAATGCTAGCACTCGTCACTTCTCTCTCTTTTATTGTATGCAGCACAGCATGTGCACCACAAACACAACAGCAGGCAAAGAATCCTTACGAACTTGGCAGCGACTATGTGGAAGCCGGTTACGCCATCGCCAATGACCTTGATGCCAATCTGCGGCTCCCTCTTTCCAAGGACCAGCCTATCATCGTTGCAAGCTTTGTGAATGTTAACAATCTATCTGAATCCTCATCATTTGGAAGAATGATTGCCGAACATGTAGGGTCACGCCTTTCTCAACGCGGCTACAAAATTGTTGAGTTGAAGCTACGCCAAAGCTCTATTTTTATGCAGGAGGGCAAAGGCGAGTTCATGCTCAGCCGCGACGTCAAGGAAATCAGCAGAATGCATAATGCAGCAGCCGTCGTAGTTGGAACATATGCATCCGTGAGATCAAGTGCTGCTAGACACAGCACTGTACATGAAAAAATCTACATATCTTCGCGCATAGTCCGTAGCGATGACAGCACCATCATCTCGTCATGTGACTATTCCGTGCAGAACACGCCTATCGTTTCCCCCGTTCAAGAGTGGTAGCCCAGACCAAGTAGTTCAGCCTTTGGTATAAATGATACTTGAGCAGAATCAATTGAAGGGTGTGCAATCAGAGTCCCCCCCAGCGAGAACCCTCTCCGCCAGAACACGAAGGGTCACGGTGCAAACCGTGACCCTTTTTGTGTGCCCGCAGAAGATGCACCCTGCCAGACCGCCCCGGTGCCCAAGCCTTTCCCGCAGGCAGTGCGGGGCCATCGGCAGACATCAGGCACCAAAAGGGTACCGACCCACTTTTCTGTCAGTTCTTGATTGTCGGCACGGTAGCGTTACTATGGCACTGTGTCGGGCACGTCTCCGCCACGCATCGCACACCCGGCTTTGGCGTGGGTCACTTCCGGCAGACACCGGGAAAGCCCTGCGAAGCCAAGCACAGCAAGGAGCGACCATGTACGCACTGGCTATCAACGGCAGCCCGCGCAAGGGCGGCAACACCGAAATCATGCTCAACAAGGCTCTCGAACCACTCGCCGCCGCAGGCTGGGAGACTGAACTCGTGCAGGTCGGCGGACGCAACATCCGTGGCTGCATCGCCTGCTACAAGTGTTTCGAGAACAAGGACGGTCGCTGCGCGGTGACCAAGGACAAGTTCAACGACGTCATGGAAAAGATGTTGCGTGCCGATGCGCTCATCCTCGGTTCGCCGACCTACTTCACCGACGTCACCGCTGAACTCAAGGCCGTCCTCGACCGTTCGGGACTTGTCGCCATCGCCAACGGAACGGCCTTCCGCGGCAAGATTGGCGCAGCAGTGGTCGTAGCCCGGCGCGGCGGCGCGACCCACGTCTATGACACCATCAACCACATGTTCCTCATGTCACAGATGCTGGTGCCCGGTTCCATCTACTGGAATCTCGGCTATGGGCGAGACAAGGGCGAGGTTGAATCCGATGCCGAGGCCATGGCGAACATGGATCATCTCGGCAAGGTCATCGACTGGCTGGGCAAGGCCACGGCCCCCCACCGCGACGCCTACCCCCTTGGAGTGCGCCCGCCCGCAGAGTAGCACCATCGGAATGCTCCGGCCTATCTTCCGACAACACGGAGGGCCCAGATTTTCCGGTGCCCTCCGTGTCGATTCGTGCCCATCTTGTCCGGGCAAGGCATGTCGCCGTGCCCCCGTCCTTTCAGACGTCATCAGGCGCATCTGGCGGGCAATCGCCCACCCGCGTGACGCCCGGAATGCGCAGCCCCTCCCCCGTACAGACAACAATTAGGGTGGCACATGTCACGCGACCAGATGCGTCGAGCATGGCATGAGAACGGTTGCGAACGCGCCACAACGGGCACGCCCACTCTCCCTATGCCTCCTATTCCGCCTACCTGCGCAACAACCCCAGTGCGTACCGCTCAACCGGTGCGAAATCATCCCGCAGGGGCGGTGTGTCGTCCGGAGACAGGGCGCGCACACGCGAGGCGAGAAGTCGCACCATCTCCACGTCTGTGACGGGTAAATGCGTGACGGGATGCGGGCTGGATGCCGAGGTGCTGTCCAACATGACGCCGTCCGGCATCGCGGCATCCGGAATCGCAGCATCCGGCATCGCAGCATCCGGCATCGCAGCATCCGGCATCGCGGCATCCGGCACCACGCCACCGGAAACGGTCGCCATGCCGTTCCCGCCCGTATGGGGAACCTCGTCGCGCGCCGCCGCAGTGGGCGTCCCGGCATGTCGGATTCGCTCACCTACGTCCGCAAGGTACGGGGCGAAATCCGGCCGCGGCACCGGCAGGGCAAGCAGCATGAGATTCTGCACGCCGTGCCGGTCTTCGCTGTCACGCACGGCGAAGACATGCACCTCGGCGAAATGGGCGGCGAGTGCCCCACGGATGGCGCGAAAGAGTCGTCCGTCGACCCCATCCATGGCGGCGATGACGTTCATGAGCAGCACACCGTCATCGCGTGTCACGGCCCGAAGGGTACGCGCAGCCTCTACGGTGCCCGCATGAAAGGGCACCGTGTAGTGTGAACCGAACACATCCACAAGGACAAGGTCGTACCTTTCCCGGTTGCGATTGCAGAAGACCCGCGCATCCTCATGGAAGACACGCAATCTCGGGTCGTCCGTCAGGCCGAACGAACGGCGGGCCTCCGCCGTCATGCCGGGGTCGAGTTCGACCACATCGACGGAAAGGCGCGACGCATCGAGCCCGCCACCACCGGCAAGAAGCCAGCGCGGCACCGAGAAGGCCCCGCCTCCGAGCATCAGCACCTTCGAAGCATCGGGCACCAGCAACGGCCCCAGCGCGAAGAAACGGGTATAGGGCAACGCCAGTTCATCGGGCCTGTCGGGATACATGGCCGACTGCATCCGCCCAGGGTCAGTGGCGAGGCATCGCAGCCGCAGCCCGTCGGGCATGAGCCCCTCGTAGACGCGAATGTGGTTGTACGGCGTCTCCACGACGCGTATCCCCGTGGCTTCTTCCGCATAGGCCGCATACGACGCCGTAGCCCACAACAAGGCGCCAACCCCGCAAAGCAGGAGCAGCCGTGCTGCGGGACGGCTGCGACACGCCATGAGCGACAGCGCGACCATCCCACCTCCCGTCCCCAGAAGGATGTGGGTGCTACCGAAGTACGAAACCAGTACGAAACCGCCAAGAAAGGTGCCGACGATGCTGCCCGCCGTCGAAAGGGCGGAAAGCCTGCCCACGGTCGCCCCGGCAGTGCGCATGTCGGCAAGCCTCAGCCGTGCCACATACGGGCCGACCATGCCGAAGAGGGTGGCGGGCCCTCCGAAAAGGATGATGGCGGCAACGACCGCTCCCGCCCTGAGGTCGGGAACCCTCTCTGATATGGCCTCGCCCACGATGCCGTGCAGCAGGGCCGTCAGAAGGGTGCCAGCACCCGCTGCTGCCAGAATGCGCGCAAGTGCGCGCTCTGACACGGCCCTGTCGGCAAGCCGTCCGCCTAGCCACGCCCCCGCAGCCAGACACGCCAGCACCACGCCGATGAGACTCGTCCAGACGATGACCGACGTGCCGAGATGCGGGGCCAGCACCCTTGCCCCGACCATTTCGAGAACCATCACAAGGGCACCGCTGACGAAGACGACCAGTTCCAGCATAGCCGCACCTCTCTCGCAGAAGGAAGGCGCAACGGGCGGATGCCGCACGCCTTTCTCCCCGCTATCAGCGCTCGTGCAAAAGCACAACAGTCACAGCTTATTATGGAGTAGAGTCCCCCGTTGCCGAGAAATACATACGCATCTTGCTACGCAAGGCCTCTTTCGCGTATCTTCCTCTTCCATGAAAGTAACCGGAGGATACATGCAACGATTCCACGCCATCTGCGGCATGGCCGTACTGCTCACCTTGCTCGCCGTACCAGGCGTCTCCCACGCATTTCTCGGATTCTTCGAACATCCCTACAAGGTTGTCTTCGATACCGTGCCCGCCCTCGCCGATGACAATGTCTACATGGCCGACGGCAGCATAGGCACCATCACGAACAAGGAGCGCAGGGGGGAGGGCGTGGTGCTCACGCTCGACATCCGCAAGGAACATACGGGAGTCATGCGCGACACCACCGTCTTCGTGGTGCAGGATGGCAGACTGGTTCACGCTGCACTGTCGGAAGGCGGTACGGCCCTGCCGGAAGGCTCGAATGTCCTCGGCTTCACCGACACGCTGCAACTCAACCTGTTCCGCGCCCGCCTCGTCATGCAGGATATCGGCAGCATTCTGCGCAAGAGCGCGGACGACATCGCAAAAAAACTCGATACATTCAAGCAGTAGTCCGACCGGGGACGCGGATGGCGCCACAAGTCCGCGTCCCTTTTCCGACACGCGGCATGTCTCTACGTCTGTCTTCGGCCTTTCGGGGACAACCCAAGCACGCTGTAGATGTGCCCCATGTCGACCGCCTCGCGAACCACGTCGGCAAGCCTGTCGAGTGCCGGGTCGAGGTCGTAGCGCGCCACGACGCGACCGACCGGTTCAAGCCCCCGCCTGACACGCAGTGCGTCCAGCCAGCCGCGCCTGAAGCCATCGGCGTCGAACACGCCATGCAGGTAGGTTCCCCACACCTGCCCGTCAGGTGTCGTCCACCCTGCCGGGCTGCCGTCCGACTCGTGCAGGCAGACGAGGACGGCGCCCCCTCCCGCGTCAGGCGTCGTGACGCCGTGATGAATCTCGTAGCCATGGACGGCGTAGCCCTCGCCGGGGCATACCTCCGCACCACCGTGCCCGCCGCCCGTTCCGGGCATCAACCCCGCCGCCACGCCAGCACCGCACCAGCCTGAGACGGTCTTGGCACTGGTACGGCGCAGCACCTTGGCACTGCCCATCTCCGTCGTCACGGGCAGAAGGCCCAGCCCTGCCTCCGTGCAGGCATGGTCCGATTCCACACCCTGCGGGTCGGCAAGAAACCGTCCCATCATCTGGAACCCACCGCAGATGCCGACGATGACTGGCCCGAGATGCCCCCCTTCAGCACTGCGCAACGCGCAAAGGGCCTCGGCCATGCCTCGTGAGCGCAACGCCGCGAGGTCGCCCAGCGTGTTCTTGCTGCCCGGAAGGATGATGGCGTCGGGGCTACCCAGTTGTTCGGGCGAACGGACGACCCGTACCGCCACATCGGGTTCACGCCGTAGTGCGTCGAGGTCGGTGAAGTTGCTTATGTGCGGCAGGTCGACGAGAACGATGTCCAGCATCCCGCCTCCGGCTGGCACGTCAGGTGCCCTGCCTGCCAGCGTCTCACGGAAGGAGACGGAATCCTCATCCGGCAGCCCGAGGTCGTGCAGCCACGGCACGACACCGAGAAAGGGCTTGCCCGTGCGCCCGGTCACCACATCATACGCCGGCGACAGCAGCGTGGCGTCCCCCCTGAACTTGTTGAGCACGAACCCCGCCACGAGGTCGCGTTCCCACGGGTCGAGCAGTTCCATCGTCCCCACCAGTGAAGCGAAGACCCCCCCGCGGTCGATGTCGCCCACCAGCAGGACCTTGGCCTCTGCGTGGCGTGCCATGGCCATGTTCACGATATCGTGGGCCTTGAGATTCACTTCAGCCGGGCTTCCGGCCCCTTCGAGCACCATCACGTCCACGTCGGCGGCAAGGCTGTCGTAGGCCGCGCGCGCAGCGTCGAAGGCCACCGGCTTGTAGGCCATGTATTCGCGCACGCGCATGTTCCCCACGGGGCGCCCCATGACGACGACCTGCGAACCTGTGTCCGAATTGGGTTTGAGCAGTACGGGGTTCATGCGCACGTCCACATCGAGACGACATGCCGCGGCCTGCACGGCCTGCGCCCGACCCAGTTCAAGGCCGTCAGCCGTGACGTGCGAGTTGAGTGCCATGTTCTGGGCCTTGAACGGGGCGACGCGGTAGCCGTCCTGCAAGAGGATGCGGCAGAACGCCGCCGTGAGGATGCTCTTGCCGGCGTTGGAACTTGTGCCTTGCAGCATGAGGGCCGGAGTGGGGGATTTCATGGCAGCGGTGTACCCTGAAACCCGCCGCCACGCCAGAACCCAGGTCCGCCGCTGCCACCTTGCAAGAACCACGCTTGCATGCTGGCGCAGCCTCCCCTATCCTGCCATCATACCGCCAACCCCGTGCCTGCCGCGGGTCATACGGAGAATGTCATGCCCCGCCTCATGCGCTTCGCCCTCTTCACCTTCGCAGCCATCATCGCCATCATCCTCTTCGTGGTGATGGCCGCCCGGCTGGCATTCGACCCCGAAGCCCTGCGAAACCGCGCCGCAACAGCGCTTGCCGAGGTGACAGGACGCTCCGTCTCCATCTCGGGCCCCGTGACACTGGGCCTGTGGCCCAGACTCGCCGTGGATTTCGAAGGGCTCGCCGTGGCGCCGCCCGAAGGCTTCGCCGACGCCTCTCCCCTCCTGACCATCGGCAAGGCGGACGCAAGTCTGCGCATCATCCCGCTCTTCAGCCGCAGAATGGAGTTCGACCATATCCGCCTTGAAGGCTTGCACATCAACCTCGTGCGGGACGCTGACGGTAACGGCAACTGGACGCCTCCGGCAGGCCGCCCCATCCCCCCCCCCGTCCCTTCAGAGAAGGATTCCGGCGCAACCCCCTCCGCCATGCCGGACGTGCCCCGGCCCGCCTTTTCTCTGCAACGCCTCGAACTGGCCGACGCCACACTATCCCTGCGCGACATCGCCACAGGCGAGAGCATACGGGCTCGCGACATCGACTTCGTCGCCGACTTCGATGCAGAAGGGAAAGCCGCTGTAGGCCTTTCGCTGGTGCTTGCGGGGGAACGACCGACCTTCTCCACGGGGCTTGCCCTCGACGCTACGGTGACCCCCCGCGCCGACGGCAGCGTGAGCCTCGAACTGGCCCCCCTCGCCATCACCCCGCACTCGGGGGTCATTCCCGCAGCCGTCGGTCAGACGCAGCTTCGCGGACGGCTGAACATCATCCCGGCGAAGGAGGGGCAACCGGCGAGACTGACCATTGAGGGAATGAACCTGACAGCCCCCTTCATGACGGCGACCGTCGACGGCAGCCTCTCCGCAGCCCGCGAGGCGTCCTTGTCCTTCGCCCTAGAAGGCTCTCCCCGCAAAGGCCTGGCTGCATTCGGCATTCTTCTTGACACCCGTGCGACAGACGCGCTGGATAAGGCCACAGCCAAAGGCGATGTCAACGTCGCAGGGCAAAAGCTGCAACTCTCCGGCATGGACGCCCGCATCGACAGCACCACGTTCAAAGGCGACGTCCTGATTCCGCTTTCGGGCGACACCCCTGTGAAAGGGACCGTGGCCCTTGGTGACATCGACATCGACCGTTACCTCCCCGGCAAGGATGCGCACAAGATGAAGTCGTCCGGCACGGCCTCGGGCCCTCCTTCAGACCAGCCCAAAGCAGATGCCCCGCCAGCATCCCCCACCTCGGACAAGGCCTCCGGCAAACCTGCCGCCACGAAGGATGACACCGTCCTCGCTACGTTGCGCAAGATGCATCTCGACATGGACATCTCCTGCACCCGCCTGTCCGTCTCCGGCTTCGTGATGCATGACATCGCCACCCGCCTGACGGCGAAGGCAGGCCTCTTCACCGCATCGCCTCTCCAGTGCCGTCTCTACGGCGGGCCGACCCGGGGCAAGGCATCGGTCGACATCCGCACCGACATGCCCTCCTATGCCCTCACGGTGGATGCCAGCGGCGTCGATGCGGGCGCCCTCGTCGCGGCGCTTACCGGAAAGCGCACGTTCGACGCCAAGGCCGATGTCAAAGGTGACACCCGTGCAGCAGGCACAGGCACGTCCGACATCATGCGCACCCTCTCCGGCAGGGCACGTCTGGTGGCGCGGGATATCGTCCTTCATGAGGGAGACGCCGTGCCCAAGGATGCATCTGCTACGCAGGGCAAGACCGACGCCAAGCGTTTCGACCTTTTGACCGGCACCTTCGAAGCCGACAAGGGAGTCATCCGCAACGACGACCTCGTGGTGCGCGGACCTTCGGCCAATGCCGAAGCGAAAGGCATCATCGACCTTCCCGGCGACAACATCGGCTACATGGCAACACTGCATCTCAAAGGGTTGCCCGACATCCCCATACGCATCCACGGCCGACTCTCCGACCCGCAATATGGCGTCGACCCCGCGCGCATGGTGGTCAACACCCTCAAGGAAGCCGTGAAGGTCATCGAAAAACCGGCGGAAGCGGGCGGCAAGGCCGTACAGGGCTTGGGAGACGTATTACGCAACCTGCTTCCCTGACGGCAGGTGTCCGGCAACTGCCCGACCCGGCCTGTCTTCTGCCAGCTACGTCAGCCACCACAGACAGCCCATCGGCTTGCGAGGGCAGCCGACTTGACAGGCAGGGCACTGCGCGTGACAAGATGTGCATGCCCATCCCTTTGGACGGACACATCATATCCCCATCCCGCAACGAGGGTTCACCATGCAGATGCGCCCCATCGACCTGACGGACAGACCGGCCCCTCCCTTCTCGCTTGACGACGCGCAAGGGACGCAACGGACGCTTGCCTCGTGGCTTGGCACGTGGCTGGTGCTCTACTTCTACCCTCGCGCCAACACCCCCGGCTGCACGCGCGAGGGGGTCGAGTTCACGTCCGTCCTCCCAGACTTCACGGCATTGGGTGCCACAGTGGTGGGCATCAGTCCCGACACCCCCAAGACCCTGTGCAACTTCGCGGCGAAGCATTCCCTTGGCGTCACGCTGCTCAGCGACCGAGACCGGAGCGTTGCCGAACACTATGGAGTGCTTCAGATGAAGAGACTCTACGGCAAGGAATCGCTCGGTATCGTGCGCACCACGCTGCTCGTCGACCCCGAGGGGGTGGTGCGCCATGTCTGGTCGCCCGTCAAACTCGAAGGACACGCCGAGGATGTGCTCTCGACCCTCGCCGACCTTGTACAGCGTTGACGCCATTCGCCGGACGCGACGTAAAAGTGCTGCATGTCCAGCGTGTTGCACTCGGGTCACTTGACAGCACCCGACCCCGTTGTTACCCGTCATGACACTTCGGGGAATCTGCCATCTGCACGGAGAACGGCCATGAGCGCCCTCGGTTCACGCGAGACACACGTCCTGACCACCATCATCGAAAGCTACATCACCAGTGCTGCGCCCGTAGGCTCACGCACGGTGTCGCGGCGTTCGGGCCTTGCACTGTCTCCGGCGAGTATGCGCAACACCATGTCCGACCTCACCGACATGGGCTTCCTCGAACAGCCGCACACCTCCGCAGGGCGCATTCCCACCCCCAAGGCGTTCAGGCTGTATGTCGATGCCCTGCTGCGCCAGTCCGCCCGACGCGACGAAGCCCCCCTGCACATGGTCGAGGCTCTTCACGGGCACGAACCCGAGGTAGGGGCACTGTTACGGCGTGCCAGCAACCTCGTGTCGGAGCATGCACGTCAGGTGTCCATGGTATTGGCTCCCGGCCCGGCAGAGGCACGCCTGCGCAGCCTCGACTTCGTCCCCGCAGGGGAGGGGCTCGTCCTCGCCGTCCTCGTCCTCGAAGGGGGCATGGTGCGGACGCGCCTTGTACGCGATGACACGCACTTCGGGTCCGACGAACTTGTCCGCTTCGGCAACTACATCAACGCCCACTACCGGGGGCACACCCTTTCGGGCATACGCAACAGCATCCACCACGAACTTTCCGGCGGCGGGGCACAGCTCGAGGCCATGTGCGCACAGGCACTTGCGCTGGGCAGTCTCGCCCTCGACTCCATCGACGACGACCGTGAACTCTACGTCAACGGCACGCGCAACATCCTCGACCAGGCGGAATTCGCCGAACTGGGCAGGATGCGCGAACTCATGGACGCCCTCGAAGAACGCAGCCGCCTGCTGGAACTGCTGGACAGGACCATCCTCGAAGACGACGTGCATGTGACCTTCTACCCCGACGATGTCAGCGGTGGGGCACAGCGAAGGGCACCGGACGGACTTCGCGGCTGCAGCATGGTGAGCGCCCCTTACGGCGGCGCCTCGCCGCTCGGGGTCATCGGCGTCATCGGCCCGGTACGCATGGACTACCGGAAGGTACTGCCCCTTGTGGGGGCCGTCTCGCGAGTGCTGACGCAACTGCTGCGCGAACGGTTCGCGACTGGGTAGGCACGGGCAGGCTTGCTCGACCGTGCAGAAAGACACGGCAAACCGCCCGTCCTGCCAGAAGCATGGTTGCCCGGCAGCGCGTTGAAGGCGTGAACGACGGCAGGCGTTCTTCCGCATCGGCCCCGGAGCATCGCGGAAGGCGCGCACGACAAGATTTCAAGACGGTACCCGCCTCGTAGCGGTGCACACCGGCTTCATTCGCCTCCGGCCCTGCGAAACCGCACGGCGGAGGCGCAAGCATCATAGCCAAGGAGAACGACGCGACATGTCCAGAGATACGACGACGCCTGACGATGCTGCGGCCTTCGAAGCCGCCGCCACCACCAGCGGGACGGCGACCAGCGCGGGCGAAAACATACCCGGCGACCTGCTCCCCCTCTGTCGCGAACACATATGCCCGGTCTGCCCCGAGAAGGCGCAGGCCGACGAACAGCGACTGAGGGCGCTGGCAGACCTTGAGAACACCAAGAAGCGGCTTCAGCGCGAAAAGGACGAGCAGGTGCGCTACGCCGCAGAGACCGTGCTTGCAGACCTGCTGCCCACGCTCGACAACCTCGACCTAGCACTCCAGTACGGTCAGGGTTCCGCCGAATGCCGCAACATGCTGGTGGGTGTCGAGATGACCCGCAAGCTTCTGCTTGAGGCCCTCGGCAGGCATGGTCTGGAAGCCGTGGGCGAAGCTGGTGAACCGTTCACCCCCGAACTGCACGAGGCCATGAGCCACGAAGACCGTGGTGACATGCCCGCCGACCACGTGGCGACCGTCATGATGAAGGGCTACCGCCTCAAGGAACGCCTGCTGCGTCCCGCCAAGGTCACCGTCAGCCGTACTCCGGGTTAGAACTCCCTCTCTTTTTTAGCCTTTCCAGACTTCGGCCTTTCCTGCGCCGGAGGGATGCAGACCGCGTCCTTCCGGCGTTTCGCGTGTTCAGGCAGGGTGTTCGACGAAAAAAAACGCATTCCCCCACTGGACGACCGCCACAACGGACTTACCATTCTGCCCAGCACACAACGTGGATGCGCGACATGCAGCCATCCATTCATGAGGAGGACTTTCGCATGGGCAAGATCATCGGTATCGACCTCGGGACCACCAACTCCTGTGTATACGTGATGGAGGGCAAGGATCCCAAGTGCATCACCAACCCCGAGGGCGGTCGCACCACGCCTTCCGTCGTGGCTTTCACCGACAAGGAACGCCTCGTCGGCGACATCGCCAAGCGTCAGGCTGTCACCAACCCCGAGCGCACGGTCTTTGCCGTGAAGCGCCTGATGGGTCGCCGTGGCGACGCCCCCGAAGTGGGTCGCTGGAAGGAGCACAGCCCCTACCGCATCGTCGCCGGTGCCAATGGTGACGCAGCCGTCGAAGTACAGGGCCGTCCCTACAGCGCCCCCGAAATCTCGGCCATGATCCTCGGCAAGCTCAAGGCGGACGCAGAAGCCTACCTTGGCGAGACCGTCACCGAGGCCGTCATCACCGTGCCCGCCTACTTCAACGACGCACAGCGTCAGGCGACCAAGGATGCAGGCCGCATCGCCGGTCTCGACGTGAAGCGCATCATCAACGAGCCCACCGCAGCTTCGCTTGCCTACGGTTTCGACCGCAAGGCCAACGAAAAGATCGCGGTGTTCGACCTCGGCGGCGGCACGTTCGACATCTCCATCCTCGAAGTGGGTGACAACGTCGTCGAAGTACGCGCCACCAACGGCGACACCTTCCTCGGCGGTGAAGACTTCGACCAGCGCATCATCTCCTACCTCGTCGACGAGTTCCGTCGCGAGAACGGCGGCATCGACCTCGCGCGCGACCGCATGGCCCTGCAGCGCCTCAAGGAAGCCGCGGAGAAGGCCAAGAAGGACCTCTCCACCTCCATGGAGACCGAGGTCAACCTGCCCTTCATCACCGCCGACCAGACCGGCCCCAAGCACCTGATGATGAAGCTCTCGCGCGCCAAGCTCGAGAAGCTCGTCGAAGACCTCGTCGAGCGCACCGTCGAGCCCTGCCGCAAGGCCCTTGCCGACGCCGGCCTCACCGCCGCGCAGATCGACGAAGTGGTTCTCGTGGGTGGCATGACCCGTATGCCTCTGGTGCAGAAGCGCGTGTCCGAGTTCTTCGGCAAGGAGCCCAACCGCTCGGTCAACCCCGACGAAGTGGTCGCCATGGGTGCAGCCATCCAGGGCGGCATCCTCGCCGGTGACGTGAAGGACGTGCTGCTGCTCGACGTCACCCCGCTCTCTCTCGGCATCGAGACCCTGGGCGGCGTGTTCACCCGTCTCATCGAGCGCAACACCACCATCCCCACCCGCAAGAGCCAGACGTTCACCACTGCGGCCGACAACCAGCCCTCGGTGTCCATCCATGTCCTGCAGGGTGAACGCCCCATGGCCAGCGACAACATGACGCTGGGCCGCTTCGAACTCACCGGCATTCCCCCGGCGATGCGCGGCGTGCCGCAGATCGAGGTCTCCTTCGACATCGACGCCAACGGCATCGTCAACGTCGCCGCCAAGGACCTTGGCACCGGCAAGGAGCAGTCCATCCGCATCACCGCCTCCTCCGGCCTCTCCGAGGACGAGATTCAGAGACTGGTGAAGGAAGCCGAGGCCCATGCCGATGACGACAAGAAGAAGCAGGAACTCATCGAAGCCCGTAATCAGGCCGACGGCCTCATCTACGGCACCGAGAAGTCCATACGCGACCTCGGCGACAAGCTCGACGCCGCCCTCAAGGCCGACATCGAGACCAAGGTGACCGCCCTGCGCGGCCTGCTCGAAAGCGAAGACGTGGACGCCATCAAGAAGGCCTCCGACGAACTCGCCCAGGCATCGCACAAGCTCGCGGAACAGCTGTACAAGCAGCAGGCGCAAGCCGGTGGCCCCGAAGCGGGTGCCCAGCCCGAGGGCGATGCTGGCGCACGCAAGCAGGACGACGACGTGGTCGACGCCGACTACACCGAAGTGAAGAAGTAGACCGACTCATACTCTTGCAATAGCAAGACACAACGAGTACCTTGGCCTGATTCGCCCTTGTGGCGAGTCAGGCCTTTTTCCTGCAACGGTGCCCCATGAATACCATGCCACACGCCATGTCCACGGCAACCCGCCCGGCGGGTCGTCGCCCTGCGGTAGTCCTGATGCTCGCACTCGCCCTTTCCCTGACGGCGTGCGGGCAGCGCAAGTCCATCGTCTTTCCTCCCACCTCGCAGACGCGCCCTGTGCCTGCCACCCCGGCGACCCCCGTCTCGCCGGGTGTGCCCTTGCAGCAGCAGGCAGCCGAGGCATGGAAGAAGGGCGACATGCCCGCAGCGGAACGCGCCTACGGGTTGCTTGCCAACACGCCGGGACTGCCGGAAGAGCAGCAGCGCGAAGCGTGGCGTTACCATGCCGCCGCAGCCGCAGCCAATCGCCACCCCCATGTGGCCCTCGACAGCCTGCAACGCTGGCGTGCCTTGCAGCCCGGTGCCGACGGCACGGCCGAGTGGCAGGACACGTGGTACGCCGCCATAGGGCAACTCCCGCGCGAAGACGCCATACGCCGCGCAGGCGCCGTCTACGGTGACACCTCTCGCCCGTGGGCGCTTCGTGCGCAGGCGGGTCTGCTGCTTGCCACCCGCCAGTGGGAACACGATGCCCCGGCGGCGTCGCTCAAGACCCTCTCCGACCTGTACGCACAGGCCACCCCCACATGGCGCGCAGCACTGGAGAACCGGCTTTACGACGAGATGGCCCGCACCGACCCTGCCACCATGCAGAAGCTGCGTGCCGCGGTCACCCCGGAGAACGAAGGGAACTACCCTTACAATGTCATATTGCTGGAACAGGCACGCCGCCTCGTCGCCGCACCCGGAGGGGGCGGCAGCGCAGCCGATGTGCTCGCCCGCCTGCAACGCAGTGCGAAGTTCGAAGACCCGCAGTTGCTCGGTTCGCTTCTCTCCTCGGGCGGCGACACGGCACCCGCGCGTTGCGTCGCCCTCGCCCTGCCCATGTCGGGCCCCTTCGGGGCCATCGGCTGGAAGGTGGCGCGCGGCGCATCCTCCGCCCAGTGGGAACTCGCCCGCAGCGGGCAGGACACGGAGGTGCGCGTCCTCAACACCGAATCGGCCGACTGGCTTTCACAGCTTGAAGCCCTGCCTGCCACCTGCGCCGTGGTCGGAGGCCCGTTGCGCACCACGTCCTTCACGCAGGTACGCGACCGTGGCATCACCCAGAAGCGCGCGTTCTTCGCCTTCGTACCGCAACTCGACGAAGGGGAGGAAGGCCGCATCGCATGGCGCTTCTTCACAAGCCCCGAAGACCAGGTGACTGCGCTGTTGCGCTTCACCGGAGATGACCTTGGCATCACCTCCTATGCCGCACTCTACCCTGACGAGGCATACGGGCGACGCATGGCCCAACTCTTTGCCGACAAGGTGGCCCAGCACGGCGGCAGCGTGCAGCGTTCCACCTCGTACCCACCGTCGCGCCCAGAGGAGTGGAACGCCGTGGCGGCCTCATTCGTGGGCGCACGCAAGGTCAACGACTATCCCGTACCCAGTGCCACCTTCCGTGCCGTCTTCCTGCCTGATGGGTGGAAGCACATGGAGGCCCTTGTCCCCAACCTCTTCTACCATGGCGAAGACCGGCAGGTGCTGCTGGGAACCGCCCTGTGGGAACAGGGACTCGCAGGGCAAAAGAAGGTCGATGTGCACAACTTCGGCCTTGCCGTCTTCCCCGGCGCATGGAACCCCACCACCCCAACCTCCGCCGGAATGGCGCTGGCCGATGCCTTGCGGCAGGCTGGCCTTGAAGAACCTGACGCATGGGTCGGCCTCGGCTACGACTTCGTCCGCCTTGCCTCGCGCCTCGGCGTTCAGGACGGCTGGACCCCCGCCTCCGTCAATGCGGCACTGACACGGGGGCAGGCCATGTCGTGGAGCATCGCCCCCATGCACTGGTCCACCGACGGCAGGGCCTCGCAGGACCTCTTTCTTTTCACGCCGACCGAAACCGGCTTCGAACCCGTCGCCCCCGGCACGTTCAAGGAACGCTACGAACGCGTCCGCGAACGCCACGACCAGCGCGCACGGGCGGCAGCAGCCCCCAGACAGTAGCAGGCATCACGGAGACGCCATGAAGATATCCAAGGAACAGGTCGCCACCATCGCACGCCTTGCGCGACTCGACCTCGACGAGGCACGACTCGAACGGTTCGCCGGACAATTCGGCGACATCCTCGACTACATGGACATGCTGGGTGCCGTCGACACCACGGATGTCGAGCCGCTCTACAGCCCGTCCGAACATGGTACGGTATTGCGCGCCGACGAGGTGCATACCCATTGCACCCGTGAAGAACTCCTCGCCAACGCCCCGGAATCCGACGGACAGTTCTTCGTCGTGCCCCGCATCGTCTAGCCCTTTTCCGAGAAGCACCACATGTCCGCACTGCATACGCTTTCGCTCGCCGCCATCCGCGACGCCCTTGCCCGACGTGAAGTCCGCGCCGAAGACGCCGTTCTGGACTGCCTTGCCCGCATCGAGACGACAGAACCGAGAATCGACGCCCTGCTGCACCTCCGCGCCGAAGCAGCGATTGAAGAAGCCCGCGCCCTCGACGCCGCCGGGCCTGATGCCTCGCGTCCTCTCTGGGGCGTGCCCGTCACCGTCAAGGACGCCCTGACGACGGCAGGAACCCCCACCACAGCCGGGTCGCGGATACTCGAAGATTTCGTCCCGTTCTATGACGCCTTCGCCGTACAGCGCCTGCGCGAAGCCGGTGCCATCATCCTCGGCAAGAACAACATGGACGAGTTCGCCATGGGCTCCTCCACCGAGAATTCGGCCTACAAGCCCACCCGCAACCCGTGGGACACCGCACGCGTCCCCGGCGGTTCCAGCGGCGGTTCGGCGGCGAGTGTCGCGGCGGGGCAATGCTTCGCCAGCCTCGGCACCGATACCGGCGGTTCCATCCGCCAGCCTGCCTCGCTGTGCGGCTGCGTGGGGCTCAAGCCCACCTACGGGCGCGTGTCGCGCTACGGCCTCATCGCCTACGGCTCGTCACTCGACCAGATAGGCCCCATGACCCGCACCGTCGAAGACGCCGCCATCGTCATGGGCGTCATCGCCGGGCATGACAAGCGCGACTCGACCTGCGCAGACCGTCCTGTAGAGGACTTCGCAGCCGCCCTCGCCTCCCGCCACGACCTTGCGGGCGTCCGTATCGGCGTACCCGCCGAATTCTGGGGCGAAGGCCTCTCCCCCGAAGTGGCGACCTCGTGCCGTGCCGCACTCGATGCAGCCCGCGACCTTGGCGCGACCATCGTCGACGTGGCACTTCCCCATACCCCGCAGAGCATCGCGGCCTACTACATCGTGGCCTCCGCCGAAGCCAGTTCGAACCTCGCCCGATACGACGGCGTACGGTACGGCAAGCGCGCCCACGCCCCCGAAGACCTCATGGACCTGTACGTCCGCTCCCGTTCGGAAGGACTGGGCGACGAAGTGCAGCGGCGTATCATGCTCGGCACGTACGTACTCTCTTCGGGCTACTACGATGCCTATTACCGCAAGGCAGCGCAGGTACGACGGCGCATCCTCGAAGACTACCGCAACGCCTTCGCCACGTGTGATGTCATATGCGGCCCGGTCTCGCCCGTCACCGCATGGCCTCTTGGCGCCCTCACCGCAGACCCGTTGCAGATGTACCTCATGGACGTCTTCACCCTGTCGCTGAACCTCGCCGGGCTTCCCGGCCTGTCGCTTCCGGTGGGCCTTGGCACCGAAAGCGGTATGCCCGTGGGCATCCAACTGCTGGGCCGGTCGTTCGACGAAGCGACCCTGCTATCAGTGGGCAATGTGCTCTCGCGTGCCCTGCCGCCCCTCGGGTCTCCCGCAGGACTGCGCTAGACGACAGGAGCCACATGACCATCGCCGTCGCCATGAGCGGAGGCACCGACAGCCTGTTCGCCCTCGTCCTCCTCAAGGAACAGGGCCAGCAGGTGTGCGGTCTTCATGCCCGCTTCATCCCCCCGACGGGGCACGACCCCGTGCCCGATATCCGGGCCATGTGCGACCGGCTCGGGGTCGACCTTCATGTCGTCGACCTCACGGAGGCGTTCGAGGAACATGTCGTGCGCCCCTTCATGGAAGACTACATGGTGGGACGCACTCCCAATCCCTGCGCACGGTGCAACGCCACCATGAAGTTCGGCCTTCTTGCCGATGCCGCCGCACACGTCGGTGCCGTGCACCTAGCCACCGGCCACTACGCCCGCCTGCTCAGGCATCCCCGATGGGGCACAGTGCTGCAACGCGGTGTCGACCCGGCGAAGGACCAGAGCTATTTTCTCTCACTCGTACCGCATGCCCGCCTTGAAAAGGCCGTCTTCCCCCTCGGCAACTGGCGCAAGGAGGCGGTGCGGGGTGAGCTTGCCAGACGCAGCATCGTGCCGCCACTGCCTTCCGAGAGTCAGGAGATATGCTTCGTCCCCGACGATGACTACCGCGCCTTTCTCAAGGACCGACGTGTCCGGCTTCCCGGTCCCGGCCCCATCGTCACGACACGCGGCCGCAAGATAGGCAGCCACGCCGGACTCTGGCAGTACACCGAAGGCCAGCGAAAGGGGCTTGGCATCGCATGGCACGAACCGCTGTATGTCGTTGGCAAGGACATGGAGAACAACATGCTGCTGGTGGGAGGGCGCGAAGCACTGGCCTCACCAGGCTGCGTCGCCGAAGAGGTCAACCTGCTCGTACCTTACGAAGACTGGCCTGCCGAGGTCGCCGTGCGTATCCGCTATCGGCAGCAGCCCCTATCCGCGCGGGTGACCCTGCGCGACGGCAGACTGTACGCCCGCTTCCGTGAACCTCAGCCGCCTGCCGCGCGCGGTCAGGTACTGGCGGTCTACGACATGGAGCACCATGTGCTGGGTGGAGGCGTCATTCTCGGCCCGCTGCCCTGAAGGGCACGGCCCCATGCCGCACTGCCTCGGCAAAGTGCATGGCAGACGGCCGCGCAATGCTCGCACGATGCGCGCCATCGGTCGAGATTTGAAGACATAAGGGCGGTCCGCCGGAATGTGGCAGACGTTCGATGATGGGAACAGAATGCACTGCCCACTATTTCAGGCTGCACATCCCTCTATGGCCACCATGCAGAATGCCCCATCGCGGGGCATTCTATCCAGCCCGCCCGCCGTGGGCGATGTCCCCCCCGGAACATCTGGCGGTCTCAGGCTATGCCGTGTGCCGGTGCAGCCATGTCATCGAAGGCGGCGAGGGCCTTTTCAAGGCTGACTGTGTTCAAGGGTTTGGGCAGGACGAAGTCCGCACCGATGACATGGGCCGTGCGAATGGCCGATTCCATGTCCAGTGCAGCCGCCCCCCCCGAAATGGCGATGACCTTCACATCCGGAAAGTCGCGGCGCAGAAGGGCGATGGTCGCGAAGCCATCCTGTTCGGGCATGATGATGTCGGTGATGACCACATCGGCCCCCACGCAACGCAACACGGCCATGCCTTCGCGACCGTTGCTGGCGGTGTGCACCTCATAGCCCCAACTGTCGAGAAGACCGGACAGAAGGCACTGGGTCACCATGTCATCTTCGACGACAAGGACACGGCGCGGCGTGGGCACGCTCAATCCCGCATTTCTGCGAACACGTTCTCACGCATCCGCGAAGCACGCATGGGTTTCGCGTCACGCTCAAGCCTGCATCCCATCTGCTCTGCCATGTATTCGAGAGGGCGGATGTTGCCTGTGCACTTCATTATCTGCAACAAGGTCTCCACTCCCAGTTTGGCCCCCGTGTCATACGGGTTGATTTCGCGCAGCAGGGTGGAATAGGGCTTGCCTATCTCCTTTGCCAGCGCCTTTGCCGGGACAGGATTGTCGAGCACGATGTTATGGACGATACGCGTCAGTTCAGACAGCATGGTAACTCCCCTCCATATGCTGATTCCAGATACCGACACTTATCAAATATCATACCATCTTCATGTATCACGCGGGACAAGGGATTAGAGCGATTAGAATCGACGCCACTGTCAACACGAGATGTCATTTTGTAAATAAAAAGTTTACAGAATAACCTTTTTCAACATCAAGCCCGCCACTGCCGTACCATGCCATGCTTGCGCAGCATGGCATAGAGACGTTGCCGCGAAACCCCGGCAATACTGCCCGCCACGGTGACCGAGCCTCCACTGGCCCGTAACAGTTCGACAAGGTACTCCCGCTCGACCCTGTCCAGTTCACGCTGCCGATGCTCCTTCCATGCTCCGACCGCTGTGCCGTTGCCGCCATCGTCTCTCGGCTTGCCCCCGGACAGCGCCCCACCGAATGGCGCGACATCCCGGTCACCGGAATCCTCGAACGCCGACGGGGCGTCATCAGCCCGTGTAACCCTGGCCCGCGCGAGCAACACCCTGAAAGGGGCCGGAAGGTGCTCCGGGCTGATCACGGAATCATGTCGAGCCGAAAGCACGAGCATCTCCACCACGTTGACGAGTTCTCGCACGTTTCCGGGCCACATATGCCCATCCAGCAATGCCAGCATCTCGGGCGAAAAACTCTTCACGGCAAGGCCTAGCCGTTCACAGATACGGCGGGCATGGTGGATGACGAGCAACCGCACGTCGCCTGCGCGCTCTCGAAGGGGAGGCAACGAGACCATGAAGCCTTGCAACCTGTACAGAAGATCCTGCCGGAACGCCCCACGTCCGGCCATATCCCACAGGTTGCGGTTCGTCGCAGCCACAAGCCGAAAATCGCTGGTCACCTCCTCCGAACCACCCACAGGCCGGAATCTGCGTTCCTGCAACACCCGCAGAAACGCCCGTTGCTGCTCAAGCGGCAACTCGCCCACTTCGTCGAGGAAGAGTGTTCCGCCGTCGGCCTGCCGGACAAGCCCCATTCTGGAGGTGACGGCCCCGGTGAACGCGCCGCGGTGATGCCCGAACAATTCGCTTTCGACCAGTGCCGGAGAGAGGGCAGCGCAATCGACAGCCACGAAGGGGCCCGACGCGCGCGGGCTGTTGCGATGGATGGCCCGCGCAAAGAGTTCCTTGCCCGTACCCGTCTCACCGGTCAGCAGTACGGTCGCCTCCGATGCGGCAGCTTCCCCGAGCATGGCGAGGCAGTGTTTGAGACGCGGACTCTCGCCCACGATACCCGACATGTCGGGAACCCCGCCATGGGCGGCAGTGCGACGCCTGCGATGGCACAAGGCCCTGTCGAGGGCCACGCGCATGGTTTCGATGGAGGCTGGTTTCTGGATGTAATCCCACGCACCGCTGGTGATGGCCTGTTCTGCGGCTGCGGGGTCCCCGGCGGCGGTGATGACCACGACCTCCGGCCCGTCGGCCAACGCGACGATGTCCGTCACAAGGTCAAGCCCGTTACCGTCGGGGAGACGCACATCCAGAAAGACCACCTCGGGCTTCGCAACCGCGATGCGTTCACGCCCCTCATGCAGTGTGCATGCACTTCCGGCCTCGTGTCCGTGAAGCTGCATGGCATCGCAGAACATCTCGCAGAAGAGGGGGTCGTCATCGACAATCAGCACTCTGGCCATGCAACCTCCCCAACGGGACCCGTCCCTGGCAACAGCCAGTCGCCTCCCTCTGCGGGTGGCAGCAGAAGGTAGACCACCGTCCCCCTGCCGGGAAAGGTGGCGACCTCCAGGGCACCGCCAAGGGCTCGCATGATGCCACGCGCAAGGGCGACACCGTTTCCGCGTCCTTCGCGTGCGCCACCTGCATGGCGATACGGGTCACCGAAACGGAAGAAGTCCTCAGGCGAGAGTCCCGCCCCGCCGTCCGACACGGCAATACCGCACCACCCTGCATGACGTCGCGCCGTGGCACCATCGGTGAACAATCGCACATGTACGCCACCAGCCGTTTCGCCAGTTTCGGCAGCGTCGCGGGCATTGTCGACAATCGCGACGAAGGCACGTTGCAGCAATGACGGGTCGCAACGAACGACCATGGGGGTAGGTCGCATGGAGGGGGCGACCGTCGCATCCGAACCCTCTTGAACAGTGCCCGACGACAGTCCGCAGCCCCCATTGGTACGCGCATGCCAGACGAGGGCCTGCCCGACAGCGTCGTTACCGGACATCAATTCACCGCACCATGTTTCCACAAGGGCTTCGAGGTCGCATACCTGAAACGAGGGGGATTGCCTCCCTGCCATGGCCCGTGCCCTGTCCATGAGCGACAGGGCCTGTGCGCATCCCTTCAGGACATTGTCCAGACTACGGGCCAGAAGGGGGTCATCCACAGGGCGGGTACGGGCTATCTCGGCAAACCCCATGATGGAGGCGAGTGCGTTGCCGAAGTCGTGTGAAAGCCCGCGCAACAGGGCAGCCTGAACGCTACGGCGCGGAAGCTGTTCCGGCGTACGCACAAGCTGTACCATCAGGTTGCGGCGACCTTGTCCGGCACTGTCTGGGGCCTGTCGGGCATTGCCGTTACCGGGGATGCGTTCATCCCCGTCGTGCTGCACCGCATCCGGCGCAACATCCGGCGCAACGTCCGGCCCGTCATCAAGCCCGATGGCGGGCCCAAGGCTCATGACAGCACACACGGGTTCCCCGTCAGGCGACTCCAGTTGCCAGCAGCAGACAGGGCGGGCGGCATCGCAGCCACGGGCAAGGTCACCCAAGGCAAGTGGCCATTCGGGTATGATGGACCCCCACGGCACCGACGTACCCGGAGTGGCGGGAAGGTGCAGCAGGCGATGCAACGTGTCATCGACCTTGATGGAGAGTGCTTCTCCAGCAAGGTCATACATCGCGGCGCAAGGCCGGAGGTGATGCATATCGCCCCCTTCCGTTGTCATGCCAGCATCATGCGCGAAACATGACGCACCTTGCAACCGAAAAGGCGAATGGCTAGGCGCACGAAGCTGAAGAAGGTCGACGCAGGACACGCCAGAAGACCGCCGACGAACACGACAGCTGGAGGCTTCAGCCGAATGTTTCGAACGGAGGCCTCGAAAGGATGACCGGACTGATGCCACCGTTGCGCGCACAGACAGGATCAGCCCTTGCGCTGCAGAGCCGTCCGCGCGTGCCCACCTTGCTTCGAAGAGCCAAAGAACGTCACGAGATGGGCATGAAGGGCCGCGGCACGGGCACGACCGACTCCGGGAACGGCGGCCAGCCCCTCAACTCCGGCATCAGCCATGGCCTGCAACGAATCGAACCGTTCCCATAGTGCCCGGGCCGTTGCGGGGCCTATGCCCTCGACACGTTGCAACTCTCCGGTAAGGGCGGCCCCTGCACGCGCACGTCTGTGCTTGCCGATGGAATAGTCGTGCACCGTGTCCCGGACATGTTGCAGGAACAGCAATTCGGGTGCGCCAGCACGCAACGGCAACGGATTGGCCCTTCCCGGCAGGAAGATGCGGTCAGAGACGTTCCCCGCCCGACGGTCGGCACGCCCTTCTTCCGTGCGGGCCTTGGCGATGGAAGCCACGGCGAAGGCCGCCCCCATGCCGCATTCTTCAAAAGCACGCACCACCGCGGCAAGTTGCCCCCGTCCTCCATCGACCAGCAGCAGGTCTGGCCATGGAGGGCCCGACTCGACGCGGCGTCCGGCCCACGCCGCCAGCGTACCGTAGTCGTCGCCGTCGCCGTCCTCGAAGGCATAGGTGCGGTAGGCTTCAGGAAATGGCTTGCCGTCCTCGAAGACCACCATGCCCACACGGGTGTTACGCCCGCCCGTGTGTGACACGTCCACAGCCTCGATGCGATGCGGGGGCCCCGCAAGATGCAGCGCCCGGGCCAAGAGGTCTTGAAGGGGCGTGTCGGCCTTGCGGCGGGCCTCTTCACGGGCGTTGGACATGGCCATGTCGACAAGTCTGTTCTCGGCGGGGTTGCGCGGCAACGCGATGCGCACGATGCCCCCCCGCAAGGCAGCCAGCGCCGTTTCGAGCATAAGATGCGTCGCCCCTTTCCCCGTCGCGCCTGCCAGCGTGTCTCCTTGCGTGGATTCACCTACGTTCGGGGCAGCATGGGATGCATTGATGAGGCTGGTCACCTCGGTGCCCGTGCGGACATCGGCAAGGCTGGCGTCGATAGTGGTGGCAGCGGCTACAGGAACGACAGCATCACTTGAGCCATCCAAGGCATCACCAGTCTCGCCATCCTCATCCGGCAGCCATGGCACCACGATACGTGGCGGAATGGTTGCCTGCGGGCCGTAGAACTGCCCAAGAAAACTCCACAACAACTCCGGAGCCTCGGCAAAACCCAATCCCGGCCAGAAGAAGGACCGTCCGTCGAGCAACACCCCCTGTCTGACGAACAGCACCCCGAGAGCGAGTCCGTTCTCGACCTCCACCACGCCGACCACATCAAGGTCGCCACCGCCGGGCAACACAGCCGCCTGTCGCTCCACGGTACGTTCCAGCGCACGTATCCGGTCACGCAACACCGCTGCGCGTTCGAAATCCAAGCCCTGCGATGCCGCCTCCATCTCTGTACGCAAGGCGTCCACAAGTTCGCCCGACCGGCCAGAGAGCAGAAGCGAGACCTGTTCCAGCAGGGCGGCGTAGGTTTCGGACGGGACTTCATTAACGCAGGGCCCGAGGCACTGCCCCATATGATGATAGAGACAGGCCCGCACCCTGTTGCCGAAGGCCCTGTCGGAGCAACGGCGCAACGGAAAAGCACGGTGGATGGTCTTCCACGTCTCGCGGGCGGCACTGGCAGACGTGAACGGCCCGAAGTAGCGTCCGTCGTCGCGGCGGGCCTTGCGGACGATTTCAAGACGCGGATACGGATGCTTCGCCCCGATGCGGAACAGGACGTACTGCTTGTCGTCGCGCAGGACGATGTTGTAGCGCGGGCGGTGCTTCTTGATGAGACTCGCCTCGAGAAGCAGTGCTTCCTTCTCGGTGGTGGTGGAAAGGGTGTCGATGGTCACGGCATGGCGCAGCATGGCGACGGTCTTGGGCGTGAGCGCCGAAACGTCGCGGAAGTAGGACGCGACCCTGCGCCGCAGGCAACGCGCCTTGCCCACGTAGATGATGCGCCCCGACTCATCCTTATATAGGTAGACGCCGGGTGTGAGAGGAATGGTCGAAAGGTCTGGGCGTTCCATAGGTGCTGGCGAGGGGGTGAGAGGTTCTACGGCGGTTGGCATAGCAGGCGAGACCGACGCTGCGTCGCAACGCTGCCGTGTATATAAGGCCCTGCGCCAACCGGGCAAGCTTCGTCACCCAACCGCAACCGGCAGATGAACCGGGCAGGCCGGAAGCGGCAAGGCCATGCTTGCGTCAAAATGATGACTTTTTCATGCCCCCGCACTTGCCATGACATATTTGCAAACTGATACAGTCCGACACGTGACGGCTGTGAGGCGTTGTCGGACGTAGCGCCAAACACATGCAGACATCGCAGGCAAGAAGATTGTACCGTAAAAAAAATTGGACGAATGACCCGAAAAAAGGTTTTCAAGCCTTGTCATACCCACATCTCTGCGCTATTGCTATACCCGGACTTCGCAAGAAGCCCAGCGTCAGGAATGCAAAACCTGCAAACGCAAACTGAAGGAAGGAAAAAACAATGAAGCGCATCGTTACTCTGCTTCTGGCTGCCGGCCTCGTGTTCGGCGCCTTCGGCGGCGCTCAGGCTGCCGACATCAAAGCCAAGGGCCAGTGGGACTTCAACTTCGAGTTCCTGAACAACACCGACTTCCAGTCCAAGGAACACGGCGGCAAGGGTGGTGACACCTTCGCCGGCAAGCAGCGCCTGCGCACCCAGATCGACATCGTTGCCAGCGAATCCCTCTCCGGCACCGTGTACTTCGAAATGGGCGACACCATCTGGGGCAAGGACGACGGCGCTCTTGGTGCTGACGGCAAGTCCGTTGAAGTCAAGCGTTCGTACATCGACTGGATCGTGCCCAACACCGACCTGAAGGTCCGTATGGGTATCCAGGGTCTGGCCCTGCCCGGCGGCGTGGCCGGTTCGCCCGTGATGGACGACGACGTGGCCGCCATCACCATGTCCTACGCCTTCAACGACATGGTCGCCGCCACCGCGTTCTGGGCTCGCCCCTACGACGCCAGCGCCACCGACGACGCCGGTTCCACCAGCTTCGACGAAATGGACGTGTTCGGCCTCATCGTGCCCGTCACCCTCGACGGCATGAAGATCACCCCCTGGGGTGCCTACTCCTCCATCGGCAAGAACCTCAACGGTTCCGACGCCACGAAGTACAACAGCGCTTCCTGGAAGCAGGCTGCCGCTGGTCTTCGTCCTGCCAACCTCCCCGCTGGCGCTACCACCACCTTCGACAAGGACACCACCGCATGGTGGGGTGGCCTGTCGTACGAACTGTCCATGTTCGACCCCATCCGCTTCAAGATGGACGGCATCTACGGTTCCGTGCAGGCTGACAGCGAAGAATGGGAACGCTCCGGCTGGCTCGTCATCGGCTCCCTTGACTACAAGATGAGCATGATGACCCCCGGTCTCTTCGCCTGGTACGCCTCTGGCGACGACGACGACGCCAACAATGGTTCCGAGCGCATGCCCTACATCTCGCCCGACTTCGGTCCCACCTCCTTCGGTATGGACAAGGTCGGCGCCCCCATCGCCACCGACTCGCTGCTGACCGTGAGCGGCGCTGGCACCTGGGGTGTTGGTCTGCAGCTTGCTGACATCAGCTTCATCGAAAACCTGAAGCACACCCTGCGCGTCGCCTACATCAAGGGCACCAACGACGCCGAAATGGCCAAGAACGGTCATGCCGACCTGAAGCAGGACGGCAACGGCCTGTACCTGACCGACGAAGACAGCGCGTGGGAAGTGAACTTCGACCACACCTACAACATCTACGAGAACCTCGCCCTCATCGTCGAAATGGGCTACATCAAGCTCGACGTCGACGAAGACACCTGGGGCAACGCCGAATACGACGACGCTATGAAGCTCGGCTTCAACCTGAAGTACAGCTTCTAAGCATCGCCGCATCCGCGACATGCGAGGGGAGGCCGCAAGGCCTCCCCTTTTTCATGCGCAACATCAAGACACGAAGACGCACACTCATGCCACACCGATGCTCTCATCCTTCTGACCTCCCGATTACTGAAACAGTCGCGACGGCCAACACCACAAGCGCGTTGTGAGCACGGCCTGACGTTCTGAAGGCACATGCCGAACTCCTACGAATCAGCGCCAATCACAAAAACGTCAACAGACGCGAACTATGCACACAACCAGTGCAGTAACGAGAGACATACCGGTATTAAAAATTGCACCACATGGCTTTCCATGCCTTGCCAACCAGTTGCAGTTCATGTAACCAAAACGTCATGTGACGTCAGGTTTTATTTGCAACCGCATCTGAAGGAAGGATCGAACATGAAACGCATCGTTACTCTGCTGCTGGCCGCCGGTCTCGTCTTCGGCGCCTTCGGTGGCGCACACGCCGCCGACATCAAGGCCAAGGGCTACTGGGCCCTCGGCTTCGGCTTCACCGACAGCCTCGACTACTACGACAAGGACAAGGGCGGTTCCGGTGGTGACACCTTCAACGCCCACCAGCGTTTCCGCACCCAGATCGACGTTGTCGCCAATGAAAATCTTTCGGGCGTGGTGTACTTCGAAATCGGCCACCAGGACTGGGGTACCAACGACGGCGCTCTCGGTGCCGACGGCAAGGTCGTCAAGGTCCGTCGTTCGTACATCGACTGGACCGTGCCGCAGACCGACCTGAAGGTCCGCATGGGTATCCAGGGCCTCGCCCTGCCCGGCGCCACCTTCGGTTCCAGCCCCATCCTCGACGACGACGTGGCTGCCCTGACCCTTTCCTACGCCTTCAACGACATGGTCTCCGCCACCGCGTTCTGGGCTCGCCCCTACGACACCGCCGGTGACAAGTCCGACGCCGATGGTGGCAAGAATGCGTTTGACGAAGTCGACATCTTCGGCCTCGCCGTGCCCGTGACCCTCGACGGCTTCAAGGTCACCCCCTACGCCGCCTACGCTTCCGCTGGCAAGGACGTCAACGGTTCTGACAGCACCAAGTACAACGGTTCTTCGTGGGGCGCCTACACGAGCGGGATGCTGTCCGTCTCTCAGCTTTCCGGTCTCGGCAACCAGGACTCCGAAACCAACTCGTTCGACGCATGGTGGGGCGGCGTGGCCTTCGAAATGAGCAAGTTCGATCCCTTCTCGCTGAAGGCCGACTTCTCTTACGGTGCCAAGGAAGCCGACGTTGACGCTTCCGAGCGTAGCGGCTGGCTGCTTTCCGCCAAGGCTGCCTACAAGCTTGGCATGGTCACCCCCGGTCTCTTCGCCTGGTACGGCTCCGGTGAAGACGACGACATCAACAACGGTTCCGAGCGTATGCCTTCCGTGTCGCCCCAGTCCTGGGCCCCGACCAGCTTCGGCTTCCCCGGTTCCGTCTACTACGACGACACCAACTTCGGCCTGAACGGCGCTGGCAGCTGGGCTCTCGGCCTTGAACTCGCCGACATCTCCTTCATCGAGAACCTGTCGCACGTCTTCCGCGTAGCCTACATGAAGGGTACCAACGACGCCGACCTGCTCAAGAAGAACGCCGGTCTCGTCGACGAGGTCACCCCTGCACAGGGTGCCGTCTTCCTGACCAACGAAGACAGCGCTTGGGAAGTGAACTTCGACACCACCTACAAGATCTACGAGAACCTCTCCCTCGTGGCCGAAATGGGCTACATCAAGCTGGATCTCGACGAAGAAACTTGGGGCAACGCCAACTCCGACACCTCCGACGCCAAGAAGCTGGCCTTCTACTTCATCTACGAATTCTAAGCCCCGCTTCGCCTGACGTACACACGCCGGGGGGCCGCAAGGCCCCCGGCTTCGTTTTCGGCGCAGCCTCGACTTTTCGCCAAGCCTTATATATGAAGGGCCACGCCAGAACCTCATCCCGGAGGCCCCATGCCCTGCCGCATCCTCACTCTCCAGTCAGAGGCGCAATGGCCTCTTCTCGGCGACATGCTCGCCGGACGATACGACCCCGATGACGCCGTCGAACCCGTCGTGCGCGACATTCTCGCCGCCGTCCGCAGCAAGGGTGACGAAGCCCTCGCCGAGTATACCCGCCGCTTCGACTGTCCCGATTTCACCCCCGCCTTACTGCACGTCACCTCAGAAGAGGTGGCGCAGGCCGTGGCTTCCGTCCCTGCCGACGACATCGCCATCATCAGGCAGGCAGCGGATAACATCCGCAGCTTCCATGAAGCGCAGAAGGAACGGTCGTGGTTCGTCACCCATGATGACGGCACCATTCTCGGGCAGAAGGTAACCCCGGTCGACCGTGCCGGTCTTTATGTGCCCGGCGGCAAAGGAGGCGACACGCCCCTGCTGTCAAGTCTGCTGATGAACGCCATCCCCGCTCAGGTGGCAGGCGTCACGAGCATCACCGTAGCCTCGCCCCCGCGTCCCGACGGCACTCTCAATCCGCACCTGCTCGCCGCCGCCCACATTCTGGGCATCACCGACATCATCCGGGCGGGGAGTGCATGGGCCGTGGCGGCCTTTGCCTTCGGCACACAGACCATCGCGCCCGTGGATGTCATCGCCGGACCGGGCAACATCTTCGTCACCACTGCCAAGCGCATGGTACAAGGCCGCGTTGCCATCGACATGATAGCAGGCCCCAGCGAGATTCTCATCCTCGCCGATGCGACGGCGCGCCCCGACTGGGTCGCCGCCGACATGCTCTCGCAAGCCGAGCACGACCCGCTGGCCTCGTCCATACTTGTCACCACGGAACCAGCACTCGCCGAAGCCGTCACTGCGGAACTCGAACGCCAGCTTGCCACGCTTCCGCGCGCCGACATCGCCCGCAAGGCCCTTGCCGACTGGGGTGCCGTGGTCGTCGTTCCAGACATGGATGTCGCCGTGGCCATCGCCAACCGCGTGGCCCCGGAGCATCTTGAGGTGCTCACCGCTCAGCCCTGGGAACTTGCGGGGAGCCTGCGGCACGCCGGGGCACTCTTTCTTGGCCCCTATTCTCCCGAGCCACTCGGCGACTACTTCGCCGGCCCCAATCACGTTCTGCCCACCATGGGCACGGCCCGCTTCTCTTCAGCGCTTTCGGTGCAGACGTTCTGCAAGCGCACCAGCATCATCGCCGCGTCACGTGCGTTCGCCGAGCGTAACGCCGACGCGGTGGCGCGCCTTGCGCGCCTTGAAGGACTTGAGGCCCACGCCCGTTCGGCAGCATCCCGCAACAGCCAACAGTAAGAGTAAGGAGCCTTTCATGCAGGTCGTCACCAGCACGGACATCAAGGAATACCCCCTTCGCTCGCGGGGCAAGGTCCGCGACATCTACGACATCGACGAATCGACATTGCTCATCGTCACCACCGACCGCATGTCGGCCTTCGACGTCATCATGAACGAGCCCATCCCTTACAAGGGCGTCATCCTCAATCAGATTACCCTGTTCTGGATGGATCGTTTCGCGGGTCTCGTGAAGAACCACCTCGTCGAACGCGACGTCGACCGGTTCCCGGCCCCGCTGCAAGCGTACCGTGACATGCTCGAAGGCCGCGCAGTGCTCGTGCGCAAGGCAAAGCCCCTGCCCATTGAGTGCATCGTGCGCGGGCATATCACCGGGTCGGGCTGGAAGGACTACAAGAGCAGCGGTAAGGTGTGCGGGTACAGCCTGCCTGCGGGACTGCTCGAATCCGCCAAGCTGGAGAAGGCGCTCTTCACCCCCTCCACCAAGGCTGAACTCGGCGAGCACGACGAGAACATCACCCTCGCGCAGGCCGAGACCATGCTCGGCAAGGACCTTCTGGACAAGGTCGAGCGTCTCGCGCTGGACATCTTCACGCAGGGGCGTGAATACGCCGAAGGCCGCGGCATCATCATCGCCGACACCAAGTTCGAATTCGGCCTTGTGGATGGCGAACTCATCCTCATCGACGAAGTGCTCACCCCCGACTCGTCGCGGTTCTGGCCCGCAGCGGGCTACGCCCCCGGCAAGGGACAGCCGAGCTTCGACAAGCAGTACCTGCGCGACTGGCTGTCGGCCCAGCCGTGGGACAAGACCCCGCCTCCCCCTGCCCTGCCTGCCGATGTCATCGCCGAGACCCGAAAGAAGTATCTCGAAGCCTACGAGATTTTGACCGGTCGTACACTTTCGCTGTAGGGTGCAGCATGGAAGGGGCCGTGCGCCCCTTCCGCACACCACCCCGCACGGCCGCACATGCAGCGCGACACCTTGCCGCGCCATGTCGTGTGCCCAACGCAACGGAGTAATACATGCTGCTTGAAGGAAAGAAAGCACTCGTCTTCGGGGTCGCCAACAACAAGAGCATCGCCTACGGCATTTCGTCGGCCTTCCGCCGCGAAGGTGCCCGCCTCGCCTTCAGCTATGTCGGCGAAGCCATCCAGAAGCGCGTCGACCCCATCTGTGAAGAACTCGGGGGCGACTTCACCTTTCCCTGTGATGTGACCGACGACGCACAAGTGGCGGGTGCCGCCGACCTCGTGCGCGAGAAGTGGGGCACGGTGGACTGCATCGTCCATTCTGTGGCCTTCGCCCATCGCGACGACCTTCACGGTCGATTCATCGACACCTCTCGCGACGGCTTCCGCCTCGCACTGGACGTTTCAGCCTATTCGCTGGTGTCGGTCTGCAAGGCGTTCGAAGGACTCCTCGCCCCCGGCGCCTCTGTCATCACCATGACCTACTACGGTTCACAGAAGGTCATCACCAACTACAATGTCATGGGTGTCGCCAAGGCAGCACTTGAAGCATCGGTGCGCTACCTCGCTGTCGACCTCGGCGAAAAGGGCATTCGCATCAACGGCATCAGCGCCGGCCCCATCAAGACGCTGGCAGCCTCGGGCATTTCCGGCTTCAAGAACATCCTCAACCACATCGAAGAACACGCCCCGCTTCGCCGCAACGTCACCATCGACGATGTGGGCGGCAGCGCGGTGTACCTCGCATCCGACCTTTCCGCCGCCGTGACGGGTGAAATCCACTTCGTGGACTGCGGTTACAACGTCATGGGCATCTAGCCGTGACCACCCAGGACATACTGGTTCTTGTGGGCATTCTCGCCGTGTGGCTGTGGGTGAGTCGCCGTTTCATGACCGGCGGACACGGCGGCTGCTGAGGCCCCGTACGTCCCCGCCGTGAGCGGGAAAAGCCGGGAAAGGACGCCTGACCGCACGAAAAGAGGCGATGGGCAGTGGTTTCGACCACTGCCCTTGTTTTTTCCACTTGCAAAGGGTCCGGGCATTTGCTAGGTACTGCGTCTCGCACGGAGAGGTGTCCGAGATGGCCGAAGGAGCACGATTGGAAATCGTGTGTACCCTAACCCGGTACCGAGAGTTCGAATCTCTCCCTCTCCGCCAGATTATCCCCGCCGCAGGAATGCAGCGCGCGGGAGCCGGGCGGCGGTAACGCTGCCAACCCCGCCAGGTCCGAAAGGAAGCAACGGTAACAGTTGTTGCCGGGTGTCCGGCTCCCTGAAGGCACAAGAGCGATCTTGTGCCTTCATTGCGTATTACGCATCCTCCAAGTCAGAGAGGCCGACGCTATCGGGAGCGTCGGCCTCTCTGTCTGGATGGAGAGTCGTTCAGTGCACGGCGGCGGTCACTCCCCAGGGCCACTCTGCGCCCGCCTCCCTATCGCGCAATCCCGAACCTGCCCGCACCGTGCCCCATGCGATTGACGTCGGCGGCATCAGGAGAGGACAACGTATAGCAGCGCACCTTCGTACTTCTGGGGAATTCGCGCCGCAGCAGGGTTCGTAGCAGCCGCAAGGCCTCATCCAGCGAAAGGCCCTCCCACGACTCTTCATGGAATCCCTTCTCGACCACGCCATAGGCGTCAGCGCCAGTACGATGGAAGCAGACCGACCGGTTGCGCTTGAATGTACGCAGGTCAAGGCAATGCCCGATAGGAAGGCGACGCAGGCGCGCCTCCACATCGCCTTCGAGCGAAGCCCGGTTCAGCACCGTGCCCCCTTGTCGGCGCAGCCTTCATGGTCCAGCAGCCACCGCTTCATGGGCAATCCCGCGCCGGAGAACCCGCCAAGCCGACCGCCTCCCCCGAGCACCCTGTGGCAGGGTATGAGCAGCGGCCACGGGTTGTTGGCCATGGCCCCGCCCACGGCCCGGGCGGCATCGGGACTGCCCGCACGTGCCGCAAGGTCGCCGTAGGTCGTCACCGCGCCAGCAGGGACATCCGCCACGAGCGCCTGCAACACCCTGCGCCGGAATGGTGTGACACGGTCCCACGCCAGAGGCAGTGAAGGCCATTCCACATCCTCGCCAGCCACATAGCGCACGAGACAAGCCTGCACCGAACGCGCCTCTTCGGTCAGCAACACGGGTTTCTCACCCTCGCCCGCCCAACCGAGAACCGTTTCAGCGAGAACGCCTTGCTCCCAGTGAAGCTCAAGCCGCAAGGGTGCGGCCACCAGCACATCCACCATACATGACTCCTTGTACAAGCCGATTCGTTCGTGGCTTTGAAGACAGGCAACGTCCACGCGACCGGGCACTTCCGTCAGGGGGCCGAGGTGTTCGAGGCAGGACGATAGAGAGGCTGCCGCTCACACAGGGCCGCGTAGGCTGCCGCATCGGCGTCGGCCCGCCCCGTCAACTCGGCAGGGTTATCATACCACAGAGGACGCACGGGGGCATCCGTCCTGCACCCTTGCCACAGTCCCTGGGTGGCAAGGGCCTGCTGCACGAGGGCCATCGTGGCGCGCTTGTCCGCAGCCCACTCCGGGGCCAGAAGCTCATCGCCCGAAGGTTCGCCCACCACACGATGCACGACGATGTCCGAACGCAGTAGCGCCAGTGCCTCCACCATCAGGTCTACATAGGCCGACTGCGACATGGGGTCGTACAGTCCCCCACGCCACTGCGCAGCCAGTGTCGTACCTCTGCATACATACAGTGCATGGAACTTGACCCCGAGGACAGGCAGACCGTTGAGCCAGCGGACAGTGTCCAGCATGGCCTCGGCACATTCGCCGGGAAGCCCGAAGATGACATGGGCGCACACGCGCAGCCCACGGGCAGCGGCCCCATGGATGGCAGCGGCAGAACAGGCGGCGTCATGCCCCCTGTTGATGCGTCGCAATGTATCGTCATGGGCTGACTGCACCCCAAGTTCGAGCCATGTCTCGTCGAACCCGGCGTCGGCGAGCAGGTCGAGCTTCGGGCCATCCAGACAATCGGGACGCGTGCCCACAGAGATGCCAGAAATGCCCTCAAGCCTTCGGAGTTGCAGCAGCATTTCGCGAAGTCGTTCGGCGGAACCGTATGTATTGGAAAACGACTGCAAATAGGCTATGTACAGGGCTGCGTTGCGCGAACGGGCATATCTGGCACGCCAGAGCGCCCACTGTTCCTCAAGCGACAGACCGGCCCCACCCATGCCGGACCCGGATCCGGCAGGATTGCAGAACACACATCCGCCACGCGAGAGTGTGCCGTCCCGGTTGGGGCACGATGCTCCCGCGTCGAGCGGAACCTTTTGCACCCTGACGCCGAAGCGCCGCCTGAAATACGCTGACAACGTATTATATCTGTTCATTTTATTTTCGATTGACATGGTGCTTTTTTTAGAAGAACACCCTGTTCTCGAACCTCATACGCATTCCCCCCCAGAGAGGCAAGTGACCGCATATGGCCAAGATTCTGGATTTCGTACTCGGCATGTTCTCCAACGACCTTGCAATCGACCTCGGCACAGCCAATACCTGTGTCTACGTCAAGGGACAAGGCATCGTCCTGCGTGAGCCCTCGGTCGTGGCCGTGAAGAAGGACTCGCGCGGCAACAATGTCGTCCTCGCCGTCGGTCAGGACGCTAAACGCATGCTCGGCCGCACCCCCGGTAACATTCAGGCCATACGCCCCATGAAGGACGGCGTCATCGCCGACTTCGAGATTACCGAGGCCATGCTCCGCCATTTCATCTCCAAGGTGCACAACTCGCGCAGGCTCGTCCGGCCGCGCATCATGATATGCGTTCCCACCGGCATCACGCAGGTCGAGAAGCGCGCCGTCAAGGAATCGGCCCAGAGCGCGGGAGCCCGTGAGGTGTACCTCATCGAGGAGCCCATGGCGGCAGCCATCGGTGCCAACCTGCCCATTCAGGAGCCTACCTCCAACATGGTGGTCGACATCGGCGGCGGCACCACCGAAGTGGCAGTGATATCACTTTCCGGTATCGTGTACTCGCGCTCCGTGCGCGTGGGCGGCGACAAGATGGATGAAGCCATCATGACCCACGTGAAGCGCAAGTACAACATGCTCATCGGCGAATCCACGGCAGAGGAGATCAAGATCAAGATCGCTTCCGCCTACCCTCTCGACCCCGAGCACCAGCTTGAGGTGAAGGGCCGCGACCTCGTCACCGGCATTCCGCAGAACATCATCATCACGTCGGAGGAGGTCCGCAAGGCCATCTCCGAACAGGTGGACAGCATCGTGCAGGCGGTTCGCATCGCCCTCGAACAGACGCCGCCCGAACTCGCAGCCGACATCGTCGACCGGGGCATCGTGCTCACCGGCGGTGGCGCGCTCCTCAAGGGGCTCGACCAGCTGCTTCGTGAAGAGACGTCGCTGCCCATCACCGTAGTGGACGACCCGCTTTCCACGGTTGTCGTCGGCACCGGCAAGGCACTCGACAATCTGCACATCCTCAAAGAGGTCTGCATAGATTAACGTGACTCCCAAGCGCGTCATCCTGCTGCTGGTACCGATCCTTTTTCTGTACCTCGGCCTCTATTCGTGGAACCAGCGCACGGGCACCCTCGACCGCCTGGCCGACAACACCGGCCTCGAGGTCGTGGGTGCCGTGCTGCGTCCTGCCCTCTGGGCGCACGACCGTGTCGTCACCTTCTGGGATCATTACATCAACCTCGTCGGAGTGCGTGAAGACCACGACCGTCTCAAGGCGCAACTGGAAGTCACCAGCAGACAACTGGCGCAATACGCCGAAGACCGGGCGGAACTTTCACGCCTGCGCCAACTGCTGACCCTCGCCCCCCCCGACGACTGGCAGGCCGTGGGAGCCCGGGTACTGGCCTCGCGTCTGGGGCCGCAAGGGGTTCTCGACACCATCACCATCGACCACGGCTACTTCACGGGAGCGGCCCCCGGTACTCCCGTCGCCACGCATCTCGGTGTTGTCGGACGCGTGTTGCGTTCCGGGCCACATACAGCCTCTGTGCTCCTTCTTGTGGATTCCGGCAGCCGCGTCTCCGTCATCAGCCACGACAACCGCACGCAGGGAGTGCTCGTGGGCGGTGGCCCAGGCAATCCGCTCGAGGTGCGCTATGTCGCCGTCAACGCCAAACTTGATGAAGGCGAAATCCTCGTGACCTCGGGACTCGACGGGGCCTTTCCCAAGGGTCTGCCTGTAGCCCGGGTCATCACCGTCACGCCTCCCGACCTCTCCATGTTCCAGGGGGTTCTCGCAGCCCCCCTCGTCGACTTCGAATCCCTTGAAGAGGTCCTGCTCATGCAGCGGCCTCCTGCACGATACGCCCTGCAGCAGGCTCCCGTGCACGCCTCCAACGGCACGGCACAGCCCCAAACGCAGCCCGCGCCCGCCACACAGGCGCGCAAACCCCGGTAGGCCGCCATGTCGCCACGCGACGCGTTATGGTGGATGACCTTTCTCGTGGTGGGCATCTGGATGCAGTTGCTACTGCCGGGTATCGATGCGCTTGTCATCGGGCTCATCATCGCACTACAGGAAGGACGACTCACCCGTCTGCTATGGCTTCTGCCCACCATCATCCTCCTTCAGGAGGGCATGGGAACGCTGGCGTTCGGGTCGACCCTGCTCTGGTACGGGGCGACCATCGCCCTCTTCTACATGGGGCGCTGGCTCTTCGAAGTCGAGAACTTCGTATTCGTCTTTCTGCTCAGCGCCTGTCTGGGACTGGTGCACTACCTCATCAGCGACATGATGGCATCGTTGCAGAACCTGGAACTCCCGTTGCGGCAGCTCATGGACGAAAGCATCCTTCAGGCGCTCTTCATTCCCCCCACATGGCGCGCAGCCCTCGAACTGCGCCGAAGGTTCGTCCCCGATGCACATCCACTTTGACCCGGAAGGTTTCCAGCCGCCCCGTTCCGGCCTGCTTCTGTTGCAGGGCCTTGTGGGGTTTCTCTTCTTCCTGTTCGTGGTGCGCTTCTGGTACCTGCAGATTCACCGTGGGGAGGAGTACGCCCGTCTAGCGCAGGACAACCGCCTCAGACAGGAACGCATCTACGCCTCACGCGGGCTTATCCGTGACCGGCAAGGTGCGCTGCTTGCCGAGAACAGGCCCGCTTTCGGGCTTGCACTCATCCGTGAGGACTGCCGCGACATTCCGGCGACACTCGCGCAGGTGTCGCAATGGACAGCCACCCCGGTCGAGAAGCTCACCGCCAAGTTCAATCAGGACAGACAGCGCGTGAAGCCCTTCGAACCGCTATTGCTCATCTCCGACATGCCCTTCGACCTGCTTGCCCGTATCGAATCGGAGATCATCCACTGGCCGGGGCTGGAGATCATCACCCGCTCGAAACGCAACTACCCGCAAGGACCTCTCTTCGCGCACATCCTCGGGTACGTGGCAGAAGCGAACGAACAGGAGCTTGAGAACGACAAAGGGCTCAGTCTCGGCGACTTCGTCGGCAAACAGGGTCTTGAGCTCGTACTCGAACAACGCCTGCGCGGTCACAAGGGGCAATACCAGATCGAGGTCGACGTCCTCGGGCGCAACCTCAACCGCAAGCTCGTCGAGCAACCTGAGAGCGGCGAGAACATCGAGCTGAGCCTTGACGCTGGAATACAACAGGCAGCCTGGGACGCCTTCGAAGGCCAGGCCGGGGGGCTGGTGGTCATGGACCCCGACTCCGGAAAGCTGCTGGCGCTCGTCACGTCCCCCTCGTTCGACAACAACGCCTTCGCCGCAGGCCTCAGCCAGAAGGACTGGGTAGCCCTCCGCGACAACCCGCGCCACCCGTTGCAGAACCGGATCATACAGAGTGTCTACCCTCCGGGGTCGGTCTGGAAGCTGATGATGACAGGAATGATCCTCAACGAAGGCATCTCCCCCTCCGAGACCGTCTACTGCAACGGGGCCGTGCAACTGGGCCGCCAGACATTCCGGTGCTGGAAAAAGGGCGGGCACGGGTCGGTGGACATGATGCGTTCGCTCATCGAATCATGCGACGTCTACTACTACCAGATGGCCGAGCGACTCGGCATCGACAAGCTCGAACAGTTCGCCAAGGCCTGCGGATTCGGGGCTCCCACAGGCATCGACCTGCCACATGAGAAATCGGGGCTAGTCCCCTCCAAGTCGTGGAAGCGCAGACGGTTCGGTGAACCCTGGCACCGTGGGGAAACCCTGAACGTCTCGATAGGACAGGGGTTCACGCTGGTCACTCCGGTTCAGGTGGCGGTTTTCGTCTCATCCCTGATGAACGGCGGCAAACTGCTGAAACCGAGCCTGCTTCTCGACGAGCCGACGATCGTCAAGGGCACGACCCCCATGACCACGCAAGGTCGCAAACTTGTCATGGAAGCCATGCGCCTGACTGTCGCCACGGACGCAGGAACCGCCAAGGTGCTTCGACGCCCCGATGCGGTACTCGGCGGCAAGACGGGCACGGCGCAGGTCGTCAGGATTGTCGGTGAGGAGCGGCTCAAGGTCGAACAGATGGCCTACGAGCACCGCGACCACGCATGGATGGCCTCTTGGGGCGAGAAGGATGGCAAGCGCTACGTGGTGGTATGCATGCTCGAACATGGAGGGCATGGCGGCTCGGCTGCCGGACCTGTCGTGAAGCGTGTGTACGACAAGCTTTTCGGGGAGTACAGACCATGACACCCATCGACAGACGGCTCATCACGCATATGAACTGGGGGCTTCTGGCCTTCACTTTCATCCTGTTCTGCGTCGGGGCGGCCAACCTGTACTCTGCCAGCGGCGTCCGCATCGAAGACGGCATCGAAGTCTCGTCGTTCTACCAGAAGCAGCTGGTGTGGGGACTCATCGGCCTAGGCGGCATGATCACCTTCATGCTTTTCGATTACAGGCATCTCAAAAGCCTTGCATGGCCCATCTTCATCCTGACGGTCCTCCTGCTGGCATGTGTTCCGCCCTTCGGCAAGGTCATCTACGGGGCGCGGCGCTGGTTGTCATTCGGCCTGTTCAACCTGCAACCAAGCGAAATCGCGAAAATCAGCATCCTCATCCTCGGAGCGCGTCTCCTTTCGGGCGACAAGAACTCCCTCAACTGGACCGAGCTCTTCAAGGTGCTGGGCGTGGGACTGGTGCCTGCCGCCTTCATCGTCATCCAGCCCGACCTCGGCACGACCCTGAATCTCCTGCTGCTTCTCGGCGGCATGATCCTCTACCACGGCATCCAGTGGCGCGTGCTCAAGGTCTGCCTTGCCGTGGTCCCTCCCCTTCTCCCGCTAGGCTGGTTCTGCCTGCACGACTACCAGAAGCAGCGTATTCTCACGTTCCTCGATCCGCAGAACGACCCCCTTGGCGCGGGATACCACATCATCCAGTCACAGATTGCCATCGGTTCCGGTGAGTTATGGGGGAAAGGCTTTCTGGGGGGCACACAGAGCCAGCTGCGCTTCCTGCCGGAAAAGCATACCGACTTCGCCGTCGCCGTCTTCGGGGAGGAGTGGGGATTTGTCGGCTGCGTCGCCCTGCTTGCCCTGTTCAGCCTTTTCCTGCTGAGCATCTTCAACACCGCGCGCGACGCCAAGGACAGGTTCGGCAGCACGCTGGCAGCAGGTGTATTCTTCTACTTCTTCTGGCAGATTCTCATCAACACGGGAATGGTCGTCGGCATCATGCCGGTCGTGGGCATCCCGCTACCCTTCATCAGTTATGGGGGCAGTGCCACACTGGTCAATTTCTCCCTCATCGGACTCGTTCTCAACGTCTCCATGCGACGCTTCGTCTTCAAGACCAACTAGCCGTTCTGCCGCTGCAAACACACATCAGGAGCCAGTGATGAGCAAAGATGAAATCAACGCCTTCCTCGGTTCGGGAACCCGCTACCAAGGACAGCTCAACTTTCAGGGTGCAGTGCGCATCGACGGTACATTCACCGGCGAGATCACGTCCGACGGCACACTCATCGTCGGCACCGACGCCATCATCGACGGCACGCTCAATGTGGGCCAACTCGTGCTCAGCGGTACCGTCAACGGAGAGGTGACAGCGACACGTAAGATCGTCATCCACAAGACCGGCATCATCAACGGCACCATCCGCACACCTGCGCTCATCATGGAAGACGGTGCCCGCATCGAGGGCGAAGTGCACATGGGTGCAGACAGCACCGCCACCGCACAGTAAGCTCGACTATAGCCAGAAAGAACCACCTGTCCCGGCATGGCGCTCTTTGGCAGCAAGGCCGCGAACAGCCCCAGAAGGCCTCAGGAGACGCGAAGCCCCCGCTTCGCACACACTCTCGCATATGACCACGGAAACCCGCTGTAGGCCCTTTTAACCCCACTCATCAGGGTATGAGCGTATGCAGGCGCAGTCATGGTCGCGTTTGCCCCATCCTCCCTGCGTGGCGTGTCAATGGCAAGACACGCTTTGCGGCATACGCCCTAAGGATTTTACGGGATTCCCCTCTTATCACCGAGGCCTTTCAGAGAATCCGGCAGGTACGGCAAAGGGCACGTCCCCTTGGGATACGGCAGCATCACGCCGGGCAGCGACACGCGAGCCCACCCGGCGAAGCCCGAAAACAAGCACATTCGCATTCGTCACGCCCGTCGGTTAGACGGGCTTTTTTTTCATCTGCACCCCGGCTATGGAATGAAGGCGTTCCGAAATGGCATTTCGAGCGCGGACTGATGCAAGCGGCCCAGAATTGAGTGTTCTCTCAAACAATAACATCAGTGAGATCGGATAGCTGCAATAAAGTACGAACAGGCAAAGACGTCTTTTTGGGTGCCTCGCGGGACTTGTGTGATTTTACATCACCATACCGCACACTTGCGCCTTGAAAATGGTCGCAAAGAAGCGAATGCAAAGAAAAAAGCTTTTGACACAAGGGTTGAAAACAGCTAAAGCCAATCCGACTTTGAGCTTTAATTCACAACCTCACCTAGGGAGCAGGCATGATCGATTTAAACATCACAATGCTATTCCAGCTGGTGAACTTTCTTGTCACGCTGGTCGTGCTCAACGCTCTCCTGATCCGTCCGGTTCGGGAGATCATCAAGCAGCGGCAGGACAAGATGGCGGGGCTGCTCGGAGAGTCCGAGCAGTTTTCCGGCCAGGCCGAGGCCAAGATCAAGAACTATGAGGCAATCCTCGCACAGGCACGTTCGGAAGCCGCTTCCGAACGCGAACTGGCGAGGGCAGCGGGGCAGGCCCGCGAGCATGATATCGTTCTTGCCGCCAACAAGGAGGCACAGGACTATCTGCTCAAGGCCCGCGCCGATGTGTCCGCCCAGGTCGCCACGGCCATGGACAGCCTCAGGAGCCAGGTGGGTGCCCTCGCCGCCAAGGCTACTGCTAAGGTCCTCGGATAACCAGCGCACCGAGCGCACAGCAAGGAGGGTTGGGCATTGAAAGGGCTGAAAATCACGGCAGCGGCAGGAGCCATGACGCTTTTCTTTGCGAGCATGGCCTATGCCTCCGGCGACAGCGGACACGGCCCCGACTGGGGTAACTTCGCGTTCCGCGTCGTCAACTTCGTCATTTTCGCAGGGATCATCTGGAAGGCGGCCGGCAAGAAGATAGTGGGCTTCTTCACCGGACGTCGCCAGGGCATCGAGCAGGAGCTCAACGATCTCGAAACCCGTAAGACCGAAGCCAAGAAGCAGCTTGCAGAGGTCGAGCGTCGCATCGCGAACCTTGAGAGCGAACGTCAGGCCATTCTGGCCGACTACCGTGCTCAGGGCGAAAACATCAAGGCCGCTATCATCGATAAGGCCGAGAAGTCCGCGTCGCTCATCACCGAGCAGGCCAAGCGTACCGCCGACAACGAAATCAAGGCTGCCATCGACGCCATGCGCGCCCAGATGGCCGACGAGATCATCGTTGCCGCCGAGAAGCTGCTGGCTGAAAAGCTCACGGCCAACGAGCACGAAAAGCTCATCGACAAATACTTAACCAAGGTGGTGCTCAATTGACCGGCAACATCGTCGCACGGAGATATGCCCGGGCGCTGTTTGCCCTGGGCAAGAAGTCGGGACTCTCGGACCTCGAGACGTTCGGCAACGACCTCGCTGCTCTTGCCGGAACTCTTGAGACCGCGCCTGAACTCGTAAGGATGTTCCGCAACCCGGTCTTCACCCCGGATGAGAAGCGCAACGTCATTGCGAAGCTTCTGGACAAACTCAAGGTCTGCCCCACCGTCCGCAACTTCTGCCTTTTGCTTGCGGACCGTGAACGCCTTGCCTTCATCCAGGATATTCAGGCGTACTACGGAATTCTTCTCGATGCCGAAAAGGGCGTCATCCGCGGTGAGCTGGTGACGGCCATCGAACTTGCGAACGCCAAGCGCGACAAGGTCAAGGCCCAGCTCGAGGCCCAGGCCGGTCGCAAGCTTGAGTTGGGATTCAGCGTCGACAAGAACATTCTGGGTGGTGTCGTGCTGAAGGTCGGCGATCGGATTCTCGATGCAAGCCTGCGGGCCCAGTTGGGAATCCTCAAAGACAACATCAAGAGGGGTGAGTAGGGCTATGCAGATCAAAGCCGAAGAAATCAGCAAGATCATTGAAGAGCAAATCCAGAGCTACGAGCAGCGCGTGGAGATGAGCGAAACCGGCACCGTACTGTACGTCGGTGACGGTATCGCCCGCGTCCATGGTGTCCAGAACGCCATGGCCATGGAACTGCTTGAGTTCCCGGGCGGGCTCATGGGCATGGTGCTGAACCTTGAAGAAGACAACGTCGGTGTTGCTCTTCTCGGTGACGACACCCAGATCAAGGAAGGCGACCCGGTCAAGCGTACCGGCAAGATCTTCTCTGTGCCCGTGGGTGATGCGGTCATGGGCCGCGTGCTCAACCCCCTTGGTCAGCCCATCGACGGCCTCGGCCCGTTGGACGCCAAGGAATTCCGTCCCGTTGAACTCAAGGCTCCCGGCATCATCGCCCGTAAGTCGGTGCATGAACCCATGCCCACCGGCATCAAGGCAATCGACGCCATGACGCCCATTGGCCGCGGCCAGCGCGAACTGGTCATCGGCGACCGTCAGACCGGCAAGACCGCCGTCTGCATCGACGCCATCCTGGCCCAGAAGAACACGGACATCCACTGCTTCTACGTGGCCATCGGCCAGAAGAAGGCCACGGTTGCCCTTGTTGCGGACACCCTGCGCAAGTACGGTGCGATGGAATACACCACCATCATCTCCGCCACCGCTTCCGAGCCTGCTCCGCTCCAGTTCATCTCCGCATACTCCGGCTGCACCATGGCCGAGTTCTACCGTAACAACGGCAAGCATGCGCTCATCATCTACGACGACCTGTCCAAGCAGGCCGTGGCCTACCGCCAGATGTCGCTGCTCCTCCGCCGCCCGCCCGGACGTGAAGCCTACCCCGGTGACGTTTTCTACCTCCACTCGCGCCTTCTCGAGCGCGCGGCGAAGGTGAACGACTCGCTCGGCGCCGGCTCGCTTACCGCCCTGCCCATCATCGAAACGCAGGCTGGTGACGTTTCCGCGTACATCCCGACCAACGTTATCTCCATCACCGACGGTCAGGTGTACCTTGAGCCCAACCTGTTCAACGCAGGTATCCGCCCCGCCATCAACGTCGGTCTGTCGGTCTCCCGAGTGGGTGGCGCCGCGCAGATCAAGGCGATGAAGCAGGTTGCCGGTACCATGCGTCTCGACCTTGCACAGTACCGCGAACTGGCCGCCTTCGCCCAGTTCGGCTCCGACCTCGACAAGGCAACCAAGGCGAAGCTCGACCGTGGTGCCCGTCTCGTGGAACTGCTCAAGCAGCCCCAGTACGAGCCGATGCCGACCGAAGAGCAGGTTGCCTCCATGTACGCCGCCACCCGTGGCCTCATGGACGACGTCGCGGTTGCCGACATCCGCAAGTTCGAGACCGCCATGCTTGATTACCTCAGAAGCGGCAAGGCCGACATTCTGAATGACATCAAGACCAAGAAGGCTCTGGACCAAGATATCGAAAACCGTCTGAAGGCTGCGATCGCTGAGTTCAAAAAAGGCTACCAGGCCTAGGACCGGGAGGTAGCAGATGCCTTCGTTGAAAGACGTCAAAGTCAAGATTGCTGGCGTAAAAAAGACCAAGCAGATCACCAAGGCCATGAACATGGTGGCCTCGGCGAAACTGCGCGGTGCCCAGCAGCGCATAGAACGGTTCCGGCCCTATGCCGAGAAGTTCTATGGCATGCTCGGCGACCTCGCCAGCAAGGCGGACGGCTCCGCGCATCCGCTGCTCGAGGTACGTGACGAGATCAAGACCTGTGGTATCGTTCTCGCCACCTCCGACCGCGGGCTGTGCGGCAGCTTCAATGCGAACCTTATCAGTACCGCGCTGAAGCTGGCCAAGCAGAAGGCCGCCGAAGGCAAGACCGTCAAGTTCTATTGTGTGGGCAAGAAAGGTCGTGACACCATCCGCAAGGCGGACTTCGAAGTTGTCACCGCCATCGCCGACCAGATGGGTTCGTTCGACTTCCAACTGGCCAACAAGCTGGGTCTGGAAGTCATCAACCACTACCTGACCGGCGAACTTGACGAGGTTGTACTGGTGTACGGCGAGTTCGTGAGCACGGCGAAGCAGCTGCCCATCACGCTGCCCATCCTGCCCATTGCCTCCGAGAAGAAGGATGAGGCGGAAGCCGCACCTTCCAAGGAGTACATCTACGAACCCGCTGTCGAGGGCCTGCTGGCTGAGTTGCTGCCCAGGTTCATCAAGGTGCAGATCTACCGTGGTCTGCTCGACACCTCCGCTAGCGAACATGCTGCCCGTATGGCGGCCATGGACAACGCGACCCGGAGCTGTGACGACATGATTGGCGCACTGACGCTGCTCTTCAACAAGACACGCCAGGCTTCGATCACGCGCGACCTGATGGACATCGTCGGCGGCGCTGAAGCGCTGAAAGGTTAATAAGGGAGCGTAAGATCTATGAGTGCTAACATTGGCAAGATCGTTCAGGTTATCGGCGCCGTCGTCGACGTCGAGTTTCCGAGCGGCCAGCTGCCGAACATTCTGAACGCGCTGGATATCAAGAACCCCAACAACACGGACGCGCCCGACCTCGTCTGCGAAGTTGCCCAGCACCTTGGCGACAACATCGTGCGCACCATCGCCATGGACGCGACCGAAGGTCTCGTGCGCGGCATGGAAGCCTCCGACACCGGCAAGCCCATCATGGTGCCCGTCGGCAAGGCCTCCCTTGGCCGTATCATGAACGTCGTGGGTCGCCCCGTGGACGAACTCGGCCCCATCAACGCGGACAAGTCGCTTCCGATTCACCGCGCTGCTCCCGAGTTCACCGAACAGAACACCAAGGTTGAACTGCTCGAAACCGGCATCAAGGTCGTCGACCTGCTCATCCCGTTCCCCAAGGGCGGCAAGATGGGCCTCTTCGGCGGCGCAGGCGTCGGCAAGACGGTTATCCTCATGGAAATGATCAACAACATCGCGAAGCAGCACGGCGGTATCTCCGTGTTCGCCGGTGTTGGTGAGCGTACCCGTGAAGGGAACGACCTTTACCACGAAATGAAGGACGCTGGCGTTCTGGAGAAGGCCGCACTCATCTACGGCCAGATGAACGAACCGCCAGGAGCCCGTGCCCGCGTCGCCCTGACCGCCCTCGCCTGCGCGGAGTACTTCCGTGACGTCGAGAACCAGGACGTGCTGCTGTTCGTCGACAACATCTTCCGTTTCACCCAGGCGGGTTCGGAAGTGTCGGCACTGCTCGGCCGCATGCCTTCGGCGGTTGGTTACCAGCCCACCCTCGGTACCGACCTCGGTGCCCTGCAGGAACGCATCACCTCCACCACCAAGGGTTCGATCACCTCGGTTCAGGCCGTCTACGTCCCCGCGGACGACCTTACCGACCCCGCGCCCGCAACCACGTTCTCGCACCTTGACGGTACGCTCGTTCTGTCCCGTCAGATTGCAGAACTCGGCATCTACCCCGCGGTTGACCCGCTCGACTCCACGTCGCGCATCCTCGACCCCAACGTGGTGGGTGTTGAACACTACGGCGTTGCCCGTCAGGTTCAGCAGGTACTCCAGAAGTACAAGGACCTTCAGGACATCATCGCCATTCTCGGCATGGACGAACTGTCCGACGAGGACAAGCTGACCGTCGCCCGCGCGCGCCGCATCCAGCGCTTCCTCTCGCAGCCGTTCCACGTCGCAGAAACCTTCACCGGCACGCCCGGCGTGTACGTGAAGCTTGAAGACACCATCAAGGGCTTCATGGGCATCCTGAACGGTGACTACGACCACCTCGCAGAAGGCGACTTCTACATGGTGGGCGGCATCGAAATGGCTCTGGAGAAGTACAAGAAACGCCAGGAGCAGTAAGGAGCTGACCAATGGAAAAGTCGCTCCACCTCGAAATCGTGACGCCTGACAAGCTGGTTCTCAGCGAGCAGGTTGATTACGTGGGTGCCCCGGGCTTCGAAGGCGAGTTCGGCGTATTGCCGAGCCACATCCCCTTCCTGTCCGCTCTGGCGATTGGTAGCCTCTACTACAAGGCCAATGGCAAGACGCACCATGTCTTCGTCTCCGGCGGCTTTGCAGAGGTCTCGGACAACAAGGTGACCGTGCTTGCGGAATCCGCCGAACGTGCCGAGGACATCGACATCGACAGAGCCCGGAAAGCCAAGGACCGCGCCGAGCAACGCCTTGCCCAGATCAAGGAAAAGGTCGACCACGCTCGGGCGCAAGCTGCCCTGCAGCGCGCACTTGCACGCATGCGTGTACGCGGCAACGCCTAAGGGCCGCTCCATACGCGACAACGGCGGGCCGGAGGAAACTCCGGCCCGCCTTCTTTTCATGCAGGCAGCACAGTGACAGCAGTGGGTGCTACGTAATGTTGCGCAGCAGGAAGCAAACGCGTTCTGCTACCCGAGGGCGCGTTCCGCTATGCTACGAAAAAGCTTCAACCCGCGCGCATCGTTCTGGAACTCTTTGGATGCGCAGCCTACGCATCCTTCGCCGTAGCGCTTGTAGAGGACCTGCACCTTGCCGGGCGAGATGTTCTTGCCGCCATCGCAGATGACGTTCCCTCCCGGTGTGAGCACATGGCCCATCTGTTCAGCGGTTTGTATGAAACGCTGGGCGAACTCTTCGGGTTTCATCATGAACTCTCCCTTGTCTGGTTGGGGGTTACTGACGATACGGCCGCATCAACCGGGCCGCCCTTGACCTGCTCAGGTCTCCTGAATCCTGATAAAGTCATACATGGCGCACGAGGTCAAGCCCTCGTGTTTTCAAAACCTGCTTGACACCATATCAGTAATAGTTATTGTTGACTCAAGTGATGCTTCCTCAGGCATGCACTCCTTCACAAGCAAGGGCCTACCCACGGGCCGGAAGTGGCAGTCCGGCCCGTCCCTTCAAACTACGAGGAGAGACCATGAACGACCTCAAGGCATTCAGCGGACACCATATAGACTGGAACCTTTCCCCTGAACATGCGGTTACCATGTATCTGGAATGGGGCAACAACGACTGGCATGCGGAGTATCCGCCTGTGCGCTCGAAGGATGACGTATCCACCTACTTCGTGGTCGATACATGGGCAGGCTGGCCCGTAGTACGCCTTGTGAGGCGCAACTCGGAACATGCCGAGGAACTTGCAACGGTGGCCCTTCCCGAGCAACTCGCGAACAGCTTCCTCAACGAATACGGTGACCTGAAGGGAATTTTCGAACCGACGCCCGAGATCAAGGCCTGGCTGCGCAAGGAACTCGGACACGAATGAGATGTGGCCTGCAGGCAACCACCGCATGAACGGCATGATGACGTCATACAAAGGCCCCTCACGGGGCCTTTGTCGCATCCGTGCACCGGGTGGACTCGCCGCGACATCGGCTGACCGTTACGATTCCCTGTCGTGACGGCGCAGGGGAGCATGCAACAGCCATTCGCTACGCGCCATCCAGCGAATGCCACTCCCGCCGGAGATGTGGCCCGGTGTCCCCCCTCGCCATCGACACGCGCCGCTATACGGCATTGAGGATGACAGAGAGGGCATTGATCACGACCCAGACATGAGCCCCGTCGCACAGTTCAAGCGTCGCCAGAGTGTCAGCGGCGAGGACGGCACAGACCTCCGTTCCAGCATCGAGCCTCACGATGACCTCAGCCGAGACAGCCCCCTTGCGGACACGGACGACCTCTCCCGGATAGACGTTGCCCGCACTGGAGCGCGGGTGTTCACCGCGTTGCAGTACGACCCACGGTGCCTTCACCTCGGCGAGGGCATAGGCACCCCGTGCGAGACCGAGGGCCTCGAGACTGTCATTGGTGATGATGGCGAGCACTTCGAGCCCGGTCGGTGTCTGCAGACGCACTGAAGCCTGCACATCCCCGATACGGACGTCCTCTACCCTGCCGAAGAAGGCGTTGCGGGCACTGCTTCTGCGCTGCTCCCTGTCGAGGGCATCCCCCACCATACGACGCATGGCGTCATCCGGCACGGCGACATAGGCGGCGGTGAGTTCCGCATTGCCATGCCCCAGAAGCCGCTGGACGGCGGGGAGAGGCACCCCCCCCCGCAGCAACTCCACAGCCCGCGAACGCCGCAAGACCGATGGTGACCCCATCTCACGCCCGAGTCCCGCAGCCTCTGCGCACGCGTAGAACTTGCGACGCACATGCCCCGGGTCGACCGCGAAGGGATACTCCGGGAGCACGGGCGACTCACGCCCTCCGCCCGTGGTGACCAGTCCCACTATCTCTGCCAGCACAGTCTCCGCCACGAGCACATCGCGAGGTGGCGTGCCGAGCCTCACCAGCCCCTTCTCAAGCACAAGCGACCGCCCCTCCAGACCCGAGGCTTCTCCCAGACGTGCCCCCGTATGCCGCAGGAGAAGGAAAAGAGCGAGAATACGCCTGCGTGCCAACGTGACTCCTGCGCCTCGTCCCTTGGCGACCCATGCCCTGAACGCGGACTCGAGCTTTTCGAGGTCGTTGGTATCGAGGCAACGCACCTCGTCCGGAATGGTGAGCATGCCTGCCGGATTGGCTCTTGAGGCGACGCCGGCAAAAAGCGTTTCGAGGGAACCTTCCATGAAATCTCCGTTATTCCGATGAACCGTGTGGCGGCAAAGACGTTGGCGGCATGATACAGGGCGCGGAAACCTCGTGACAAGTTCGGGCTTGTACGCTAGATTCACTGACACGATACATGATATTTTCGTGCCTCAAATAATCGTGGAGGTGCCCATGTACTTTCCCACCGCCGGCATCGAAGCCAATCCCCTGCTTCCCGTCTGTGTCGCCTTCGTCGTATCGTTCTTCGCCTCCATGGGAGGCATCTCCGGAGCGTTTCTGCTCCTGCCCTTCCAGATGTCCGTGCTTGGCTACACCGCCCCCTCGGTGAGCGCCACGAACCAGTTCTACAATATCGTCGCCATCCCTAGCGGTGTCGCCCGCTACATCCGCGAAGGACGCATGGTCTGGCCTCTCGTATGGGTGGTCGTCGCGGGCACACTGCCCGGTGTACTCGTGGGCGCCTTCCTCCGGGTGAGGTGGCTTCCCGATGCCCGCGACTTCAAGCTCTTCGTGGGGCTGGTACTGCTGTACATCGGTTTCCGCATGGTACGCGACCTGCTGCGCCCCGCACGCAATGGCAAGGCACGTGCTGACGAACGATTCGCCGAACTTGCCGCCCGCCACCGCGCCCAGGCCGAGGCGCTGGGCGTCGCCCCCGAAAGCCTGCCCACGACCCGTGTCGTCCGTCGCACATGGCGCACCGTCGAATACGAATTCTATGGTGAACCCCATACCTTCCCGGTGCAGGGCACGTTCATCCTCAGCCTCGTGGTGGGCATGATAGGCGGCACGTACGGGATTGGCGGCGGCGCCATCATCGCCCCGTTCCTCATCTCCGTCTTCGGGCTTCCGGTGCATACCGTAGCCGGGGCGGCACTCATGGGCACCTTCGTCACATCCATCGCAGGCGTCCTGTTCTACATGGGCATCGCCCCGTTCTATCCGGCCCTCTCTGTATCCCCCGACTGGATGCTCGGCCTCATGCTCGGCCTCGGGGGGATGTGCGGCATGTATCTTGGCGCACGGTGCCAGAAGCATGTGCCTGCGCGCCTCATCAAGTGGATGCTCGCTGTCGTGCTCGCCACCACGGCGACACGCTACGTCGCCGGCTATTTCTTCTGACCGGGGCATCAAGCCCTGTCCGCGTCCCTCCCTGCATCATACTCCGGTCATCCTCCACCGAGAGGATGACCGGAGGCTCTCCTCCCCCCGTCCCTCCTTCATGTTCTCCACTCGATTCTCTTGGAACGCGCACTCGTCCGACTATTGCCTTTTTCGCCACTCCGTGATGGTGTCCCCACCGCTGGCCCGCGTTCCGGGGCTTCGCCGTCTGAGTGCGCAGCCCCGGCATACCGGCCACAAGGAGTGCCATGTATCCACCGGACGTGAACAAGGAGGACCCCGTGCGCAGCCCCGTACCCCGCGTTGCGGCCATCCACGACCTTTCAGGCTTCGGCCGCACCTCGCTCACGGTCGCCATTCCCGTGCTCTCTGCCATGGGCATACAGGTCTGCCCCATGCCCACGGCCATGCTCTCGACCCATACATCCGGGTTCAAAGGGTTCAGCTTCATCGACCTCACCGCCGAGATGCGCCGCTTCTTCGACCACTGGAAGTCCCTGAACATACGCTTCGACGCCATCTATTCGGGCTTTCTCGGTTCTCCCGACCAGGTCGCCATCGTGGCCCAGTGCATCGACATGTTCCGCACTCCTGACGGCTTCGCCGTGGTCGACCCCGTACTCGGCGACAACGGCGAACTCGAACCCACCATGGACATGGAGATGGTGCATCGCATGCGCTGGCTGGTGAGCAAGGCGGACATCATCACGCCCAACTTCACCGAAGCCGCCCTGCTGCTGGATGAACCCTACCGTGAGCACATCGACCAGCCGACCCTCAAGGACTGGCTGCGCCGCCTCACCGCCATGGGGCCCCATGTGGCCGTGGTGACCAGCGTTCCGGTGGAGGGCAGCCGAACGACAACATCGGTGGTCGCCTACAACCGTCCGCACGACCGCTTCTGGAAAGTGGACTGCCAGTACATTCCCGCCCACTACCCCGGCACCGGCGACACGTTCGCCAGCGTGCTGACGGGCAGCATCCTGCAGGGCGACAGTCTGCCCATCGCCATCGAACGCGCCGTGCAGTTCGTCACCATGGGCATCCGCGCCACTTTCGGCCACAACTCGCCAAGCCGTGAAGGCATTCTGCTCGAACGGGTGCTCGATACGCTTCGCGCCCCTGTCACCATGAGCAGCTACGAACTTCTGGAGGAATAGGATGACCGTCGAACAAGCCCGCCTGCCCATCGGCCTCTTCGACTCCGGCGTGGGGGGGCTTACCGTGCTGAAGGCCCTGCGCCAGCGTATGCCCTGCGAGGACATGCTCTACCTTGGCGACACCGCCCGGCTGCCCTACGGTACAAAGAGCTCCGAGACCATCGCCCGCTATGCGCTTCAGGCCACATCCAAGCTTGTGGAACGACGCATCAAGCTGCTGGTGGTCGCCTGCAACACAGCCACCTCGGTGGCGCTGGACACCCTGCGTGAGGCCTACCCCGGCATTCCCGTCATCGGCGTCGTGGAACCGGGGGCACAGGCAAGCTGTCGCGCATCGCTACAAGGCAGGATCGCTGTCATCGCCACCGAGTCCACCATCCGTGGGCGCGCCTACCACAAGGCCATCCATCGCCTGCGCCCGCAGGCGCACATCGTGGGGCAGGCCTGCCCCCTGTTCGTTCCCCTCGCCGAAGAAGGCTGGGTGGACGGCCCCATAGCCGAGAGCATCGCCGCCCGCTACCTCGACCCCATCTTCAAGCCTGCCTCTGGCAGCGACCGTGTCGAGACTCCCGACTGTCTCGTGCTTGGCTGTACGCACTTCCCCCTGCTGGCGCGCGCCATCCGCAACGTGATAGGGCCTGACGTGGTCATCGTCGACTCGGCGGCGACCACCGCCTTCGCCGTGCATCAGGAACTCGATGCGCGCGGCCTCATCCACCCGCAGCATGGTGACGACTGCGGAACGACGCGTTTTCTCACCACCGATGACGTGCCACGCTTCGCCCGCACGGGCGGGCTGTTCCTCGGAACGCCCATCGCCCCGGATGAAGTGGAACTTGTCGACCTGTAGGCCAGCCACCGGACTATCAGGCAGGCATGAGCCGGACTTGCGAGGGCCGGTCGTCTGCCACACCGCCACCCGGGCAAGGAGCAACCACATGCGCTATACCACCATCCCCATGGTTCCGGGCCCCGTCACCCTGCACCCCGATGTGCTCGCAGCCCTTGCGCGCGACTATCCTTCGGGGCAGGTCGATGAGGCCTTCATGCCTCTGTACACGCATACGGGCGTGGCCCTCGGAGCGCTCATGGGCACGGCCAACGACGTCGTGCTGATGACAGGCGAGGGGATGCTCGCCCTCTGGGGGGCGCTGAAGAGCACCCTGCGCCCCGGAGACAAGGTGCTTTCCGTGGGTACGGGCGTCTTCGGCGACGGCATCGGCGACATGGCAGCCTCCATCGGCTGCGAGGTGTGCAAGGTCTCCCTCCCCTATGACGAGACCATAGGGGCGACCCGCGAGGCCCTGGCACCCATCGAAGAGGCCATCGCCCGGTTCAGGCCGCACATGCTCACCGCCGTCCACTGCGAGACACCTTCGGGCACGCTCAACCCGCTTGCGGCCCTCGGCGACCTGCGCCGTGAACTCGGGGTGCCCCTGTTCTACGTGGATGCCGTGGCCAGTGTCGGGGGGGCACCTGTCGAAGCCGACGCATGGGGCGTCGACCTCATCCTCGGCGGTTCGCAGAAATGCCTTGCCGCCCCGCCCAGCATGAGCTTCGTCGGAGTGAGCCCCGCCGCGTGGGAACGCATCGAAGAGGTCGGCTACCAAGGGTATGACGCCCTGGCCCCGTTCCGCAACGTACAGAGGCAGGGCCGCTGCCCCTATACCCCCTACTGGCACGGCATCGCCGCACTGGCCGCCGGGGCCGAAGCCATCCTGCGCGAAGGGATGGACAACGTGTTCAGGCGTCATGCCGAGGTAGCCGCCCATTGCCGCAAACGTATCGCTGAACTTGGCCTTTCATTGTGGACGGCACCCGACGCGGTCAACTCGCCCACGGTGACGGCCGTGAACCTGCCCGTGGGCATCTCGTGGCCGCGCTGGAAGCAGGCATTGCTTGAGCGCGACCTCGCCATAACAGGCAGTTTCGGCCCCATGGCAGGCAAGGTGTTCAGAATTGGGCACATGGGCACGCAGGCGCATTTCGACCTCGTAGACGCCGCGCTCGATGTCATCGCCGGAACCCTGCACGGCATGCGCTGAAGACGTCAGACACAACACAAAGGCCCCTTACGGGGCCTTTGTTCTTCAGGCGATCGTCCTGTGCACCGGCGACACCACAGTCTGCCAGCGCATCACAGCGGCAGGACAGCTTCAGCCGTGCTAGGGGATGAGGTATGACGACACGCCACGGACACCCTGCGTGGCGCGGGTCACCCGCACTGCCCGGTCCACGTCGGCAGCGGCCCGCACCATGCCCATCAGCACCACATGGCCACCGTATACCTCCAGTTCTATCTGCGTCGAACTGAGGGCCTTTTCGGCGATGAGATTGGTACGCACGCGCGTAGCGACCACCGTGTCATCCATGGTACGCCCCGTTCCCGGCGCGAACCAGTGCGGCGTCACGGAGCGTACCCCCTTGACCTGCCGCGCGGCGCGAACGGCCTTGTCGCGGAAAGAGACGCTGGGCTCACCCACGAGGTAGACGCGCCCGCCGAAGCTATAGACCTTGGTCGCCAGACCGTCACTGCCGTCCATGCCGACGAGGTCGGCCTTGATGTCCGAGACGATGACGCTGTCATCCACGATGGTGCCGACACTGCGCTCGTCATGCGGCACGGAATACACGGCGCACCCCGCCAATGACAGCAGCAGGGCCGCAGCCAGTACCAGATTGAAGAGTCTGTTCATCCTGCAACTCCCTTATTTGCCGAACACCCGAGTCTCTCGCAACGTCCCTGATGAACCGACGTTGCGCAACCCCATGCCCTACGCATGAACTACCTTCCGGCCAGCCCGCCCCCGGCTGCATGCCGGGCGTGCATGACCTCTCCTTGACCGTCATCGTGTGCCAACATAGCATGACATACATTCTTTTGTGGAGGCCCCATGACCCCCGAACAACGTAGTGTCCTCAATGACATCATCGGTGCCGCCCTCGGTGCCGTGGCCCCGGACAGGGCCGTACACCGCCACGTCCGCCGCAATGACGAGACCCTCTACATCGGCGATGTCCCCTACGACCTCGCAGGGTACGAGCGTATCCTCGTGGTCGGGGCGGGCAAAGGGGCGGCCCCCATGGCCCATGCCCTCGAAGGCGTGCTAGGGGACAGGCTCGATGGTGGACTCGTCATCGTCAAATACGGTCACACCATGCCTCTGCGCCGCGTCAGGCTTCGCGAAGCCGCACACCCCGTGCCCGATGCCGCCGGAGAACGCGCCGCCCACGACGTACTCGACCTCGTGGCGCAGACGACAGAACGCGACCTCGTCCTCTGCGTCCTCACCGGGGGGGCAAGTGCTCTCACTCCGGCACTGTGCGACGGGATATCGCTCGACGACATGCGCACGGCGACACGCCTCCTTCTGGAATGCGGAGCCACCATCCACGAGGTGAACGCCCTTCGCAAGCACGTCTCGGCCTTCGGCGGCGGCAATCTCGCACGCCGCGCCGCCCCCGCACGCACTGCCTCTCTCATCATCTCCGACGTCGTGGGCGACGACCTCGATGTCATCGCCTCCGGCCCCACCGCCCCTGACGCCAGCACCTATGCCGACTGCCACGGCATCGTCACACGGTACGGCATCGGCACGCGCCTGCCCGCCAGCATACGCCGCCGCCTTGAGGACGGACTCGCCGGGCACGCCCCCGAGACCCCCAAACCGGGCGACCCGCTTTTCGACCACGTGCAGAACAGGCTCGTCGCAACCAACCGGCAGGCGCTTGAAGCGGCAGCCACCGCGGCACGTGCCCGCGGCTACATCCCGCGCATCCTCACCGACTCCATGACCGGCGAAGCGCGCCATAAGGCCAGCGAACTCGTCGACGAGGCGTTCCGAACCGCCGACACCTTCGTGTGCGCCGAAGGCCCATGCTGCCTTCTCGCCGGAGGCGAGACCACCGTCACCCTGCGCGGAGACGGAACGGGTGGACGCAATCAGGAGATGGCCCTCGCCGCCGCCATCGCCCTCGACGGCGCCGACCATATCGCCATGCTCTGCCTCGGCACCGACGGCAGCGACGGCCCCACCGACGCGGCTGGGGGCTTCGCATCGGGGCTCACACTCCGCACGGCCCGCGAACGCGGACTCGACCCGCACCGCCACCTTGACGACAACAACGCCTACCCCTTTCTCGAAGGCACGGGATGCCTGCTTCGCACAGGCCCGACACTGACCAACGTCATGGACATCACCGCCGTCCTCGTTGATGCGCCCCATACCATGCCGATGAGGCCCGACGGCGATGCGTAGACTGCGCGACCTCCGGTCTGTGGGCCCTGCTACGGTGCGCGACCTCGCGCGACTGGGAATCCATGACGTGGATGCCCTGGCGCGGCATGAGGCGACAGCGCTCTATGAGAGACTCGGCCAGTTGGACGGCGCCCCGCATGACCCGTGCGTTCTCGACGTGTTGCGGTGCGCTGTTGCACAGGCGCAAGACCCGGCACTCCCGGCCGTCCAGCGAGACTGGTTCTGGTGGTCGCGTCTGCGCAAAAGCGGGAAGCCATGAACGGATGCAGCACGGCGCAGCAGTGACCGCAGGGCCGGGGCACGCGGTATGGCACGAAACGCTATCCGCGGACAGGAAACGTAAAGGCCTCGGTCAGTTCTGACACCTCCGATGGCGACAGGGCATGACAGCCCTGCACGCTGCCTCGTGATGCTGCCGCCGGAAGGTATCACACGAGGGAGTGCCCGGACACGCAGCCCTGACACTCCGATGAGATGCCCCCGCAGACATGCAAAGGCCCCCTGTATCTTACCGATACAGGGGGCCTTCGAAATGTCGGCTGCAGGAATGCCTACTTCACGGCGTCCTTGAGCAGCTTGCCGGGGGTGAACTTGACCACCTTGCCAGCGGGGATGACAATCTCTTCGCCGGTGCGGGGGTTGCGACCCTTGCGGGCGGCGCGGTCGGCAACCTTGAAGCTGCCGAAACCGGTGAAGGTCACGGACTCACCGGCAGCCATGGCGTCGGCGAGGACGGCGATGGTGGCGTCAAGAGCGCTCTCGGCCTGAGCCTTGGTGGCCAGACCGGCCTTCGCGTGGATCTTCTCAACAAGTTCAGCTTTGGTCATGGATATCTCCGTCTGTTTCTCAGGCAGCACATGCTTTGCGGCCTTGGGTACGATGTTACGCGCAGTCCGTTTTACAGAGCTTGCAGCCCTTGTCAACTGGGCAAGCCGTGCAAAGCCAGTCATGACGCCGTTTTTTCACTCGTCCACGCCACCTCTCCGGCATGTACGCCATCGCCACCGCATCGCTTCACAGCATACAGAGCCGTGTCGGCGGCCTTGAACACCTTCTCCAACAATCCGGGTTCACACGTCTTTCGCTCTTGCACGGCGACCACACCAACGCTCATGGTCGTGCCTGTGCGCTTCTCTGCGAACAGACGCCGCAACCTGTGAGCCAGGCGGAGAGCCTCTTCGGTGTCCATGCCACGGCACAGCACACCGAACTCATCCCCCCCGAGACGGAACGGCACATCCTGCTGGCGACACGACGAACGCAGCACATCGCCCAGTGCACGCAACACAGCATCGCCCGCATCGTGCCCTTGGGTATCGTTGACCCCCTTGAACCCGTCGAGGTCGAACAACAGCAGTGCGAATGGCAGACTGCTCGATGCAAGCGCCTGCCCCACGCATTCCATATGCCCCCTCGTGGCAACCCCGGTCAGGGCATCCGTCGTGGCTTCACGCCTGTACCGTTCGCGGCTGCGTAGCGTTTCGGAAAGGCTGCACAGAAGCTCACCCTCACGACGTGACACGACATGCGCCATCCAGTTGAGGTCGCGTTTGAGGCGCAGCAATTCCTCTTCATCCTCCCTCTCGGGCGGCAACGTGAACGCCACCTCGCACCGCCCCTGGCGCAGCATACGGCAGAAGGCGTTCACCTCGCGCACATCTCGCAACACGACCCATCGCGAAAGCAACGCGACGCATGGCCCCATGAAGACCAGCAGCCCCCCCGCAAAGAGGGCGAGCCCCGTTTCAGCGGCACGGGGCCCCTTGTCATGCAGCAGCACCAGCGCGGCGACCGCTGGCAGGATGCCCAGTGCGACGTAGATGATGGCGATGCGTCCCCTGACGCCGAGTCCCGGCAGAGAGCGTCTGGCATGGATTGTCATGTCGACGTTTTATTGATTATGATTTTCAAAGTCAATAAAAACCACTTTCCGTTGCGACTCTGCATGTTGCGGTATATTGGTGTTTCTGGAGTCACGCATGAACGTCCGCATCGAAGACATGCCCGACCTGCGGGTCGCCTGCATCCACGCACCGGGGCCGTATGCCACGGCCGCGCCGCAAGCGTGGCAGGAGTTGTCCGCGTGGATGGGCCACAACCAGATGCTCACCTTCGAGACCCTCTTCGTGGGGGTCCTTGGTGACACGCCGTGCGGACTCGCCTCAGAGTCCACGGGGTATGACGCCGGAGTAAGTGTACCACAGCACATCGAAGCCGACGGGTATGTGTCCGTACGCATCATCGCCGGAGGACCCTGTGCCACCATCGTCCACAAGGGCCCGCACAAGACCCTTGCGGAGGTTTGGGCGTCACTGTATTGGGAATGGTTGCCCGCCAGCGGACGCATCACGAGAGAGGCCCCGTGTGTGGAGGTCTACCTCAACGCACCCGACTCCACACCCGACCACGAATTGCTGACACGGCTGCACCTGCCGCTGTCCCCCATCTGACATCAAACGTCCTTCAGGAGGCTCCATGCTCACTATCCGCAATCTCCGCCCCATTGTCGCGGCACTTGTCGCCACAATGGCCATGCTGACCCTTTCGGCCTGTGCCCCCGGCAACACCGTGCGTCTGCTCTACGCACCGCCGGACGCCAGCATCCTGCCCATGCCCAACGCCCCGCGCGTGGCCGTGGTCATGTTCGAAGACAAGCGCAGCACCATGCAGATAGGCGAGCGCCGTGACGGCTCTTCGTTCGTCGCTTCCGCCCCCGTGGCCGACTGGGTCGCCCGCAACCTCGCCGACGAACTCACCCGTCAGGGGCTTCAGGTTTCGTACGCCACCACCCTCGACCATGCCCGTACCGGCAACCCCGACTTCATCGTCACCGGCATCGTCAACGACGTCACGCTGCGCGAAGTGAAGACCACCGACTTCACCTCGCAGATGAGCCTCGGCATCACGCTCTCCGGACGCAAGGGCCGCATCTTCAGCGAGACGCTGAGCAGCAGCCAGAGCCGTCAGGTCATTCCCGCTCCCGACGTGGCCGAGAAGCTCCTTTCCGACACGTTGCGCGAAGTCATCCAGCCCGCCGCCCGCAAGATCAGCAGCGCGGTGCAATAGCACATGAACGCTTCAGGACGGTCGGCATCGCCCGCGGTGCCGACCCCCTCGAAGCGCAGCGGCCACGCCGCGCGGCGCACCGGCTTCCCTTCCTGCACCATGTGCACGACGGTGCATGACAGGAGACTGCCCGGTCGCGGCCTCACTCCCATGACTCTCGACGCCGCCCCCCACCTTCACCCTGCGGTTCTCTCGCCCCGTCCCCAACCCGGAAGGCATCGCCGCGACCTCCACCAGTCCTCCCGGGCCTTCGTCCTCTTGACTTGCATCGTTGCCACACTGGCGCTCATGCTGAGTCTGCCCGCAGGTCTTCAGGCCGCGGAAGCCACCGTCATCGTCCCCTTCGGTGGCGGTATCTTGCGCGACGACGCCCAGACCGTCGCAGCCGCAGCCGCCCGTATCGAGGCGTTGCGCCTTTCCACGGCATCCCTCGGAAGGGACTCCGCAGCCCTCTTTTCAGCCGAGACGCCCGCCCGACTTCTGTCTCTCACGGCGGCGACCTTCGAAGCGCACACCACGGCCACGAGTGTCGTCGGCTACCCGCCAGAAGTCGAGGTCGCCGTCAACATCCGCACCACCCCTCGCGGAGGAGATGCCGCGACGGCCCTGCGGGCGGCCCTCCGCGCGCCGGAGAAGCTCGAACTCAGAGAAGGCATCCTGTTGCATACACGTGAGAACCTTCTTGAAGCGAGGCAGCTTGCCCTCGATGCCGCACGACATCGCCAGAAGGCAGGCACGGAATCGGAAAGCCCCTATGACAGGAGGTTCGCCGCCCTCGCAAGGACATTGCGCAGTCTCGACACCCTTGAACGTGCGCTGTCCTATCTTGATGGTGTATGGAGACACCCCATCATCCTTGCAGCCGACATGCGTCAGGTGGTCGAGGCCTCCCCGGAGATGCCCCTCGGCTGGACGTTCCTCGGTGAAGCACTCCTGCAACTGGACAGGCCCCAGGACGCCGTCGAAGCCCTCGACAGGGCACTGGCGTTGCCCGACGCCCCCGTACGGGCGCGACTGGCAAGGGGCATCGCCAACCTCAGACTCGACCTCACCGCGCTCGCAGTGGATGACCTTTCGCGTGTCCTGCGGGAAGCACCGCGGCTTGCGCCTGCGTGGCGCGCCCGTGGTGCGGCACGCATGATGCGCCGTGAATACGGGCCCATGTGCGAAGACTTCATACAGGCATGCAACCTTGGCGATTGCGAAGGGCTGGCATCCGCACGAGATGCGGGCCACTGTCTGGCCCCTGCCCGCCCGCAAACCGTCAAGGCAGACGACTGACCCAGCATCCCGCCTTCCCATCCCGCAAGGGCACTTGTCTTGCACGGTTCGCGTCTTACCATTGAAAATGGCCGACCGTGCCGTGAGGGGGTCACGACACGGTCGGCACTGCAAGGGGGAGGATGCGTGGCGGGGCGACCTGCGACGGGCGTGCTGCTGCCTTCACTCCCGTGCGGCCCGAGGACATCCCCGCAAGGCACTGCCACACTGTCACCCTACACCACCGCCACAAGGCGGCAATGATAACCTTACGAGAGACGACATGTTCGACCAGACGACCCTCGAACGCTATGCGGCCGTCCTGTTGTGGGGCCTGGAACGAGGACGCGGTCACCCGTACCGCAAAAGCGATTTCGTGCTCGTACGCTTCGACCTGCCAGCCCTGCCTCTGGCCGAGGAGATATGCGCCCGCCTGCACGAACGCGGGCAGATACCCGTGCCGCGCATGGCCCATACGCCACGCATGGAGCATGATTTCTACACGCTAGCCAACAACAAGCGCCTCACGACCCTCATTCCCGGCGAACGCGAACTCCAGAACAGGCTCAACGGCACCATCTCACTGCTTGCCCCCCAGTCGCTGTCGCATCTTGCCTCCGTGCCCGCCGAGAACATCGCCCTCGCGCAACGCGCCCGCGCCCCGCTGACGGCCATCGCACGCACCCGCGAACAGATGGGGACCTACGGGTGGACGCTCTGCCTGTGGCCCACACCAGCCCTTGCCGGATGGGCGGGGATGAATGTGGAGGCGTACGCCAAGGAGATCGCGCGCGCCTGCCATCTTGGAGAGGCCGACCCCGTGGCGCGCTGGCGACGGATAGCCAAAGAGGCCGAAGCGTTGCGCACAGCACTCGACGCCCTCGGCGACGTCGTCCTGCATGTCGAGTCCGATGACGGAACAGACCTCCGTCTATCGGTGGGCCAGCAACGACGCTGGGCCGGGGTGACCGGACGCAACATCCCCAGTTTCGAACTCTATGTCTCGCCGGACTGGCGCACTGTTGAAGGCTCGTATGTGGCCGACCTTCCGTCGTTCCGCTCCGGCAACATCACCTCCGGCATACGACTCACGTTCAGGAAGGGTGTGGTCACCGCACTCGCAGCCGAAAAAGGGGAGGCGTTCGCCGCCGGGCAGACCAGCATCGACGCGGGCGCTGCACGCGTGGGCGAATTCGCCCTTGTGGACAAGCGCTTTTCGCCCATCGGCAGATTCATGGCCAATACGCTTTTCGACGAGAATCATGGCGGCGAGAACGGGTCGATGCACATCGCCCTCGGGCAGTCCTATGCCAACACCTTTGCCGGTGCGGCCCCGGACTTCGATGAAGCAACACGTGAACGTCTCGGCTTCAACACCTCGACACTGCACTGGGACATGGTCGCCACAACCCCCAGAAGGGTGACAGCGCACCTGCATGGCGGCAAGCGGACGACCATCTACGAGGATGGCATGTTCCGCATTCTGTAACCGCAACGCAAGCCCCGCCTCGCCTGAAGGGGGAAGGGCGACGGCAACGACAGGCATCGCAAACCCGCAATCCGGCAGGCGTCGGCACATCCGGCTACGAGGAAGGAACATGGAACACGTTCTGGTGAAGGTCTACGGTAGCCTGCATCCCGCAGGGGAGCACCTGCGCCGTCTGGCGGCCTCCGTTGCAGGGGATGAACATATCGAACTGGACGGCGACCTGCTGCGGGTATCGTTCGAAGGCGTCTGGTTTCCCATCGAAGAACTGATGGATGCACTGCGGCCCCACCTCACCCCCGACAGCGAAGGCCGCGTGGACTACATCGACATGGACGCATGGCGGCTGCACCGGCACTTCATCAAGGGGACGGCCATCGAATCACGCGAGAGCGGGCTGAACAATGTGCTAGACTTCTCGGGCCATTAGCAAGGCCCGTGGGAGGCACACCCGACATGGGCGAGAGGCCTCACGGCGCTGGATGTCAGGGCAAGGACATGGCTGAAGGGGGCGACTGTGTGCCAGACTGTTACGCGCCCCGAACGGGTGGGCGTAGGACGACAACGGCGTTTCCGGGCGGCATGACTTCGGGGTTCGTTCAACCCTGCCATCGCCACCGCAAACAGCTGCCCTTCAGTCCATCTCCAGCAGCAGTGTGCGCAATGCTTCCGTGGTGACAGGAAGGGGCATGTCGAACTGCACGCCGCACCTGTTGCCCGCACACCACATCACGCGCCCTGAAACGCCTTCGGAGAACGGGGCAAGACTGGCGGGCATTGCCCGAAGGCGCAGCATGTCACCCACCGCCATGACCTCCTCTCCGGGAGGAAGTCCTATCATGGCGCCGCCGGGACTCACGTTGCACAGCATCACGGGAAACCGCCCCTTTGCCGTATCCGCTTCGATGAAGCATGGGGCATCAAGGGCGAGGCGTTCGGCGAGTCGGCGTTCCATCATTCATCTCCCGCCTGTGGTTGCAGGGTCGTCTTCTGGAGGAAAGCCAGAAACCTTCCGGCCTCTTCCAGTGCCGGATTGCTTTCGAGGGCACGCTTCAGACACGTCTCGGCCTCGGCAAGTTCGCCCATCTCGTAGTGCACCCGTGCGACGTTGAAGAGCAGCCTGTCCTCCTGCCCCTGCATGGTCAGCGCCCTGTCGTAGAACAGCAGGGCCCGCGGATAGTCTCCCTGCCGTCTGTAGTCCACCGCAGCCCCACTCAGCCGGGTCTGGAACGCACCTGCGGAGCGTCCTTCCTGCCCGTGCGCGAGCAATTCGAGCACGGCGGGTATATCCGCATCTACCGGCTTCGCGGCACTTCGCCCGTGCAACAGTGCGGAGAGGGCGTCAAGCAGGATGCGCTCTTCGGGATACAGGTCGGTAGGCAGTGTCGACGCCAGCTGAAGGCGCCCTCTCAGACTCTCGGCAGTCTCGCGGAAATGCTCTTCATAGGTTGCCTGGTCAGGCATGAACTCTTCAAGGAATCGCTCTTCAGGAACCTCACGGATTATCCCCGTGGGAAGCATCCTGTCCGAAAGCGGCATGACAAGTGCCACCCCGTCATCCCGTAGCGTTCCGAACCACGTAATCCGCTGGACACTCTCACGCGCGGTAGTGCCCGTACCCGTGCGTTCGTGCCGCACAGAGACGAACACGCCAGTAACCAGAAACATGCGACCTCCCCCCCCGACAATCAACTGTTAACTATAAACTGTTGCCATGTTAGAGATACGCACGTCAATACGTTAGAAAATAAGACATTGACAGAGTTCCAGCCAAAACCACTGCCATCGAAAAGCATCAGGCAGGCTTCGGTAACGCCTTGGCGCATACCTTTAAATGATGCATACTGCTTCAAACGGCAACCTTTCAAGGAGCCCGTGCATGAGCAGCCTCACCGAACAGGGCCGCGCCATCACCGCACAGGCGGCAGGCTATGCCTCCGTCGCCGAACGTATCGGGGCCAAGGTCTCGGACTACGGCAGCTACGGTTTCAGCCCTCGCCAGACGTGCGCCCTCAATGTATTCTTCGACCTCGCCCAGGAATTCGACTCTCTCGAAGACCTCTACTCGTTGGCCGTACTGGTGCTCAAACAGTTCTTCGACCTTGAAGCCGAACTCTATACGCTCGACCCTTCAGGCAGTCTTGTCCGGCGCTCACCCGACCTCGGACCGACCACGGCGACACCTCCACTACCGGGTGAACTTGCAGAACAGCCCGCCTTCCGGGATGGCGAATACCGTATTCCTGTCAGGGGGCGCAGTGCAGAGAGGTCGAGCCTGCCCGTGACTCCGGTGGGCGATGCACTCGGGATGCTTGTCGTGCATCCGCGTCAGCCCCTCACCGACCACCAGATACTGTATCTGCAAAAGTATGCGAACAGGGTCGGCTTCCAGTTGCACAACAAGCTCATGTTCTTCAAGAACCGCGAGCACATTCGCTTCATACGCAGCCTTGTCCACGACATAGGGCACAATGTCATCGTGCCGAACATGTATTTCAAGCTTCTTTTCAGACAGCTTGAAGGCAAGATCCAGTCCATGTCACAGGTGCGTGAAACCTTGTTGCATGGAGACTGCTCCAGCACCAACGTCCTTGCCGAGGCGATGCATCAGCTCGGCTATCTCCATGAGCGCCTTGAAGAACAGTACAGTGAGATATACAGGCACTTCCAGCAGTCGAGCATGTTTCTCGAGACCCTGTTGCGACAGAGCCATTTCGATCAGGGGCACTATGTGCTCCAGAAGAGCCACATCGACCTGCTGCAACGCGTAGTGCTGCCGCAGGTCGAGCGCTTCAAGGGCAGACTCGAGGAGAAGGGCGTGAAGGTCTGCATGCCCCTCTACGACGATGACACACCGCGTCTGGTGCTTGCCGATACGGGGCTCATCAGTCAGGTCATCGCGAACCTGCTTTCCAACGCCGTCAAGTACACCCGCCCCGACCCGGATGACGAAAGCCTCACCATGTGCTGCCGTATCGTGTTCGTGGAGAATGCCTTCGGAGAGGGGAAACCCGCGGTACGCGTCGAGGTGTGCACAAGCGGACCGCCTGTCGATGCCGCCGACGTACCTCACCTCTTCGAACCCGACTTTCGTGGACGCAACACCACAGGCGAATACGGCACAGGACACGGGCTGCATTTCGTGCGCGAAATCGTCGACCTGCACGGCGGACATACGGGCTACCACCATGATGTCTGCGGTAACGTGTTCTGGTTCGAGCTCCCCTACAGCGACCCTCCGTCTTGACGTTTTTGAAATAACACCTTCCTCTCAGGAAAAACGGCATGGGCACCTACCCTCGTCAACCATCTGATTGTACGACCAATCGGATGGCGGGCCGCATTCCCCCTGACGAGCATGGTCGCGGCATCAGACCCCGCAAATGACAGTTTTGTAAAGCCGACCACATCGCGTCTTGTGCTCCGGGAACCGTTCTGCTACACGGGAGCGGGGGCCTTTTCCCCTCACCGAACAGAACGGAGCATCACGTGATCCACTTCGAACATGTGCACAAGTGGTACCCGAGCGGTCTGCACGTGCTCAATGACATCAATCTCGACATCGCCCAGGGCGAAGTGGTCGTCATCTGCGGGCCGAGCGGCTCCGGAAAGAGCACGCTCATCCGCTGCATCAACCGTCTCGAAGCCATCCAGAAAGGCAACATCGTCGTCGACGGCATAGACATCAACGCACCGCGCACCAACCTCACCCTGCTCAGGGCCGAGGTGGGTTTCGTATTCCAGCAGTTCAACCTGTACCCGCACATGACCGTACTGGAGAACATCACGCTGGCGCCCACCCTCGTACGGAACATCCCCCGTGCCGAGGCGGAGCGTACTGCCATGGAACTGCTCGAGAAGGTGAACATCCCCGACAAGGCAGGTGCGTACCCGGGGCAGCTGTCAGGCGGGCAGCAGCAGCGTGTGGCCATCGCACGCGGTCTCGCCATGAAGCCGCGCATCATGCTCTTCGACGAACCGACCTCCGCCCTCGACCCCGAAATGATCAACGAAGTTCTCGACGTCATGCGTCAACTCGCCCGCGAGGGCATGACCATGGTCTGCGTGACGCACGAAATGGGGTTCGCCCGCGAAGTGGCCGACCGCGTCATCTTCATGGACCAGGGCATACTGGTCGAACAGAACACGCCCGACGCCTTCTTCAACAATCCCCAGCACGAGCGTTCGCGCGAGTTCCTCAGCAAGATACTCACGCACTAGACGGCATGATGGCCCGTCGGCGCGGCGGGCCTTCGGTTTACGTCGTGCCGCGAGGGGCGGCCGACGGGTTCGGAACATCTCAAACGGGAGTGCACCCATGCGTCTTGGAAAGATCATCGCCCTTGCCGCGGCCTTTCTGGTCTTCACCGGCTCTGCGGCCCTTGCCGGCCCCGCCTATGACAACGTGATGAAGGACAAGAAGATCCGCGTCGGCCTCATGACCGACTCCATCCCCGGCGGCTTCTACAACGAGAAGGGCGAATGGGGCGGCTTCGACTACGACATCGCCACCGAAATCGCCAAGCGCATGGGCGTGGACATCGAGCGTGTGCAGGTCAACAACAAGACCCGCATCGCCTACGTCCAGCAGGGCCGCGTCGACATCTCCGTGTCGAACATGACCCACACCCGTGAACGCGACAAGTCGGTCGACTTCTCCATCACCTACTTCTTCGACGGTCAGAAGGTCCTCGCCAAGAAGGGCCAGTTCAAGTCCGTGAAGGACATGGTGGGCAAGAAGATCGCCACCATGCAGGGCACCACGTCCGAAGTGAACGTGAAGCGCGCCCTCAAGGAAGCCGGTGACCCCAACCCCGACCAGAGCGTCATCTCCTTCCAGAAGGAGTCCGAGTGCTTCCAGGCTCTGCAGATGGGTCGCGTGGCCGGCTGGTCGACCGACGCCTCCATCCTCGTGGGCTACTCCGCGAAGGAACCCGGCAAGTTCGAACTGGTGGGCAACTTCCTCGCCGAAGAGCCCTACGGCATCGCCATGCCGCAGGACGACTCCGCCCTGCGTGACGCCGTGAACGCCGCCCTGCAGGACATGTGGAAGGACGGCACCTACAAGACCATCTACAACAAGTGGTACGGCCCCGGCACTCCCTTCGAAATGCCCCTCGCCGGTCAGATCGAAATGTGGCCCTAACCGCCACCGTACAGGCTAGAACCGCGCAAGCCCGGCTCGACCGGGCTTGCGCTTCTTCCACCAACGGCACAAGCACACGGCGCCTCACATGATCCGATACTGGCTGGACAAGACATGGGTACAGTACCTCGTACTGTGTTCCATCACCCTGCTCGCCGTCTACTACTGGGGCTGGGTCTTCGATTTCGGCTACCAGTTCCAGTGGGATATCCTCTTCACCCGGAACACCACCTACGGTACGCATCTCGGTCTCGAGATTCTCAAGGGGCTTGGTGTCACGGTCCGTATCTCGCTCATCAGTTCCGCACTGGCCCTCGGCCTTGGCACCGTTCTCGGCATAGCGCGCCTGTCGCTCTTTGCACCGCTGCGCCTCACCGCCACCGCCGTCGTGGAGTTCTTCCGCAACACGCCGCTGCTGGTGCAGCTGTTCTTCTGGTATTTCGCCTTTCCGGCCATACTCCCGGAAAACATCCGCGAACTGCTCTTCACCGGCAACTTCGAATTCTGGTGCGCCACCATCGGGCTTTCGGTGTACACCAGCGCGTTCATGGCGGAAGTCATCCGCGCCGGTCTCCAGTCCATCCCGAAGGGGCTGCTTGAAGCCGCCTACTCGTCGGGGCTCAACTACGTGCAGGTGCTGCGCACCATCATCCTGCCCATGGCCTTCAGGGCCATCATCCCGCCGCTGGGCAGCGAGTTCCTCAACAACATGAAGAACTCGTCGCTGGCCATGGTCGTGGGTGTGGCCGAACTCACATGGCAGTCGCAACAGGTCGAATCGCTCACCTTCAAGGGTTTCGAGGCGACATCCGCCGCCACCGTCCTCTATCTCTCGCTGTCGCTGCTCATCTCGTTCATCCTCAACGGCGTCAACGGCAAGATGCGTCTCGACACCGCTCCCAAGCGGTCGCTATCCGTCATGTTCGTGGACGCCGTGCTGCTGCCCGTCAGCCTCATCCGGCGCGTGTTCGTGCGCCCCATCGGACGCGCCCTGCGCCGCAGACGCCGCGCAGCGACGAGCGCGACCTATTCACCCGCCATGGCGACCATGCGTGTCGCCATGCAGATGGCGGGCAAGGGTGCCAGCCTTCTGTGCAAGGGAGCATTCATCCTCGCGCTGGGCGGGCTTCTCTTCGTCACGGCGCGGGGACTCTACAACTTCAACTGGGGCGTCATCGCCGACAACCTGCGTACGCTGCTCATATGGCACTTCCCCAACGGGCAGTCCGATGAACTCTTCATGGGGCTTGGCGGCCTTGCCTATTCGCTGCTCATGGCGGTCATCGCCATCAGCGTGAGTTTCTTCATCGGTCTCGTCGTGGGCATCGGCCGCACATCAGACAACCGCATCTGCCGCATCCCCTGCCTGCTGTATATCGAGCTGATACGCGGCAACCCGCTTATCATCGTCATCTTCTGGATCTATTTCTTCATTCCCGTGCTGTTCAACACGTTCTTCAACGTGTTCTGGTCGGCGACCATCGCCCTGACACTGTTCACGGGTGCCTACCTTGCCGAAATCGTGCGGGCTGGCATCCAGAACATTCCTGCGGGACAGGTCGAGGCGGCGTACTCGACCGGACTCACCTTCGTTCAGACCATGCGGCGCATCATCCTGCCGCAGGCGCTCAAGCAGATGATTCCCGCCATCGTGGGGCAGTTCATCGCCATCTTCAAGGACACCTCGCTGGCGTTCGTGCTGGGCGTGCTTGAACTCACCTTCGTGGCGCAGGGCATCAACAACCGCCTCATGGTCTACCCCATGGAAATCTACGGCACCGTCGCCTTCCTGTACTTCATCTGCTGCTGGTCGATGTCGGTCTACGCCGCCCGCCTTGAACGCAGGCTTTCGCCGGAGAAGATCAATCTCCGCATGTGACACCGACCGGAATCCCATCGCCAGATACAGGGGCCTTCCGACAACGGGAGGCCCCTGTTCGATTATGGTCGAGCGATGTTCCATTACAGCACACCAGCCCCTCCTCTGCGGGCCGTACAGGAACAGCCTCCGTATCTCCGGCGACTCCGGCCCCTGCAACCACACGTCAAGATAGAGGCGACACCCGAAACAAGAATGGCACTGCTCTTGCTGATATGACATTCCGGCATCAAACCTACGGGGCTATCTCGATTGCCCCATCATCAGTCTGTTGCCTTCCCGCTGCCCCAACCCGAAACCCGAGGTCTCCCGATGACGGTCACGCACAGCGACGCAACCGCCACCGGAAGACCATGACTGCCCAGTGAACACCGACATGCCCTCCGGAGCCCTGAATGACCAAGTGTAACCTGTCCATCCGTTGCCGCATCCATCTTCTCGCGCTCTGCGCGGTCATAGCCGTCCTTGCCGTGGGATGGCTCATGACACATTCCCTTGGTGACGCACGTGAGCATTTCCGTCTCATGGCGCGGCACGACATCAACGGTAAAATCGCCACACTCGCCATCGGTCGCGACCTCAACTATGTCAGCCGCCTTACCCGCAACGTCATGCTCGGAAGCGACATCGACAAGGACACCGACCGACTGCGCAAGACGATCGACTCCATGCGCAAGGGTTTCGTGGCCCTGCGGGCGAGTGCCGTGGACGCAGCCGAAGCAGCCCTCATCGCCGAGGCGGAACGCTCGACCCTCGCCTTCGCCGAGAGTGGACTCGCCTTTGTCGAGCGCCTTGCCGCTGTTCCTGATACGGAACGGCACACGCACTACCCGGCCTACGAGAAGGAGGCGACACCGCTGGCCGAGGCCTCACGCCGCACCTTCAACCGCATCGTCGAGAGCAAGGACGCCCATTTCGAAACGGCCAACACCGCCTTCGGTGACGAACTGGACAGCGCCCGCACGACAGCCATGTGGCTGGCGGGCAGCATCACGCTGGTTCTCGCCGTTCTTGCCCTCTTCATCACACGTTCCATCGTGCGTCCTCTTTCGGCTGTCACCGCCTACGCCAGCAGGGTCGCGGCGGGCGACCACACTCCGCTGATGCTGCGCAATACCTGCGGAGAAGTGGCGGTGCTTGTCGAATCGCTTGAGCGCATGGTGCACGACCTGCGCGAACGTGTGGCCTTCGCGCGTGGCGTACTGACCGCGCTGCCGCAGCCCTGCCTTCTCGTGGATGCTGAAGGAAGGGCCACATGGTGGAACCAGCCCTTCGCAGCCATCGCCAAGTGCGCCACCACGGCCCCGGAAAGCGGATTGCCCGTGCGACAGGTCGTGACATCATCAGAGTTGCTTGCGCTGCTTCAGAGGGCGCAGGACGATGGCATGACGCGCGAAGATGAGATGACCTTCGCAGACGGCAGCCTTCAGGTCGTCACCGTCGCGCCCGTCTTGGGCGAGGACCGTTCGCTGCGCGGCCTGCTCACCTCGTGCTTCGACCTGACGGCACTCCGCAACCAGCAGGAACAGTTGCACCGCCATAACGCCCATCTCGCCGAGGCCGCAGACGCCGCAGGCAAGACAGAACGGGAGTTGAACACCACCACCGGCAGCATCGGTGAAGAGGTCGAGGCATCGCTCACACGGGCGGTCTCGCAACAGCAACGCACCTCTGAAGTCGCCGTCGCCGTCGAAGAGATGAACGCCTCGGTGCTTGAAGTGGCAAGGTCGGCAGCCGCCGCAGCCGGAAGTGCCGAAATGGCGCGCAACCATGCCGACCGCGGGGCCGATGTCGTCATGCAGGCACTGGACGCCATCGAAGGCGTCAGCGACAACGCGACCCGCCTTGGCGAGGCCATGGACGACCTCGGCAAGCAGGCCGAGGGCATCGGACGCATCATCGCCGTCATCGGCGACATCGCCGACCAGACCAACCTGCTGGCACTCAACGCCGCCATCGAAACGGCACGGGCTGGCGACGCGGGGCGAGGCTTCGCCGTGGTGGCCGACGAAGTGCGCAAACTGGCCGAAAAGACCATGACCGCCACCCGCGAAGTCGAAGACTTCATCCGCGCCATACAGACCAGCGCACGGCACAGCCTTGCAACGGCCCAGTCCACCGCCACCGAGGTGGAGAAGACCACGCAACTGGCTTCGGGCGCGGGCGAGGCCCTGCGTTCCATCGTAGGCATGACTGCCGAGACCGCCGACCAGGTGCGGGCCATAGCCACCGCCGCTGAACAGCAGTCTGCAGCCAGTGAGCAGATAGCCCGTTCCACCGACGAGATACGCGGCAGTGCGGCTGACAACGCCGAGGGCATGACCCGGCTGCGTGAGGAGCTGGAACGACTTCGCGGGCAAGCCACGGGGCTTGGAGACATCATCAAGTCCATGCGCACCGCCTGACGCACCGGCCACCGGGCCAGACGAGAAGCCTGCCCAAGGTGCGACCACCAGATGGGGGCTGCCCCCCCGCCACTGTATCACCGGCGAGGCCATGGCACAGTGCCCCCGGTTGCCGAGGCGGCAGGCATGAAGGCGGCTAACGCCCGCCTGTGCCCTTGCAGGATCAAGCACAGCCACTGTGCAGCCAGAGTGCGGGAATGCCGGTTCGCCGGTGTTCCCGCACTTTCCTTCCCGGCCCCGTGCATGTATCATGCTGGCATCGTTTGACGCCAACCCACGGCAGGCTGCGCATGACACGCCTTTCAACGCTCCTGGTGCATCCCGACCCCATGCTGCGGCACCGCCTGCGTGCCATGCTGGAACCCGTGGACTTCCTGCGCGTCCTCGGTGAGGCCGCAGGGGCCGAAGAGGCCTTGGCGCTGCTCAATGCGCTACCCTACGGGGCTGTGTTTCTCGGCATCTCCCTAGCAGAAGGCCCCGACGGCATGGAAGTGGCACGACGACTCATGGGCAACCGTGACCACCCGGCCCTCATCTTCATCGCCGACGATGAATCGCGCGCCTTCGAAGCCTTTGAACTCGACGCCACCGACTATCTCATCTTCCCGTGCGCGGCTGACAGGTTCGACCGCACCCTCATGCGACTGCGACAATTCCGCACGCATTTCCGCCTTGCCCCGGCACCGGGGTCGCGCTGGCGCGAACAACCGCAAGCGGCCCCCGAAGAACTGCCGCCCCCTGCCATGGACGACCTGCCCCCGCCCGGCACGGAAGAGGGCCCTCCCTTCGAGACCTTGCAGCTTCCCCTTGCAGAGGACGAACAGGACACCCTCATCTCCGCACTGGGTGAGGCGGTGGACTACAGCCAGCGCGTCCGGCCAGTCGAACTGGACAAACTCGCCGTGAGCGTCGACGGCAAGACGCTGCTCATCCCCTACGGCGAAATCGCCTTCGTGGAAGCCTATGAGGACTACAGCTACGTGCACACCGCTGACGACAAGTACCTCACCAGCTACCGCCTCAAGAACCTCGAAGGGCGGCTGCGTCCGCACCGCTTCTTCCGTGTGCACCGCAAATATCTGGTGAATCTGGACATGGTCACCGAACTGGCGGCCGTGAGCGGCGGCAACTGCCTGCTGCGCACGGCGGGCCGTACCCGCATAGAACTGCCCATCAGCCGACGCAGGCTGGGCGAACTCAAGCAGATACTGGGGCTGTAGCATGACGCGCCGCAAAGCTTCCGATACACCGTCACCGGAGAACGCGCCCATGGCATCGCCCGCCGCCACTCTCGATGCGCTGCTGCGTGAAGAGCGCGTGTTCCGCCCTCTGCCACGCGTCGTCGCCGATGCCGTGGTCAACCCTCAGGACGTGGCCCGCGCACGCGAACAGGCCGGAACGGCCCCTCTCGCCTTCTGGGAAGAGGCCGCCGAAGAGCTGGAATGGTTCCGCCGCTGGGACGGTGTGCTCGATGACAGCAACGCCCCGTTCATGCGCTGGTTTCCCGGTGCGCTGTGCAACATCGTCCACAACGCCCTCGACCGGCATATCGAGACATCCAACCGCCACCGCCTTGCCCTCATATGGGAAGGCGAACCGGGTGACAGCCGTCGTTTCACCTATTTCGACCTCTACCGTGAGGTGAACCGCCTCGCCAATGCCATGCGTTCCCTCGGCGTGACGAAGGGCGACAGGGTGGTCATCTACATGCCCCCCCTGCCCGAGACGGTCTTCGCCATGCTCGCCTGCGCCAAGATAGGCGCGGTACACAGCACGGTGTTCGGTGGCTTCTCGGCCCGTTCGCTGTGCGACCGCGTCGAAGACGCAAGGCCCACCCTGCTGCTGACGGTTGACGGATTCTACCGCAACGGCCGCGTCGTACCGCTCAAACCCGTCGCCGACGACGCCGTGGACGCCCTGTCACCGGAGGCACGGGCCGGTCTGCATCATGTCGTGGTCGTGCATCGCGCCCACCTCGAGACCCCCATGCGCGACGGGCGCGACATCTGGTATCACGACCTCGTGCGCGGACAGTCCACCGAGGCGCTTACCGAAGTCCTCTCCGCCAACGACCCGCTGTTCGTCCTCTACACTTCCGGCACTACAGGCAAGCCCAAGGGGCTGGTGCACAGTCACGGCGGCTACATGGTGGGCGTACACCGCACCATGCGCTGGGTCTTCGACGTGCGGCCCACCGACATCTTCTGGTGCACTGCCGAACCGGGCTGGATAACGGGCCATAGCTACGGCGTGTACGGGCCGCTCATGGCGGGCACCACCACCGTCCTCTACGAGGGGCACCCCCTGTACCCCGAAGCGGGCAGGCTGTGGTCCATGGTCGAACGATGGGGTGTCACCATCCTGTACACCGTCCCCACGGTCATCCGCATGCTCATGCGATTCGGTCCGCTGTACCCCGCGCGCCACGACATCACCACGCTACGGCTTCTGGCTACCGTAGGCGAACCCATCAGCCCGGAGACATGGGTGTGGTTCTACCGCACCATAGGGCGAGGGCGCTGCCCGGTGCTCGACACATGGTGGCAGACGGAGACGGGCATGATCATGGTCAGCCCGCTGCCGGTGTCGGCCCTGAAACCCGGTTCGGTGGCCCGCCCCCTGCCCGGTGTGGATGTGGATATCGTGGACGGGGAAGGTGCCCCCGTCCCCCCCGGCAGGGGTGGACTGCTGGTGGTGAAGAACCCGTGGCCCGCCATGGCATGCGGTGTCTTCGGTGACGATGAGGCCTTCCGCAGGCTTTACTGGGAGCGCTTTCCCGGATGGTACTGCACGGGTGACGTGGCCCGCCGGGATGACGACGGGTACATCTGGATACAGGGACGTGCCGACGACGTCATTCTCATCGCCGGACACCGTATCGGGACGGCAGAGATGGAAGCGGCCCTCGCGTCGCATCCCGCCGTGGCGGAATGCGCCGTCATCGGCGTGCCCGACAGGCTGAAGGGCGAAGTGGGCAAGGCGTTCGTCGTTCTGCGCGATACCGAAGAGGCTGCGGCAGAAGAGCAGGCCCTAGCCACGTCACTGGTGGGGCATGTCCGGCGTGAACTCGGCCCGGTGGCCGTCATACGCGATGTCGTATTCCGTGAGGGACTGCCACGCAACCGCAGCGGCAAGATCATGCGCCGTATTCTTCGTTCGGAAGAGATGGGCGTGGAGACGGGTGACCTCTCGACGCTGGAAGACGCCTATATCTGACGCCGTAGCCCGCCTGCACCGCAGGACACTGGCTGCATCGGGGTGCATCGGGGCGCAGCGGGCAACAGCCGGATGCCCCGTAGCATCAGGCGACGATGCGCCCCGCCTTGAGCCTGAGTTGATCATCCGCAAGGGCATCGAGCCATTCCCGGTCGTGCGATACGACCACGACGGTGGTGCCCTGTTCGCACGCCGTACGGGCCGCGAGGGCTATGCGCCCTGCACTCTCCTCGTCCACGCTGGCAGTGGGTTCGTCCATGAGCAGCACTTGCGGCCGGATGGCAAGACGGGCAGCCAGTGCGACACGTTGCGCCTCGCCGCCTGAAAGCTCGTTGCGACGGCGTTCACCGAACAGGTCGGGGTCAAGCCCCACGGCGAGCAACGAGGCGCGTACACGTTCCTCGTCGCGTATGCCCCGTACGGAAAGCCCGTACGCCACGTTCTCCGCCACACTCCGCGACAGCAGATACGGTTCCTGCAAGAGCAACGTCACCTGCCGCCGGGCGGTGCGCAGGTCGCCTGTCGGCGCACCCTCGAAGAGGACCTCTCCCGAATCAGGTGACTCAAGCATGGCCAGCAGACGCAGCAATGTGGATTTGCCGCTGCCGTTGGGACCGCAGACGCCAAGCAACCGGCCCGCCGGGATGTCGAGGGCGGGGATGTCGAGGGCGAGTCTGCCTCCGTAATGCCTCTTGATGCCACGCAAACTGAAAAGAGCCGTCATGCGCGCGCCCTCCGCCGCAGGAATGCCAGCATCAGATTGATGGCGAAGGCGATGCCGAGAAGCACCAGCCCCAGCGCGATGCCGACGGCGAACTCTCCCTTGCCCGTCTCCAGCGCGATGGCGGTGGTGATGGTGCGGGTATGCCACTTGATGTTGCCGCCCACCATCATGGATATGCCCACCTCCGAGACGATGCGCCCGAAGGCGGTGACGCCCGCGCCCAGAAGGTGGAAGCGCACCTCCCACAATGTGGCTGTGAGCACCTGCCATCCGTCGGCCCCCAGTGTCAGCAGCGTCTGGCGCAACCTGCCATCGGCCTGTTCCACGGCAAGGGCCGTCAGCGCCATGACGATGGGGAGTCCCAGAAGGGCAAGGCCTACAGCCATGCCCGGAATGGTGAAGAGCATTTCGAGGTCGGCCAGCGGCCCGCGGCGGGAAAGCAGAAGATACACGAGAAGGCCGATGACCACGGTGGGAAAGCACAGCATGGTGTCCACGACCAGCCGCGCAACGCGCCTGCCCGGAAACGAAAAGAACCCGAGCGCGAAACCGCAGGGCATACCCACGCACAACGCCACGACCATGGCGAGTGCCGAAGAGGAGAGTGTGGCCCATACGGCGGAGAACGTCTCCGGGTCCCCTGCCAGCAGGAGACGCAAGGCCACGGCGAAGCCATCGAGGATATAGTCCATGTGTCCTTCACGGCGCGGCGACGGACCCCGCCCGTCTGCGCGTCCTGCCACGTATCCGGCAGTCCGCGCCTCCGTCAGAACGGTCTATGCGCACCCTTACGAGGCGCTTCGTCACGCTGCATATGGTAAAGACCGACCATAACGGCCAATCCCGCCACTCTTCCGGCTGACTCGGCCCCCCCGCCCACCCGGCAGGTCTAGCAGGGCTGGCTTGCCAGTTGAGCCCGTCGGCCCGGCAGGCCGATTACGAAGGCCCATCTTGTGTGCTGCGCCGCACGGGCAGCCGTGATTCGCGGGTTGCCCGACATCGTGTCGCCGCATGAGGCAAAGGTCAAGCGAATCAGAAGCCTGACGACGGAAGACGGAGGATGCCGGCCTTACCCGGATGACGCTCCTGAATGAAAGGCGGGGCTGCAAGCAACCCCGCCCCCGGTACTATCCGGCGTCCACTCCTACAGCGGCTACTTGCCGGCGTTAGGGGTGAACAGGGGCTTGCCCGAAACGAGGAAGTCCCCGATGTACTTCTGCCCGGCGGGAGAAGCCATCCACTTGATGTATTCGCGGGCAAGGTCGGCCTTGACCTTGGGGCACTGGGCCGGATTGACCACGATACCGCTGTACTGGTTGAGCAGACTCTTGTCGCCTTCGACGATGATCTTCAGGACGGGTGCCCCATTGAGAGTGGATTCGTACTTGATCCATGTCCCACGGTCGGTGACCGTGTAGCCGCCCATCTCGGCAGCCATGGCGATGGTGCGCAGCATCCCCTGACCGGTGGAGACGTACCACGACTCCTTGTCAGGGGCCATGCCCGACTTTTCCCACAGCTTCACCTCAAGGTTGTGCGTCCCGGACTTGTCGCCACGGCTGAGGAAGGGCGACTTGGCGGCGGCGATACCCTTGAGGGCGGCATCGACGCTCTTGCCTGCGGCCTTGGCTGCGTCGGCCACGGGACCGACCAGCACGAAATCGTTATACATCAGCTGGGTGCGTTCAATACCGGAACCGGCTTCGATGAATTTGGCCTCGGCAGAAGGCGAATGGACAAGCAGTACGTCAACGTCGCAATTCTTGCCCATTTCAAGGGCCTTGCCCGTGCCAACAGCCGTCCACTTGACCTCGATGCCGGTATCCTTCTGGAACAACGGTGCGAGGTAGTCGAGCAACCCCGTATCGGCGGTGCTTGTGGTGGTGGCCATCATGAGTACCTTGTCCGCCGCAAAGGCGGAGGAGGAAATCACTGCCGCAAGCAGGCAAGTGAGGAAGAGCAGTCGGCGCATGGAGTCACTCCTTCTTTGGTCTTTGGCATCCGTTATGGTTGTTCCTCTACCATTAACGCCATGTACCATCAAAGGAATACCGCTGCAAACCCGCTATTGACCGTAATCTGGCACTATGTGCCGATCCAGCACACCGAAGCCCCGGCCACCATGATGCACGATGCGCACTCCACAGCCTACGAACGACCGATAACGACCAGAAGTGACAGTTCACAAACGCCAGCACTCGAGGTCAGTCGCGAATGCCATACTCGGCCAGCTTGCGGTACAGCGTCTGTCGGGCCACCCCGAGCAACCTTGCAGCCCGTGCCTTGTTGCCCCCGGCCTTCTTCAGGGCCTCCCGCACGGCCGCTTCATGCACCCCTGAACGCTCGGCCCGGGGGAACACGCTAGCTTCCGTCCCCTGCACGTCGGGAGGCAAGTCGGCAAGGTCGATGCGCTCGCCCTTGCACAGGATGAAGCCGTGCTCGACGGCATGGCGCAATTCCCGCACGTTGCCGGGCCAGCTGTGGGTCATGAGAGCGCGGCTTGCCGCTTCTGTGAACCCCATGACACAGCGTGAGAACTGCTGGTTGAACACCCCGACGAAGTGTTCGGCGAGCAGCGCAAGGTCTTCATGCCGCTCACGCAAAGGGGGCATATGCAGTTCGACAACCCGCAGCCGGTAGTAGAGGTCTTCGCGGAACAGCCCGCTTGCTACGCGTTCGCGCAGATTGCGATGGGTCGCGGCGATGACCCGCACATCCACACGCGTGGTGCGGGTGTCGCCCACCCGTTCGAACTCGCGTTCCTGAAGGACGCGTAGCAGCCGCAACTGCACCTGCGGCGACAGGTCGCCTATCTCGTCGAGGAATATGGTGCCGCCGTGCGCCAGCTGGAAGCGTCCCACCCGGTCACGCAAGGCACCGGTGAACGCCCCGCGCACATGACCGAACAATTCGCTTTCCAGGAGCGTCTCAGGCAGGGCCGCGCAATTGACCTTGATGAGAGGGCCCGTGGCACGCGGCCCCGCGTTATGAAGGGCCTCCGCCACCAGTTCCTTGCCCGTTCCGCTTTCCCCGGTCACGAGTACCGTGGTATCGGTCGGCGCGAGGTCTTCAAGGAGATGGTAGATACGCTGCATGGCGGGAGAGAGCCCGACAAGGCCCCATTCGCCCGGCGCACCACCGGGGGGGCAGCACGCCGCCAGCCGTGAGATGTCACGAAGAACGAGCACCGCACCGAGGTAGTCGCCCGTCTCTCCGCGCAGGGGCGAGGCACTCACTTCGAAAACCTGTGAAGCCCCCTCGTCGACGGTGATGTTCACCCTGCGACGCGGAACACGCTGGCGCGATTCGAGGGCATGGCGCAGAACGTCACCAAGCTGCGACTCCCATTCGCCGAACACCTCCTGCCAGTGCCTGCCCTCGACCTCCTCGCCGGAAAGGCGCAGCACACCAAGCCCGGCGTCGTTGATGCGCACGACACGACCGTCACGCCCCACCGAGACCAGCACGTCGGGCACGCTACGGAAAATGGCCTCGAGATGCGCCCGCAGCCGCTGCAATTCGTCGTGGAGTGCGGCCCGTTCATCCTGTAGCGACTTGTGGGCGTGCGCCCGTGCCACGGCAGCGAGCAGTGCATCCCGTTCCACGGGCTTGATGAGATACTCGAAGGCACCGGTCGATACCGCCCGGCTTGCCGTATCAAGGCTCGGATTGCCCGTCACCAGCAGTACGGGGGCTTCAAGGCCGCGGCTGCGTAGCGAACCGGGCAGCACAAGGCCCTCCTCCCCACCGAGCAGGATGTCCGCCACGACGACATCGGGCGGCTGGCGCAAGGCCGCTTCAAGGGCCGCAGGCACAGAAGGCACCGGGTCCACGGTATAGCCCGCCCGACGCAGGAAGGCCTCGAACGTGAAACGAAGGTTCTCGTCATCCTCGACAAGAAGAATATGCGCCATCAGGCGTCTCCGTCTTCGACCATCTGTGGCAGTTCCACGGTCACGCAGGTGCCGGTCTCTCCGTCACTCTCGATACAGAGCACACCGCCGTGATCCTCGATGATGGCGTTGCTTATGGAGAGTCCGAGCCCTGTCCCCCGGCCCTCTCCCTTGGTGGTGAAAAAGGGCTCCATGACCCTGTCGCGGATGCTCGGGTCGATGCCGCCGCCCGTATCGCGGAAAGAAACGCTGACGACGGGGCCGGACACGCAACTACCCGCAGCCCGCGGTTCCGCGTTGATCGACAGGCATCGCGCAGCACTGCCCGGAATGGCGTTGAGTGCATGCCGTGCGTTGCTGACGATATTGAGGAACACCTGCTGGAGTTCGCGTGTGCGGCCCAGCACATGCAACGCGCCGCTGGAACAGGAGACCTCGAGGAGGATGCCCTCCGCCCGCATCTGGGCCGCCGTGAGTTCGAGCGTGTCGCGCAGGACGACCTTCACGTCCACGAGGGCTGGAGGGGGCGGTGGCTTGCGTTCGCGGGCGAAGGCCAGCAGGTTGTGGGTGATGGCCGCCACCCGCTGCCCTTCACTCCGGATGCGCCTCGCCATATCACGTACCATGGCACTGTCGAAGGCATCCTCCATGAGAAGGTCGGCGCAGTTGATGATGGCATTGGCAGGAGAATTGATCTCGTGAGCCACCCCCGCGGCAAGTTCCCCGATGGTGGCCAACTGGCCCATCCGCGCGGCCTCGGCCTTGATGCGGCGCATCTCGGTCACGTCCGTCACCACCGCCATGCCGAGGATGGGTCCGTCTCCGTCTCGCAGCATGGCAGAGGCGACCTGACATTCGCGCGCCGTGCCGTCCTTGCGCAAGAAACGATACTCCTTGAGTTCGTGAAAGCCCTCCGGGCTGCCCGCATTTTCAAGGTCGTGCATGAAAAGCGCACGGGCGGCGGCACGGTCGGCAGGATGCAACATGGCGAAGCAGTCCGTCCCCACGAGTTCGGTCTCCGAGGCTCCCACCACATCCGCCATGGCCCGGTTCAGGTGCAGAACACGCCCGGTGATATCCATCAGGCAGATGCCTGCGGGAACCTCGTCAAACACCCTGTCCAGCAATGCCGACTGCCTGTCGAACTGCCGTGAACTGGCTTCTGCAAGCGCGGCATGCAGTCTGGCCGCGGCGCGCAGGTCGGCCTCCGCCCGCCGTGGCAGGGTGACATCCAGGGAATAGACCGCCACCTCGCCCACCACTGTCGCGCCATGGTCTCTGGCGGGAATGGGGCGCACGAAATGGTGATAGGTCCTGCCGTCCTGCGTATCCTCGAATTCCACGGCGCAGCCTGTTTCAAAGCAACGGAGGACCTCCTCCCTGCGCCGCGTGGCTATATCTTCGGGCAGGAACCTGAAGCAGTCGCCGTCTCCCTGCCCTTCGGGGGGCCAGAGCATGAGGGCTGCAGCGGAGGCATTGCCGAGCAGCACCGTGCACTCCCTATCGAGAAGGAGCGTGGTGACAGGCGAAGCCCCGACCAGCGCATGCACGAGTTCATGGTTGCCACGTAGCAGCCCGGACACATCGTGCCCCACGCACAGAACGCGGCTCAGCCTGCCTGCGGCATCCAGACGGGGCTGCACGACACACTGGAAGAGCCCCGGCGGCATGGGAACGACACCACTACGCACGTCCTGTGCCTGCCATGCACGCTCAACGAGACACAGAAGCTCGTCCACTGTGGCGGTCGGCAGCACGTCACGCAGTGTGCGGGAAACGGGAGAGCACTGGCACATGGCGGCAAAGCGGCTGTTGGCTGTCACCACCCTGCCGTCAGTGTCGCAACAGAAGGCGAGCACCGGCAACGCGTGGACGATATCGCTCATGCACCCCGCCACGTCCGGACCGGTCGGCAAGGTTGAAGAGGCAAGCCGCAACGCCTCGCGCAGAAGACGGACCTCTTCGCGCAGGCGTTCCAGTTCCTCGCCCGTATCGTGCGATGAACGCCCCGCCATCATGACATCATTTGCTCACCCAGAGCGAAAAGCGGTCGACCTTGGTATGGAGACGCTCCGAGACCGTACCCCCGAACATACGGCGCATGAGGTTGTCGGGCAGACCGTGGCGCCTGCCCACCGCGACAACGGCATACCCGCCCTCGTCGGCGATACGCAGGATGGATGCTGCCCTGTCGTGGGCTTCGAGCGAAAGCACCTCGACGCGCGAGGCATCCACACCGTTGGCCACCAGCGCAGCCCGCGCCCCCTCGATGGCGAGGAACCCGTCGATGGCGGGGTCGCGGAAGTGGCACAAGGTCACCGAATGCGTCTCCTCCGCCAGCATGAAGCCCACGTGGTCGGCCATGCGGAGGTTCTCGTCCGAACCGTCGACGCACAGCAGCACGTTGGAAAGACCCGGGTCGGGTTCATGGCATATCCACAGGGGAAAGGCGATGTCCTCCCACAGAAGACCGCGTGACACGCTGCTGCCGTAAAGCTGCTCGAGAAAGCCCCGGTAACGCCTGCCCGAGACCACGGCATCGTAGAGTCCCCTGTGGCCTTCCGCCACGATGTCACGCACCACGCCAAACTGCCTCGGCACGGCCTTGCATTCGACATTGTCCGGCACGAAGCCCAGCTTGATGGCGTGCTCACGGGCCTTGTCGAGTTGCACACGCGCCGTGCGCATATCGTTCTCGGAGAGTTCGCATCCCCCCGGCCTGTCGCAGTAGGCCTCCTGGACCACGTAGAAGAGCGTCAGACGCATCTCCGTCTTGTTACGGAAGAAGCCCCCCGCGAAGTTGAGGTTCCACGCTCGTCCGCCATCGCCGCCCATGGTGAGGAGAAGGTGTCGTTCCATGACGCGCCTACTGGAAAAGATAGCCGTACTTGACCGAAAGACCGTCGGTTCTCTCGACAATCCTGTCGGCGAGACCGTCCACGTCCTCGGCGGTGACCACGCCCACTTCACGGGCAAGGTAGTGGCGGAGGGTGCCCTCGCTCTGCGAGAACGCCCACACCACGGCATACGCTGAACCTACCCCCGGGCGCGAAGGGAACTCCGGCACCGTGGAGAGCAGTATCCGCATCTTGGGGGCATCCTTCTCGGTGAGGCGGAACAGCGAACTGCTGTTCAGCCGTTCCTTGAGGCGCATGGCAAGGCGCGCGCCGATGCTGTCCGTGCCCTCGTACTCCACGGCGATCTGCGTGGCGCGTTCGGATTCCTTGGCAGGACGGTCGGGCAGGGGCTTGGTCTGCCCCGCCTCGGTGGCGGAAGACAGGGTGGCGAAGGCAAGAAGCGACAGGGTGAAGGCGGTGACCAGAACGATGCGGAGCTTGGACATGACGACCTCCATGCAGTTGCGTGCGTATCGTCGGAAATTAGCCCCTGCGTTCCTCTTTAGCAAGGCTTCACGCCCTGAAGCCGTAACTCCGCACCGATGCGTTGCGTCGCGAGAAGCGAGGCGACGGCCAGCCCCGCCCCGACGTAGAACGGAATGCGATAGTCCAGCATCCAGAGCATACCGCCGCATACGGGCATGACCACGGCCGCGATGTGGTTGATGGCCACGCTCATGGCCATGCTTGGCGCGATGTCGGCGGGGTCGGCAATCTTCTGGAAGAAGGTGCGGATGGCGATGGCGAAGTTGAAGAAGATGTGGTCGACCACATACAGGAAGGCGGCGACAAGCGGACTGTCGGTGACCGTGTAGCCAAGGAAGACGAGTACCAGTACGGAATACTCGACCGTGAGAAGATGCTGCTCGCCGAACCGGTTCACCGCCCGTCCGATGAGCGGGTTGAGGAACCAGTTGACGGCATTGTTGACGATGAACAGCAAGGCCACTTCACGCACGCCGTACCCGAAATGCTCCACCAGCAGAAAGACGGAGAACACCGTGAATATCTGCCGTCGCGCCCCGGCGAGGATGGTCAGCAGATAGAAGAGCCAGTACCGGCGGCGCAACACCATGCTCCTCCGCTGCGCAGGTCTTGCCGGGTCGCTCGGGTCTCGCGTCAGGGCCCACGCCCCGGCGACGGTGGCGAACGCACCCATGATGCAGAACAGGGTGGAGAAGGCGAACAGGTCTGCAAGCACGTAGACGAGCGCCCCCATGACGAGGTTGCCCCCGGCGGCAAGCCCCCGCAGACGCCCCATGACCAGTGGGGCGGTGCGCACGTCGAAATACTGGAGGATCAGCGACTGGTTCACCGCCTCGAAATAGTGGAAGCCGAACGACATGACCAGCGTTGTGGCCACAACGCCCCATAGCGTGGGCAGAAGCCCTGCGGTCATGACCCCGACCCCCGTCACCAGAACGGCGAGCGCGGCGAGACGATGTTCGCGAAGGAGCAGCAGAAGGGGGATGACGCCGAAGGTGAGCAGTCCCGGCACTTCACGGATGGACTGGACAAGGCCGTTCTCGGCACCGCTGAGTCCAGCCCCATGCACCGCGAAGTTGGTGTAGAGGGTGTTCCACCCCTGAAAGCTCATGCCCGACCCGAGGGTCAGTAGCAGGAGGAAGACATACATGCGCCTGTCGGCGAGACCGGGGACGGCAGGGATGAGCGGCATGGGGATGACTCCGGATGTGATGGAACGCCCTGCCTATGCCCGCCATCCGGCGGTGTCAAGCGCACCGCAGCACAGCCATACGGGCAGGCAATCCGCCTTCCGCCCCCCCAGCCGGGCACCTGAACGGTGCTGTCCCGTGCGTGCCACATGCATACCGGGCCCCCCCGCCAACTAACCGGCCCTCTCGCCAGCCTGCCTTGCGGAGTCCGTGTCGCCGGGAGACCGCGTGTCACCCGGCCCGCACCGCCCCCCTACAGACATCATGACACGCCAGCATCACCGTGGCGGCGTGAACACCAGAGCCTCGAACCAGTAGAGTTCTGTTCCTGCCACGCGCCAGCAGCCGCCCTCCAGCCCTGCCTTGCGGCAGGTGTGTTCCAGAAAGGTCAGGGCATCCCATCCCTGTTCCACGGCGACCTGCGGCAACAGCAACCCTGTCCGCCCTCCCCGCCGAATCAGCAGCCCGTGTCTGCCCACTTCCACATGCGCCGGGTCGGGGCAGGGGGTCACCGGCCCCATGACGGAAATCTCGACATGAAGCGCGTCGACCTCCTCTGCACCCACGGGCGAAAAGCGCGGGTCTTCAAAGGCTGCGGCCCGTGCCATGCGGCAGACATTGAGGTACAGCGGTTCGTGCCCCACGATGGAACCGATGCAGCCACGCAGGGCCCCATCCCGGTGCAAGGTGACGAACGCTCCCAGCGGGGCATGGAGCGTCCCGTCAGGCGGTCGCGGGACATCCCCGTCCGCGACCGGTTCACCGGCGAGGGTACGCCGGATGGCCCATTGCACCAACTGCCCAAGAAAGCGCTTCTCTTCGGTGGAAAGAGCAAGACGGAACGACTTCATGTGACCTCCGGTCTGGCTACATCAGTACGGTGATGCTGCCAGACATGACCACCCCCGTCCAGCGGTGCATGATTCCTGTTTTCGAGAACACAGAAGTGTTCTACCATTGCTGCACGGGGGTTTCACATGCGCGCTGGTCTCATCTGGGTCATTCTGGGGGGCGTTCTGACCGTTGGCATCGCCGTGGTCCTGTTGCGGCCGTCGCCCCCCATTCTCGTGGGGTTTTCCGGCCCCCTCACCGGTGTCAACTCCGACCTTGGGGTACAGGGACGCAACGGTGCCCAACTCGCCATCGAGCACATCAATGCCGGGGGGGGCATCAACGGACGCCAGCTTGAACTGCTGTCCATGGACGACGGCCCCACGGCAGAGAGTGCCCGCGACGCCGACTCGGCACTCCTCCGCCAGGGTGTCGTAGCCATCATCGGGCACATGACCAGCAATCAGGCCATCGCAGGCCTTCCCGTCGTCGAACAGCACGGGGCCGTCATGATTGCCCCCACGGTCTCGACACCCCTGCTCACCGGCAAGCGGGACGGCTTCTTCAGGCTCATGCCCGACAACGACTCATGGGCGTACGCCACGGCGGACTACGCCCTCGCACAGGGGCTGAAGACCGTCTCAGTCATCTACGAGACGGCCAATCAGGCCTTCGCGGGGTCGTTCGTAGACGGTTTCGTCACGCAGTTTGAAGCGGGTGGAGGCAGACTCCTGCAACGCATCCCCTTCACCTCAGCCCAGCGTGACACACTGGAGGCCGCTGCCATCCGTGCAGTCTCGACGAATCCCGACACCATCGTGCTTGCCGCATCAGCCCGCGACACGGCAGCCCTCGCGCAATTCATAGATGCGCACGACTCACCGCGCCCCGTGCTGTTGAGTTCCTCGTGGGCCTACACGCGCGAGATATTCCTTGCGGGCGGACGCGCGGTCGAAGGCATCGTCTTCACCATCAGCTACCTGCCCGACGACACGCGTGAAGGCTATCTCGCCTTCCGCAAGGCATACACGGAACGGTTCGGCTGGGAGCCCAACTTCGCGGCGGCCCTGGCCTATGAAAGTGCCAAGGTGCTGGCCGCGGCCCTCCGCCGTACCGGAGGCAGGGCCCAAGGGCTGCGTGAAGCGCTCGCGGCAGGAACCCCGGTGCAAGGTATCAGCGAGACCGTGACCCTCGACCAGTACGGCGATGTCCAGCGGCCACCCTACATCGTGACCATACGCAACGGGGAGTTCGTCAGCATACAATGATGCCGGTCAATACCTCCGCAACGCCGACCCTCACCGGCTTCCTGCAACGCAGGCTCACGCTGTGGCTCATGCTGCTGGCGCTCTTTTCGCTCGCCTCGACCAGCGCCTTCCTCTACCTCGTGCAGAAGCGCAACTTCGAAGAGCGCAGCGTGCGAACCACCACACTGCTCACGCGACAGATCAATGCCCACATAGCCCTTGCCCAGGAATCGTTACGCGAGATGGCGCTGCGCCTACCACGCACACCCAGCGAAGACCTTCTTCGCACCCTCACCGCCACCGATGCCCACGCCCTTGAACTGTTCGCCCGCGTCATCGTCCTCGATGCCAGCGGCACCATCGTGGCACGTACACCACGCGGCCCGGTGCAGGTCGATTTCCCGCTCCATCAGCCACGGGGAGAGGAGTCGGCAAGCCCCATCATCGGCAAACCCATCCCCCTGGGGGATACAGGTGAAGTCGTGGTGTGGATCGGAACAGACCTGTGGACAAAAGGGCGCCTGCTCGGTGCCCTGCGGCTCGATGCCTTCAGCCGTTCCATTCAGGAACTGCTCCCCGAAGAAAGCGAAGCCCTCATCATCACCGATCGCTTCGGCAACCTCATCGCACACCCCGACCCCACAGAAATACAGCGTCAGGGCAACATCGGCGACCTGCCGTTCTTCAGGCGCCACGACCCGCCAACCCAGGGTACGCTCAATCTCGGCGGCACCAGCTGGGTAGCCACCGTCGCCACAGTGGAGCCCCACGACTGGAAGATCCTGTCGCTGAAGCGCCGTTCAGCCCTGCTGAGCGAGGTGGCAGGAGGCATCGGGCTTCTGGTCGTCCTCCTTACGGCCCTGTATGTCGTCTTCGCCTTCAGGCTGATACGCGACCTCCGCCTGCGGGTGGGCGACCCTCTCAAGGCACTGGCTGCGTCGCTCAGGCGGGTGGCAGCGGGCGAATACGGCCCGCCACTGCCGCATAGGCACGACTTCACCGAACTGGACACCATGAACGACACCTTCATGCTCATGTCCGACAGGGTGCGGCAACGTGAGACTGACCTCAAACGCGAACGGGCCTTCGTCGGAACCGTGATCGACGCCATCCCCTCCGCCCTGTTCGCCCTCGACAGGGAAGGACGCGTATCGCTCATGAACGCTGCCGCAGGGGAGCGCGTGGGCATAGGTAGCGAAGAGGGCCGTGGACGCGCCGTGGCGGAACTGCTGCCCTTCCTCTCCCCGGTCACGGATGAGATGCTGGATGCCATACAGAACGGTGCAACGTTCCGCCATGACCGCCTTGCCCACCAGCATGAAGGTCGTACCCTCTTCGAAGACGTCGCCCTGTTCCCCATCGCCGATTCGGAGACAGCCCACGCGCTGCTACGAGTGGATGATGTGACGGCGCGGGTCCATATGGAAGAGTTGATGGTGCAGACTGAAAAGATGATGTCGGTGGGTGGGCTTGCCGCTGGCATGGCGCACGAGATAAACAACCCTCTCGGGGCCATTCTCCTCGGTGCCCAGAACATCCAGCGCAGGCTGGACCCTGCCCTGCCCGCCAACACCGATACCGCCAACAGGGTGGGCTGCCCGCTGGAAGCCATCAACGCCTATCTTGCCGAACGCAGGATTCCCGCCTTTCTTGAAGGCATCCGCGAGGCGGGGGCACGCGCGGCCAACATCGTGGCCAACATGCTGGAATTCAGCCGCAGAAGCGAGACACGCCATTCGACTGTTGACTTGCGCGACGCGCTGGACAGGACAGTGGACCTTGCCGCCAACGATTACGACCTGAAAAAGAAGTACGATTTCAGGCACATCATGATCGTGCGTGACTATGACGCCGACCTGCCGCCGCTGGTCTGTTCCGTGACGGAGATTGAGCAGGTCATCCTCAACCTGCTGCGCAATGCGGCGCAGGCACTCGCTGAGAAGCCACCGTCAGAAGAGAGGCCCCGCGTCACCCTGCGTACCCGCCGAGAAGGGGACATGGCCCGCATAGATGTGGAGGACAACGGGCCGGGGATGACGCCGGACATCCGCAAGCGCGTCTTCGAACCCTTCTTCACCACGAAGGATGTCGGGGTCGGCACCGGGCTTGGCCTGTCGGTCTCCTATTTCATCGTCACCCGCAACCACAAGGGCACGTTCGACGTGACGTCCGACCCGGGGCACGGCACATGCTTCACCCTGCGGCTGCCGTACCGGAACACCGGCGCACTGATGCAGCCGGAAGCCGTGGACACCCCCTGACAGCCAGCACACACGTATCACCTGTCTCGCATCACCCGACGCGCCCCCCCGGTGCGCATCACCGCCCCCCCCTGCCGGCCCCTGCCGCACACCCTGAAGGCCTCGGGGCCCATCCGGGGACAAGCGGGGCCAGGCGGGAAGGAACGGGACACACACAAGGGCGCGCATCGCATGATACGCAGAGGGCCCCACCTACGTGCTTTGGCGCCGGAAACGCGCCCCCGACTGATGTGCTACCGATGTGCGTCCGGTTCAGAATCCCGGTTCAAGGGGCGGACTCACCAGCCACGCCCCGCCAGCCGCCGCAGGCACCACACCACTATCCGGCGGGGCGACATGAACGCAACGCCCCTCCACACGCAGGCGCCCCTGCGCAAGCCATTGCAGGGCCTGCGGGTAGATGCGGTGTTCCATGGCATGGATGCGGGCTTTGAGGTCGTCCAGCGGTTCACCCGGCGTGACGGGCACGGCAGCCTGCACGATGACAGCGCCGCCGTCCATCTCCTCATTCACGAAATGCACGGTACAACCGGCAAGGCGCACCCCGTAGTCCAGGGCGTCGCCAGCCCCGCGCAAACCGGGAAAACTGGGAAGCAGCGAAGGGTGGATGTTGATGACCGCCCCCGGAAAGGCAGCCAGAAAAACCGGGGTCAGCAGCCGCATGTAGCCGGCGAGTACCACACACTGTGCCCCGGCGGCACGGATGGCTTCCACGAGGGCGGCATCGTAGCTTTCGCGGTCGGCGTATGCGGCGGGGTCGAGTGCCAATGACGGCACTCCCGCACTGCGGGCACGCTCAAGCGCACGGGCCTGCGGCTTGTTGGAGATGACGACGCCCACCTCGGCATCGAGCGCGCCAGAGGCAATCCTGTCGAGGATGGCCTGAAGATTCGAGCCGTTGCCGGAAGCCAGCACAGCGATTCGCAGCATGGTTACTCCGGTCGGCGCTGATGCGGTCAGCCGTCTACGCGCACGATAGGGTCACCGGCACGTACGACGCCCCCGCGCACCACGCGCGCGAACACGCCTTCGGTGGGCATCACGCAGAATCCCACCGTCTTGTGGATGTTACACTTCGAGTGACAGGTCTTGCCTATCTGCGTCACTTCAAGCAACGCCTCCCCGCCCACGGCAAGGCGCGTGCCGATGGGCAGCGCAGTGACTTCAAGCCCCTCGACCAGCATATTCTCGGCAAAGTCGCCCGCCGCAAGCTGCGGCATCTTCGGGCGCATGGTGTCGACACTTTCCGACGCCAGCAGGCTCACCTGCCTGCCGGACCCGGCGTGCACATCCCCCACGACACCGAAGTCCTCACGCAGGGTAATGGCTTCGACGACGACCTTGCGTTCGCCCTTGCGTTCACTGATGCACACGGCCCTGACATGCCCCATGGTCGCCTCCCTGCCCTGCCGTCATCCGGTTCTTCGAAGCCCAGTGCCGGCAGAGGCTACATACGTTGTCGGCATACCTGTCCGGTGATGCATGGTGACGCCCGCGTCACCTGCATCGCCCACCCGCCACCGAATGCGGAGTGAATGCGTCCACTCTACACTCCCACGGCATGGCTTCGTCAACCGCCATGTATCAACGCACGTTCTTGCACCGCAACACTTCATGCGACGCGCCCCGAAGACATCCTCCGCCTTGTCCGGTCTTCTGGCGTGAAGTCCTCGTCCAGCGGCTGCCCCGGAAATCCGGTCAGGGAATCTGGATCGAGGGCCCCGTCGGGACGACGTCGGCCGCGTCTCCAGCAGCGTCACCCATAAAGCCGACCGAGCGCAGTGGCCTCGTGGCCTCGGCAGATGACGTAGCCGACAGCGCTCAAGGAAAGGCTCGCTCGTACGCCAGTACGACGGGCGCAAGGCATCACGAGACGCAGTCATTTATCAGCGACGGCACTCAGGACTGCAAGGCAAGAAAAGCCGCCACGCACAGTAAGAGCACGGCTGCCCCCCCATGGGGTATTCGCGCCGCGAGCCTTCGCCGTCAACAGGCTGATGCACTATGGCCCCTGCCATCGGCAGATGCCACCTGACGAGAGAGGCAGAAAAGGGAGACCGGAGGGCGGCACATCCGCAAGGACATGCCGCCCGAGGTCTTACAATTCAGGCAATACGCGGGTCAGTTCATCGACAAGTGCGGGGATGGTGTAGTCGTCGGGCTGGATATGGCAGGTGAAGCCGAAGCCCTCCAGCGTCTTCTTGGTCACCGGGCCGATGCAGGCAAGCTTCACTTCGGGGTGCGCCTTCACCGTATCGGCAGGGACCAGAGAGAAGAAGTTCTCCACGGTGGACGACGAACCGAAGGTCACGCAATGCACCTCGCCCGCCTCCATGCGCGCCAGAACGTCGTCACGGCGTGCGGCAGAGGGCACGGTGACGTACACGGGCAGCACGTCGACAGTGGCACCGGCCTTGCGAAGTTCTTCGGGCAGCACCTCACGCGCTTCGAGGGCGCGGGGCAGCAGCACGCGCTTGCCGCCCATACCGCGGGCGAGCATCCCTTCGACCACGCCTTCGGCGACGTACTTCTCGGGGATGAAGTCGGGGGCGATGCCCTTGTCGCGCAGGGCATCCGCCGTGGCGGGGCCGATGGCTGCCACCTTGCGTCCGCCGAGGGCACGGCTGTCGAGCCCCAGCGCCGCAAGCTGGTTCCAGAAGTGCTTCACGCCGTTGACCGAGGTGAAGACCACCCAGTCGTAGGTGTCGAGGGCGCGGATGGCCTCATGCACCGGGGCGTAATCGTCGAGGGGGTGGATGTCGATGGTGGGAAACTGGATGACATCGGCCCCAAGTTCACGCAACGCCGCAGCAAGGCCGCTGGCCTGTTCACGGGCGCGCGTGACCACGACGCCCTTGCCCAGCAGGGGCTTGTGCTCGAACCAGTTGAGACGGTCGCGCAGACGCACCACATCACCCACAACGATGAGCGAGGGATTGCTGAAGCCATGCTTCACGGCCTCTTCGGGCAACGTGGCGATGGTGGCGACGAGGCTGCGGTGACGCGGGGTCGTCCCCCAGCGCACCAGCGCGGCGGGCTTGTCAGGCGACATGCCCGCGGCGATGAGCTTGCGCGAGATGTCGGGCAGGTTCTTCATGCCCATGAAGAAGACCAGCGTGCTGGTACCAGCGGCGAGGGCCTGCCAGTTATGCGCCGAATCGGGCTTGTCGGGATTCTCGTGCCCGGTGATGAACGACACCGACGAGGCATACGAACGGTGGGTGAGCGGAATACCAGCGTAGGCAGGCCCTGCGATGGCGCTGGTCACGCCGGGGACTTCCTCGAAGGGCACGCCCGCGTCGAGCAGTTCTTCGGCCTCTTCACCGCCACGCCCGAACATGTAGGGGTCGCCACCCTTGAGGCGCGCCACGACCTTGCCCTCTTTGGCCTTTTCGATGATGAGGCGGTTGATGCCGTCCTGCGAAAGGGTATGGTCGCCGCCCTTCTTGCCCACGTAGATGATTTCGGCATCGGGCTTGGCATAGGCGAGGAAGGCATCGTTGGCCAGAAAGTCGTAGACGACCACGTCCGCACGTTCGAGGATTTCCTTGCCCTTGAGGGTGAGCAGTCCGGGGTCGCCCGGGCCGGCACCGATGAGATAGACCTTCATCACTCCTCCGGTATGAAAGCGGGCGTCACGCCCGGCGTTAGCGTCGAATGGCGAAAGGACGGCCCGGCGTCGCAACGGGGCGGCGTCCACCTCTCTTGGCCTTTCCGGCCCGAAGTCATCCGCGGCACGCGTGCCGTGCCTGTTCATGCAACAGGGGACACGACGGCGTCATGCCGCAAGCCCGCGCCTGCCGAGGACGGGGCACTCCGGGGCGGGGTCACGACCGCGTGCAGACTACAGGTAGCGGGGCCTTTCGGCAAGTTCCCGCAACCATGCATCGACACCGGCCTCCCTGATGATGGTGTTGGCCTCGCGCCACTTCTCCACCAGCCGGTCAGGCAGGCCGGTCTCCGCACAGGGAAAGTCCGGGCACAGCCCGCACCAGTCCACCCCGTGGGCGCGCGTGCATTCAGGGACCCTGCACGAGGCATGGCAAGGCGTCTCACGGTCGCGGCAGCCTTCGCAGCATCCCTCGGCCATGGCGTCGAGCAGCTCGGCGAAGGCTGGATAGTGGACGAGCGCTGGCTGCATGTCCTGAAGGAACGCAGCGTACCGCGCGAAATTAGGGCCGAGCACACCGCGTATGGCACGGGCGCTCTCCGCGACCTTGCCGTGCGAGCACATGACGCAACGCCCGCAATCAAGGCCGCACGGCGCGGCGTAGCGGATGCCGGACGCCGGGGCGGGATGCGTTGTCTCGACCTTTCGGGGTTGTGTGCTCATGCGCGGTTCCCGCTTCAGGCATTGCAGGTAAGAGTTGGTGCCGCAGGCCGGACAAGGAAACCGGACGCGGACCTCAAGAAAAAGGCCGCGCCGGTGTCCCGGCGCGGCCCAGTGCTCTATTTGCCTATGGCGTCGCGGAAGCGCTGCTGCAACGCTTCGAGCTTGGCCTTGGCGTCGGACAGTTCCTCGGCGCGGGCGCGCTCCTTGGCGACGACATCGGCCGGGGCCTTGCTGACGAAGCTCTCGTTGGCGAGCTTCTTGTTCACCTGCACGAAGTCCTTCTCTATCTTGCCCAGTTCCTTGTCGAGACGGGCAAGTTCGGCCTCGAAGTCCACCGCGCCCGTCAGGGGCACGATGACCTCGTTACCGGCGACCACGCTGCTGGCGGAAGCCTTGGGGGCCTCCACGTCGACGGCGACGGTCAGCCCGTCGAGGCGGGCCAGCGTCATCAGCATCTCGCGCCCCTCTTCGAGGGTGGCTGCGTCTTCGGCGGAAGCCGGACGCACCAGCGTGGTGAGACGGTACGAAGGCGCGATGTTGAGTTCGGCACGGATGGTGCGCACGGCGCTGATGGTGGCCTGCACCAGTTCCATGTGCTCCGCGTCCTTGACGTCGCGGCAGCCGGGGCGTGCGGCGGGGTACAGCTTGGTGGCGATGTCGTCACCGGCGTGACCGGGCAGTGCCTGCCACACTTCGGCGGTGACGAAGGGCATGAACGGGTGCAACAGCAGCAGGGCTTCGCGCAGCACTGTCCACAGCACATACTGGGCCGTGGCCTGACGCTCGCCCCCCGCCTGCATGTCGGGCTTGATGAGCTCAAGGTACCAGTCGCAGAACTCGTTCCACCAGAAGCGGTACAGCCCCTGCGCCACTTCGTTGAAGCGGTAGCCGTCGATGCCCGCAGCCTGCGACGCCTTGAGCTCTTCGAGGCGATGCAGAATCCACTTGTGATGCATACCCTTGACGTTATCGAGGTCGAGGGCGGCAGGTGCCTCCTCCGGCAGGTTCATGAGCGAGAACCGTGCGGCGTTCCACACCTTGTTGACGAAGTGGCGGTAGCCTTCGATGCGGTCTTCGGAGAGTTTGATGTCGCGGCCCATGGCGGCGAAGGCCGCAAGGGTGAAGCGCAGCGAGTCGGTGCCGTACTTGTCGATCATCGCCAGCGGGTCGATGACGTTGCCCGTGGACTTCGACATCTTGCGACCTTCACCGTCACGCACGAGGGCATGCAGGTAGACGTGCTTGAAAGGCACCTCGTCCATGAAATGCATGCCAAGCATCATCATGCGCGCGACCCAGAAGAACAGGATGTCGAAGCCCGTCACCAGTACCGAAGTGGGGTAGAAGGTGGCGAGGTCCTTCGTCTTGTCGGGCCAGCCCATGGTGCTGAAGGGCCACAGGGCCGACGAGAACCACGTGTCGAGCACGTCGGGGTCCTGCGTCAGGTCGGTGCAGCCGCAGTCGGGACATGCCGTGGGGTCCTGTTCGGAGACGATGAGCTTGCCGCACTTGCCGCACGTCCATGCAGGGATGCGATGCCCCCACCATATCTGACGGCTGATGCACCAGTCGCGGATGTTGTCTAGCCAGTTGAAGTAGGTCTTCATCCAGCTTTCGGGGAATATCTGCGTCATCTGCGGCACGGCTGCGCGGGCGCGCGGCGCAAGCTTGGTCGACGCCACGAACCACTGTTCCGACATGTGCGGTTCGACCACCGTCTTGCAGCGGTAGCAATGCCCCACGCTGTGATTCAGTTCTTCGACGCGGACAAGCTGCCCCGAGGCTTCGAGGTCGGCCACGATGCGCTTGCGGCACTCCTCCTTGGTCAGCCCCGCGTAGGGTCCGGCCTCGGCGGTCATGTTGCCGTCCTCGTCGATGCACTGGATGAAGGCGAGACCGTGGCGTTCGCCCAGCGTCCAGTCGTTGGGGTCGTGGCAGGGGGTGACCTTGAGTGCGCCCGTACCGAATTCGCGGTCGACGTAGGTGTCGGCGAAAAGCGGTACGGCGCGCCCGATGACGGGCACGAGAATCTTCTTGCCTATCAACCCGGCGTAGCGTTCGTCCTCGGGGTGCACGCACACGCCGGTGTCGGCCATGATGGTCTCGGGGCGGGTGGTGGCGATGACGACCGAACCGCTGCCGTCCTCGAAGTCGTAGCGCACATGGTAGAGGTGGCCCTGTTCGGGCATATGGTCGACTTCGTCATCGGCGAGGGCGGTGTGGCAACGGTTGCACCAGTTGATGATGTAGTTGCCGCGGTAGATGTAGCCGCCGTTGTACAGGTCGACGAACACCTTGCGCACGGCCTTGGAAAGCCCTTCGTCCATGGTGAAGCGTTCGCGCGTCCAGTCGACGGAGTCGCCCAGCATGCGTATCTGGTTGAGGATGCGGTTGCCGTACTCCTCTTTCCACTGCCAGACACGTTCGATGAACGCCTCACGGCCGAGGTCGTGACGGCTGAGTCCTTCCTTGGCGAGGGCGCGTTCCACCACGTTCTGCGTGGCGATGCCCGCGTGGTCGGTGCCCGGAAGCCACAGGACCTTCTTGCCCTGCTGCCGTGCATTGCGGCACAGCACGTCGATGAGCACATGGTTGAGAGCATGGCCGATGTGCAGCGCGCCCGTGACGTTCGGCGGCGGAATGACGATTGAATAGGGTTCGCCCGGCGCGTCCATGTCGGGGGTGAAGGTACGGTTGTCCTCCCAGTGCCTGCGCCAGCGTTCTTCGACGTCACGGGGCTCATAGCCCTTCGGCAACGCGTTCTCCGCCATATTGTAATCTCCGGAATAGGTGATGTATGGTGCCGGACCGGACGCGAGGCGCCCGGGCCAGAGCAACCGGCGCCCCAGAAGGACACGCCCCATGTGGCGAGCGGACGCCCCACCCTCAATGAGCGACAGGACGATGTCAACCCTTCACATTCTCTGGGACGAGTCCCACATCTGGGGACTGCTTGTCTGGCGGGCGGCCGAAGCCCTCGGCCTGCCCTACCGTCTGGTCAAGGGAGAGGAGATAGCCCACGGCCTTCTTTCTTGCAACCCGCCCGCCCTGCTGGTGGTGCCGGGCGGCACGGCGCGCCTCAAGGCCGAGGCGCTGGGCCATGCGGGCATCGCCGCCATCCGCGACTACGTCGCTTCAGGCGGCCATTATCTCGGCTTCTGCGGCGGTGCGGGACTGGGGCTTTCAGGGCAGCACGGCCTTGGCCTGTGCCCGTGGTCGCGTGCCTCGTTCAGCGACCGGATGCAGCACTTCGTCTCCGGTCATATCCATGCCGCCACAAGGACGGGGCACCCTCTCGTGCCCGACGCCTTCGACCGCACCGTGGCCGCGTCGCCAGCTTCCGCCGCCACAGCCCCCGCCTCTGACGACACGCCGCTTCTCCCCATCTGGTGGCCCGGCCGCTTCGCCCCGGAGAAGGACGGCGAGGTCGAGATTCTGGCCTCGTACACCGTACCCGGCCCCGACTTCTGGGTGGCCGACCTGCCGCTGGACACGCTACCTCCCGGCACCTTCGCCGAATGGGAGGCCCTGTACGGCATCCACCTGCGGCCCACCTTCCTTGAAGGGCAACCCTGCATCCTGCACGGGCATCACGGCAAGGGCACCTACACATTGAGCTATTCGCACCTCGAAACACCGGGGTCGCCCGCCGCCAACGGCTGGCTGACGCACCTTGTCGAACACCTCTCCAGCGGCAGGATACGCGCCGCCGCCCACGAGGTGCCCGCATGGGACCTCGACGCACTGCCCGTGCAATGGGACGACCCGGCACTTCTGCGTGCCCGCGCCCTGTTCGACGACATCGTCACCATCGGCATCAACCACTGCCTGTTCTTCAGGCGCAACGCATGGCTCATCGGCTGGCGGGCTGGCATTCCCGGCGCGAACCTCAACAACCTCCATGCCGGCATCTGCACCGCGGTGTCCATGAAGCCCTCGCAAGCCGCAACGGCCTACTGGGCCGCCCAGCGTGAGACCTTCATGCGCGACCTCACACTCTTCCATCAGGGTGTCACCGGGTACCTTCTGGCTGAACGTCTGGCCATGACCCTCTCCAAGACCTTTCCGGAGACCGTGTCCCGCCAGAGTCTCAAGGAACAGCGCACGGCCCTCTTCGGCCCGCCCATGGCCAGCGGCGGCCTCTACCTGCGCCTTCTGGACACGCTCGACACGCTGGTGTTCCTCGGTCTTTCACAGCAGGAAGGTTCGACCGCACGCCAGTAGGACCATGAGCGCGAAGCCCCGCATCATCTCCGCAAGCCGGCGCACCGACATACCGGCCTACTACACGCCGTGGTTCATGCAGCGACTGCATGAAGGCTACTGCCTCGTGCCCAGTCCGTACGCGGCGGAAAGGGTGACGCGTGTCTCGTTGCGCCCGCAGGACGTCACCGCCATCGTCTTCTGGACGCGCGACCCCGCCCCGTTGCTGCCGCACCTCGGCACGTTGCGCGACCTTGGCATTCCGGCCCTGTTCCACATGACGATAACGGGCTATCCCGGCATCTTCGAACCCGACGCAAGACGCCACGGCGGGCCTGCCAATGCCGACCGCGCCTGCGATGCGCTCTTGCGCCTCGCGGAAGAGGTGGGCCCCCGTTGCGTGGTGTGGCGGTACGACCCGGTCATCCTGTCGCGGCATACCCCGGTGACGTGGCACGAGGACACGTTCGGCACGCTGACCGCCCGGCTGGCGGGCCATGTGGACCGTGGCGTGACCGCGTTCATGGAACCCTACGGGCAGACGCGCCGCCGCCTTCGCACACTCAATGCGAGAGGTGCCGAGGTGACATTGCCCGGAGAACACGAGAAACGGGACATCCTCGACAGACTCTCGTCCATCGCACTGGAGAACGGAATGCCCCTGTCAGTCTGCTGCGCCGCCATTGCAGGAGAACAGGCCGCCGGTTGCGTCGACGCCGAGTGGATATTCAGGGCCACGGGCCGGGTGGCGGGCGACACCCGCCACTCCGGGCAACGCACACTCTGCCGCTGTCTGCCGTCGTTCGACATCGGGGTCTACGGCACATGCCCACGCGGCTGCGTCTACTGTTATGCCGGAGGCACGACAGACAACAGGCGCCATGTCTTCATGCCGTGTCATTCCCATGCACCTGCGTTCGGCATGCCCGGCTGCCCCTCCCTGACTGTTGAGACGACGGCGGCGACGCGCGACGACGGCGACGGGGAATGACACCGCACATACGCCCGAAGCACCTGCCCACCTCATGGGGCGCTCGTGTCTGCCGTGCTGCCGGTCTACCAGCATACCATGTGTGGCTATAATGATGGACGCGAAGCACGAGAGCGAATGTTCTCTCCGGTTACGAACCTTGCTTCGCTAGCCTCACCGCACATACGCCGCACGAAGACCGAAGACACCCCCTCGCGAAACGCGTGTGCCACGACAGCAGAACGCCCTCCATCCCCAAAGGAATGAAGGGCGTCTTCGATGCACCCATAGGCGTCTCCTCCGACATGCCCCGTCTATCGGCACCTCCGCCAAGGGCCGTGCGATACCGGACAAGGTCTCACCACCGGGTCAGCCTACGCCTGACGTAACACGCTAGCGCCGCGGCACGCCTAGGCGTACGGCACCTCGCGCTCGCCGAAGGCCGCGAAGTCCGTCAACGGGCCGTAGGCGACACGGGGCGGACACTCCGGTTCCTCCTCGTAATCCGCCTCGCGCGAGAATATAGGCAAGGGCGGCAAGGGGTTGTCGATGTCGCGCAATCTGCGCCGAGCCCGCTTCAGCAGTGCCTCCGCGATCATGGACGGCCCGTTGCAGTCGTGGATGATGTAGTCGCGCACATCTTCGGGACGCTCGAAGAGCAGTGCCCCGTACAACGTCTTGCCGCGAGGGTAGTTGCGATGGAAGACCGAGGCGAGCACATACCGTCCCACCTCTGTGCGATAGAGCGTGAGTTCCCACCAATTGGGCGCGATTCCCATCCATTCGCGGTCGTCCACCCGGACCAGCCGCTCGCCCTTGAAGACCAGATCGTCCCTGTCGTTGCGCTTGATCCTGATCTCGTCCATGGTGTTCCTCCCGGAGGATCCCCTTCCCCCGACACCGGATGCCACCCTACCCGCATCCGGCGAAGACGGTTATGCAGCCTACCTTCAGTATAGACCATGAACCCGCATTTTAGAGCAATGATATTCTCGTTTGGCGCGTCGTTTTCATAACGCAGTATTGACTACATGAAGTCTTTCTTTACATATAAAACACTGATTGAAACAATCAATCACACAACTACTTGCGCTCGACCATTTCAGATTGTCATTTGAAAGCGAATATTAGCATTTTTCTAGACTTTTTTTCGAACACGTCAACCATGCCACAAGCTGCATCTCCACATATAGGCCAACGCTACATTGGCGAACAACAGTATTTTACAACCACCTCCGTACGCCACCACAAACCGTAAGCCGACCTCACCTGCCGGACGTGACGCCATGAGAAGAGGCCTCATCATACTGCCACTACTTGGTTTTATTGTAGTGGCATCCATCATCCCCGGCCTGTTGCCCCGCAAGGGAAGACCACAGACACATGACATGGCGGTATTCGTCGCCGACAACGGAGTGCACACCGACCTCATCGTGCCACTTCGGGGGTGCGGCGAGGACTGGACACGACTACTGCCCCAAGCTGGCACGCCGGACGCATCGAGGCCCGTCACCCATGTGGCCTTCGGATGGGGGGCGCGGGATTTCTACCTTTCAACGCCCACATGGGATGATGTGGACCCCGTCACGGCCCTGAAATCCCTCTTGTTCGCACCCACGGTCCTGCATGTGGAGTCGATACGAGGAACACCCGCGACCACGATGGATGTCCGCAGAGTATGGCTTGATGCCGAGGGGTGCCATACCCTTGCCCGCTTCATCCGCACGACCCTCGCACCGGACAGGCAGGGGCGCGCCATCCGTGTCGACCACCCCGGCTACGGGCCTGACGACACCTTCTTCGAAGCCACAGGCCGCTTCAGCCCGTTCCGCACCTGCAACACGTGGACGGCAGAGGCCCTCGCAGCGGCAGGGGTGACGTCTCCGCTATGGACGGCTTTCGCGTGGGGCGTGATGCGCCACCTGCCACAGCCGGACGACTCCACCCGCACAAGCCCATAGGAGGGGGCTTCCCAAACGCTGCGCCCCCGGCTATTGTGCGCCCCATGACGACACCCGGAACTTTCGAAATCCATGCCACTGACGGTGCAGCCCGCACCGGCTGCCTGCACACGGCGCACGGCATCGTCCGTACGCCCATATTCATGCCCGTGGGCACCGTAGGCAGCGTCAAGGCCATCGCCCCGGACGACCTCGAAGCCATCGGGGCCGAGATCATCCTCGGCAACACCTACCACCTGTACCTGCGCCCCGGCGACGAACTGGTGGCGCGACGTGGCGGGCTTCACGAATTCAACGCATGGCGCAAGCCCATACTCACCGACAGCGGCGGTTTTCAGGTCTTCAGCCTCAGCGGGCTGAGACGCATCGCCGAAGAGGGCGTGGAGTTCCGCTCGCACCTCGACGGTTCGAAGCATCTGTTCACGCCCGAAAAGGTCGTGTCCATCCAGCGCAACCTCAATTCCGACATCATGATGGTGCTGGATGAATGCGTGCCCTACGGGGCCGACCGGACATACACCGAGAAGTCGGTGGGGCTCACCACCCGCTGGGCCAAGCGCTGCCGCGACGCCTACCCCAAGGGGGCTGCGGGCAACCTTCTCTTCGGTATCACACAGGGCGGCTTCTTCAAGGACCTGCGCACACGCTCCATCGGCGCGTTGACGGACATCGACTTCGACGGCTTCGCCCTCGGCGGTCTCTCCGTCGGCGAACCCAAGGCCGAGATGATGGACCTTCTCTACCACAGCGCCCCGCTGCTGCCCGCCGACAAGCCGCGCTACCTCATGGGTGTGGGCACGCCTCTCGACATCATCAACGGCATCGCCGCCGGGGTGGACATGTTCGACTGCGTACTGCCCACGCGTAACGCCCGTAACGGCACCCTGTATACCTCACTCGGCAAGCTCAACATCAAGCGACGCGAATTCGCCGAAGACGACGGCCCACTCGACCCGGCCTGTTCGTGCTACACATGTCGCACGTTCTCACGCGCCTACCTACGCCATCTCTATACCGCCAAGGAATTGCTGGCATTCCGCCTCAACTCCATCCATAACCTCACCTACTTCCTCGACCTCGTGCGCGGGGCGCGCGCCGCCATCGCCGCCGGACGCTTCGCCGAGTACAAGCGCTCGTTCGAGGCCATCTACCCCGAAGAGGTCGTGGCCTGACAGGCGAAGAACGTCACAGGACACGCGAGAGGGCGGCCACAGGGCCGCCCTTCATCGTCACGCCCCCGTCTGTCGGCTATCGCCTTTCGCGGCAGCGTGCCTGCCGCTAGACATGAAAACGCACGCCTCACGGAATGCGACCACACACATCCGGTGCGGGCATGACATCCTCCCTGCTGCGGGCCTGCCACCCCCATGCGGGCGACGCTGCCCCCTCGTGTTGCATCCCCCCGTCACCAAGCCTCCGTATCACGTAGCCAGTCTCCAGTGTCTACCTTCTGCCCGACACGTGCGAAACGGTGCGCCCGGCAGCCAACCCCTGTCAGGCCATTTTTGCATATCATGGCCGCCGGTGCATACGGCACGTGACGGAACGCCCGGTAATGCTTATGGTGTTGCAAAGTCGCACATCCATTGCACACGCGCGGCACCCTCAAGACGCACACACAGACACAACGGGAGGCCCCATGACAGACCCCCGGACCCCCTTACAGACCACCGGCCCCAATCGTCTTGCCACAGCCCCGAGCCCCTACCTGCGCCAGCATGCCCACAACCCCGTGGACTGGCATCCATGGGGGGAGGCGGCACTTGCCCTCGCCCGCGAACGTGATGTCCCGCTCTTCGTCAGTGTAGGTTATTCCACCTGCCACTGGTGCCATGTCATGGCCCATGAGTCCTTCGAGGATGCAGAGGTCTCACAGGCCCTCAACGAGGGTTTCGTATGCGTGAAGGTCGACCGTGAGGAGAGGCCCGACATCGACGCCCTCTACATGAACGCCTGTCAGATGCTGACGGGCACGGGCGGCTGGCCGCTGACCATCTTCGCCCTGCCGGACGGTACGCCCTTCTTCGCCGCCACATACCTGCCCAAACGGTCACGCGGGGGAAGGGCGGGACTTCTCGACCTCATCCCCCGTGTGCGGGACATCTACGCCACACGCCGTGCCGATGTCGAAGCCTCCGCCGCTGACATCGCCAAGGCCATGCGCGAGAGGGCAGCGGAACTCCTGCAGTCGCCGCCCGACGGGCGCACCCCAGCCGCCGGGACCCTTCGGGCCGCCTTCAACGACCTTGTCGCAAACTTCGACACCGCCCATGGCGGTTTCGGTGGCGCGCCCAAGTTCCCTTCGCCGCATCTGCTGCTCTTTCTGCTGCGCCACGGGCGGCGCACCGGCGACTCACGTTCGCAGGACATGGCCCTTGCCACGTTGCGCGGCATGTTGCGGGGAGGACTATGGGACAGACTGGGCGGCGGCATCCACCGCTACAGCACCGACGCCCGGTGGCTGCTTCCCCACTTCGAGAAGATGCTCCATGATCAGGCCATGTTCATGCTGGCGACCGCCGAGACGTGGCTTGCCACTCGCGAGGATGACATGCGCGAGGCGGCACTTGCCACCGCAGACTACATCCTGCGCGACATGGCCCTGTCCGGTGGCGGACTTGCCGCCGCAGAGGACGCCGACAGCCTCACGCCGGAAGGGAAACGACGCGAAGGGGCCTTCTACACCTTCACCTTCGACGAAGTACGTGAAGCCGCCGGAGACAACGCCGACCTTGCCGTGCGGCTTTTCGGCATCACAGGCGAGGGCAACATCGCCGACGAGTCCACCGGCAGGCGCGAAGGGCACAACGTGCTCCATCTGCCTCTTGGCGATGATGCCGCCACGACCCTAGGCATCGACGCCGAAGAACTCGCCTTCCGGCACGACGACATCCTCGCGGGGCTTCGTTCCTTGCGCGCCACCCGTCGACGCCCCCACCGCGACGACAAACTGCTCACCGACTGGAACGGGCTTGCCATAGCGGCATTGGCGCGTTGCGGGCATGTCTTCGACGCGCCCCACCTGACCGATGCCGCCGCATCCCTCGCCGATGCCGTGCTGACACTGCAACACACGCCGGACGGCGGGCTGCTGCACAGCCGTTTCGAAGGTACGGGCTCCACTCCGGGCTTTCTCGACGACTATGCCTTCGTGATATGGGGCCTTCTCGAACTCTACACCGCCACCAACCAGCCCCAGTGGCTGGAGGAGGCCATACGACTGCAACACGCGCAAGACGACCGTTTCCTCGACCCGGTCGACGGCGGGTACTGGCATACCCCGGCGGATGCCCCGCGCACGGCCGCCTTGCGCCTCAAGGAGGCGCGCGACGGTGCCCTCCCTTCCGGGAACGCAGCCGCACTGCTCAATCTGCTGCGCCTTGCCCGGCTTCTGGGAGACGCCTCGTACGAGGAGAAGGCGCATGGCCTCATCCGCGCCTTCGCCTCTCAAGTGCGCCACAACCCGCTAGGGGCGGCCATGTTCCTGTGCGGGGTGGACTTCGCCCTCACGGGGGGGCGACTCGTCATCATCGCCGGAGAGGCACAGGCCCCCGACACCGAGGCCATGCTCGATGCCGTACGGCGTTCATACTCGCCCAACACGGTCATGCACCTGCGGGACGGGAACACGGCCGAACGGCTGGCGATGCTCGCGCCGTTCACGTCGCACCTCGCCCCCATCGACGGCAAGACAACGGCATGGCTCTGTCAGGACAACGCCTGCTCCGCCCCCATACAGGACCCTGCCGCCCTTGCCGAACGACTCGCCGGGGCACGCCCCCTGTGACGCCTCATGCAAGAGGGGCTGCGCCTTCCCTCTTGCCTTCGGCGGGCTGAAGCGCTAAAGGGCTTCGTTGCGACAATCGGATGACGACAGCAGGAGAGACCTCCCCCAGAGGGAGGCGCCGACGAAGTAAATCTTTCAGGCGAAAGGACTGCTGTCCGACGAGCCTCTGGAGAGACCCCGCAAGGGGCACCGAAGGAGCAAGCCGCCCCATGTGGCGGTGAAACTCTCAGGTAAAAGGACAGAGGGAGGGCCGCCCCCATGCGGCATGCCGGATATCGGCTTCCCATCGCACGGGTGCGTCTTGACGCGCCCCTGTCCTCCCTTTCCCCGTTCCAGAAGTTCCTGCCCGTAGCGGGTCATCCTCCGTCGACATCAAGACGACACGGTAGGACCATGACCACGCTTCAGCTTTTCGAATCCGTCAATGCCTTCGTCTGGGGGCCCCCGCTACTCGCCCTGCTGGTGGGTACGGGCATCTACCTTACCATCCGCCTCGGCCTGCTTCAGGTCGTCAGGCTTCCGCTTGCCCTGCGCTACGTCTTCGGTCGTGACGACGAACACCACGAGGAAGGTGACGTGTCGTCGTTCGCCGCGCTGTGCACCGCACTGGCGGCCACTATCGGCACAGGCAACATCGTCGGTGTGGCCACCGCCGTGGCGGCTGGCGGCCCCGGTGCCCTTTTCTGGATGTGGGTGGCCGCGTTCTTCGGTATGGCCACCAAATACGCAGAAGGCCTTCTGGCCGTGAAGTATCGCGTCACCGACGCCAACGGCCAGATGTCGGGCGGCCCCATGTACTACCTTGAACGGGGTCTCGGCAGCCGTATGCTGGCACGCGCCTTCGCGCTGTGCGGCATCCTCGTCGCCTTCTTCGGCATCGGCACCTTCGCACAGGTCAACGCCATCAAGGACGCCGCCTCGCTGTCGCTTGGCATTCCGCCGCTTGCCACCGCCGTCGTACTCACCACCACCGTGGCGCTGGTGACACTGGGCGGTCTGCGTTCCATCGCCCGCGTGGCCGAAAAGGTCGTCCCCTTCATGGCGGTCTTCTACATCATCGCCTCGTGCGCCGTGCTGGTCATGCATCTCGACCGCATCCCCGATGCCGTGATGGTCATCCTGCACAGTGCCTTCAACCCGCAGGCCGCCCTTGGGGGCGCAGCGGGCATGACGGTGCTCACCGCCATGCGCGCGGGCGTGGCACGCGGCGTATTCTCGAACGAATCGGGCCTTGGTTCCGCCCCCATCGCGGCGGCGGCGGCCCGCACGAAATCGTGTGTGCGTCAGGGGCTCATCTCCATGACGGGCACGTTCTTCGACACCATCGTCATCTGCACCATGACCGGCCTCGTGCTGGTCGTCACCGGGGTATGGAACGACCCGCAGCTGGCAGGGGCAGCCATGACCAACGCGGCGTTCGCCGCAGGACTCGAATCATCCCTCGGCCAGTATGCTGCGACGCTGGGGCTCATCCTCTTCGCCTTCACCACCATTCTCGGCTGGAACTACTACGGCGAACGCTGCACCGAATACCTCTTCGGGGTGCGCGGCATCCTTCCCTACCGGCTGGTCTTCATCGGTCTTGTGGCAGCCGGGGCCTTCGTCCATCTCGAACTCATATGGGTGCTGGCCGACATCGTGAACGGTCTCATGGCCATTCCCAACCTCATCGGCCTTCTGGGCCTGTCCGGTGTCATCATCGCCGAGACACGTGCCTTCTTCGAGGCCGATGCTCCCTCCGTGGACGCGCCCTGCGGCAGCGACGCGGACAACGCTTCGGGGGCCTGCCCCCGCGCTTAGCTGACAACGCCCGTCTCCTGGGTGAGTCATGTGGTCGCAGGCCGGGGGGATTGGCCCCCCGGCCTGTAGCGTTTCCGGGGCTTGACGCAGACGTGTCATACCATGTTGAGCCGTCTTTCGACGCAAAGAAGCCCCCTTTCGGGGGCCTCGATCAAAACAGCATCGCGGATGAAACGCGGTTGCAGAGGTGCAGACCTCCTGCCGCCGGCATCACCAGCTGCGCCGCCTACAGTTCAACGGTCACGCTCCCGGCGGCCCTGCGGGCCTTGGCGCGGGCTGCGTCGATGTCATCGCCCAGCGCAAGGGCGACGCCCATGCGCCGCCTGCCATGCACTTCGGGCTTGCCGAAGAGGCAGAGGGCGGTGTCCTGTTCGGCCAATGCCGCATCCACGCCATGGAAGCGGGGGGCCTCGGAATCGCCCTCGGCAAGGATGACGCACGAGGCGGCAGGGCCATTCTGCCGCAGCAACGGCACCGGCAGCCCGAGGATGGCACGCACATGCAAGGCGAATTCGCTCATGTTCTGCGAGATGAGGGTCACCAGCCCGGTGTCGTGAGGACGGGGCGAGACCTCGCTGAACCACACCTCGTCACCGCGTACGAAAAGTTCCACACCGAAGATGCCCCAGCCGCCAAGCGCACCGGTTACGGCGTCGGCCATGGCACGGGCCTTCTCCAGCGCCACGGCATCCATGGGCTGCGGCTGCCACGATTCGCGATAGTCGCCATCCTTCTGCAAATGCCCGATGGGGTCGCAGAATGTGACGCCTCCGGCATGACGCACGGTCAGCAGGGTGATTTCATAGTCGAAATCGACGAACCCCTCCACGATGACCCGCCCCGCCCCGGCACGCCCGCCGGTCTGTGCATAGGCCCATGCCGAGTCGATGTCGGCCGGGGTGCGCACAAGGCTCTGTCCCTTGCCCGACGAACTCATGACCGGCTTCACCACGCAGGGCAACCCCACTGTCTCGATGGCGGCGCGATATTCCTCTTCGGTGGAGGCGAAACGGTACGGCGACGTAGGCAGGCCAAGCTCTTCGGCGGCAAGGCGGCGTATTCCCTCCCTGTCCATGGTCAGGCGCGCGGCACGGGCGGTGGGCACCACCCGGTAGCCTTCCTGTTCCAGTTCCAGCAACGTACCGGTGGCGATGGCCTCGATTTCGGGCACGATGCAGTAGGGCTTCTCCGCCTCGATGATGGCACGCAGGGCCGCACCGTCGAGCATGGACACCACATGGCTGCGATGCGCCACCTGCATGGCGGGGGCGTTGGGATAGCGGTCGACGGCCACGACTTCGACGCCGAGGCGCATGGCCTCGAGCGCCACCTCGCGTCCGAGTTCGCCGGAACCGAGCAGCAGGATGCGGGTCGCCGTGGGGGTGAGGGGAGTGCCTATGCTTGCCATGTGCTTGCCTCGCTATATGGATGGTATCACTCACGCGAACGGCCCGGCGTACCGGGCCGTGCGGCCTCTGCTGCGCGAAGGTTTGGCACAGCGCGACAGGCAAGGCAAGTGAATCCCTACTCGACCACGTCCGGCCACGCCTTCAGTATGTCATAGAATTTCTGAATGTTATCAAGAAGAAGCGCTGCCAGACGGGGATCGAAATGCGTTCCCGCCTGTTCCCGGAAATGCGCCTCCACCCTGTCCCGCGGCCACGGTTCCTTGTACACCCTGCGGCATACCAGCGCGTCGAACACGTCTGCCAGCGCCACGATGCGCCCGTAGATGTGGATGTCCTCGCCCGAAGTGCCACGCGGATATCCGGCGCCATCCCACCGTTCATGATGCTGCCCTGCGACGATGGCGGCAGCCTGCATGATGGGTCGCGTGCTGGCGGAGAGAATGCGCTCGCCGATGGCGGCGTGGGTCCGCATCACGGCCATCTCTGCGTCGTCGAGGCGTCCCGGCTTGAGGAGCACACTGTCGGGAATGCCTATCTTGCCTACATCGTGCATGGGGCTGGCGATGCGCAGCATCGCCACCTGTTCTTCGGGCAACCCGGCAAGGCGAGCCATGCACGCCGCATACTCCGCCACCCGTCGCACATGGTTGGCAGCCTCATGCGAGCGGTTCTCGACCACCTCGCCGAGCGTGAGCACCACCTCCCTCTGGGTGTCCACTATCTCCTGATTGAGGTGGATGTTCTCAAGCGCGATGGACACGTTGCCCGCGAAAATCTCGATGAGGCTCCGGTCGAGGTCGTTGATGACGCGGTCGTCCTGTACGTAGAAGACGCTCTCGGCCCCTTGCGGGGTACGGAAATAGCCGACGAACGAATTCTCTGTGAAATAGCTCTCGCGGGTGGCCAGAGCCTTTTCGATGGCCCCGCGGGTCGTATCGTCGAGCGCCTCGCACGCCGAATGCCGGGCGCACTCCGCAAAACGGCCCGTCGCGGAATAGACCTGATAGCCATGGTCGCCGCCATTGGCTGCCGCTATGCCCGAAACACCGGCGTAGAACGACGAGGGTTCCTCGCTGAGTGACGAAGTGAGTTGCGTCAGGACGCCGGACATGAAATCCGGCAGGCTCTGCAACCGGAAGATGTCACGTGATGAATGGATGATACGCTCGAGACCGCGCCGGTTGCGCTCTATCGTCCGCAGGTCGCGGTAGCCTCGCAGGGCCGCCACCACCGTGGTGAAGAGCCGCTGGGCCGTCAATTCCGTCTTGTGCTTGTAATCATTGATGTCATACCGCGTGATGACTTCACGTTCCGGCGCCTGCCCCGGCTGTCCGGTGCGCAGGATGATGCGCACGGCGTGGTTGCCAAGCTCCTCCCGGATGCGGTGCACGAGTTCGAGACCCGCCTGGTTGCTCTCCATGACGACATCCAGAAGCACCAGCGCGACATCCTTGCTGTCGCGCAACTTCTCGAATCCCTCCCGGGCACTGTAGGCACTCAGGCACTCGATGGGCTTGCCTTCGAAACGCATGTCGCCGAGGACCATGCGGGTGACGACATGCACCTCCTCCTCATCGTCGATGACAAGAACCTTCCACGGACTGCCACTAGCGGCCTCCCGCCCCTCCGAATCAGCCCCCTCAGGTGCGAACAGCAGCTCATCGTTCACCACTTCCCCCTCCCTTGCGAACGTCACGCGGGAACACCAGCCTGAAAGCGGCACCCTCGCCCGGTGCACTGCGGCACACGATGGTTCCCTTCAAACGCTGGGTCACGATGTTGTAGACGATATGCATTCCAAGGCCAGTGCCACCATGCCCACGTTTGGTGGTGAAGAACGGTTCGAAGACCCTCTCCACATGGTCGGCATCCATTCCCTTGCCGTCGTCGCTGTATTCCAGAACGACCTTGTCGCCCTCGTAGGATGCGACGAACCGCATATGACCGTTCTCCATATCCTCGAAGCCATGCAGCAGACTGTTGGTCATGAAGTTGGTGACGACCTGCATCAGGTCACCCGGATAGCTGTAGAGCGTGATGTCTTCCGGCACATCCACGGTCACGGTATGCGATGTGCGCTTGTAACGGGGGCGCAGGCTCATCAGTGCCTCATCAAGGAACTGACGCAGGTTGAACTCGCGGGCTTCAGCAGCGGTCTGGTCGACGGCGACCTGCTTGAAACTCTGCACGAGGTCTGCCGCGCGCTTGAGGTTGGAGAGAATGGTCGCAGACGATTCCCGCGCGGTTTCGATGTACCGTTCAAGGTCGGACTTGCGCATGGTATTGGCAGCCAGTTGCCGCGAGAGTTCTTCGGTCTTCTCGGCAAGCCACGACCCCGCAGTGACCCCTATGCCCACAGGAGTATTGATCTCGTGGGCAACTCCGGCAACCAGTCCTCCAAGCGACGCCATCTTCTCGGACTGGACGAGTTCGTCCTGCATCCGCCGTACGGCGTCCAGCGAGAACTCGAGGGCCTGATTCGCCTCACGAAGTTCACGGGTACGCTGTTTGACACGCTCTTCAAGCTCACGGTTGAAGCTCGCAAGCTGCTCTTGCGCCTCTCGCAATTCGGTCACGTCCGTATGCACACCCACAACACGGATGGCGCGGCGATTCATGTCGCGTGCGGCAGCCATGGAGCGTGACAGAACCCAGCGATACGCCCCGTCGGCCGCCCGCAGCCTGAAGGTCGTCTCATAGGCATCGCCATCAGCCACCCCTTCGACGAAACGGCGGGCACGCTCGACGGCCTCGTCCCGGTCTTCCGGGTGCAACAGGTCGAGCCAAACGGCAAGTTCGTTCGCGAACGCATCCGGGGCATAACCGAGCATGGTGAAATACCGAGAACTGAAGTGCACCGTATCGTTCACGGTATCCCAGTCCCATATGCCGTCACGCGAAGCGTCAAGGGCCAGCCGCAGCCGTTCACGTTGCACTTCGAGGTCGGCGCGGGCCTGCTTCTCGGCCGTGACGTCCACAGCCCGCCCTTCGACAAGAGTGATGTCCCCGTCGGCCCCACGGTCAGCGCGCAACGACAGGGCCGCGACGATACTCGTCCCGTCGCGCCTGCGCAGGCGGCATTCGACCCCGCGCAGGACCTCGTCCGTTTCAAGTCGCGAGAGTAGCGTGGCGTACTCTTCGTCACTCTCGAAAAGACTGTGCATGCTGCCACCGGCATCGGCCAGCAGCCCTTCGACACCGCCATAGCCCAGCATGGAGGCGAAAGCAGGGTTGGCCGCCAGTATTCCCTGCGTCGGAGAGAACCTGAAGATACCCTCCAGCGCGTTTTCGAACAGCGACCGATAACGCGACTCCGCCGCTGACAGACGCCGCATGACCTTGCGCCGCTGAAGGGTATTCAGGCCAAGACCGGCCACGACGAGAGACAACACTAGCAGTACGACAAGCCCGCCATAGAAGAGCCCGGGGGCCGCTTCACGCATATCCGGGGGTTTGTTGACCACCGACGCGCCGACCGGCAGCCCGCCTGTGGCGAGGCCGAAACGCGCCATGGTCAGCGCATCGACAAGAGTGATGTTGATCGATGTGCTTTCGACACCGAGATGCGGCTCAAGGCCGTTCAGCCAGCGCTGGGCGATACGGGCGATGCGGCCACCGACGCCCATGCCGTCGGAAACGACACCTCCCACGGCACCAAGCCGCACATGCCAGTCCCACAGGCTGTAGACAGGGACGGAGGAGACGGCCGTCAGCATCTGCAGGTCGCGACTCCCGATGCGTACGCCCACCGCATCCTGCTCAAGGGAGGTGAACAGCACCGCACTCCCGGGCGAAAGGCTCCTCAGACGGGCAGCCAGTTCAGCGACCGTCCACTGGTCGATGAACGCCAGCGTCACCCCCGGCAGGGCGGTAGCCGCAGCCCGCCGCACCTCATCTGCGATGACCTCCGTCCCTGAAGACCTGTCATTCACGACAAGCACATGCGAAAGACGCGGCTGCATCTGGCGCATCAGAAGCAGCGTACCCGCCACGTCGGGTGTCGAAACCACCCCCCCCGCGAGGACGCCCTGCACCCTGCCCCCCCCGGGCAGGACGTAGCAATAGACTTTCGGGGTATGCGGAAAGATGTCCGCCCCGTAGGTATCGAGGTACTTCGAAACCCTGTCGTCACCGGCGATGACGACATCCGGCATGTCATCGCGATAGCGGGCCACCAGAAGGTCGGCCAGCATGGCCTCATAGGAAGGTGTGGTGGCATGGGGAAGGTCGATACGGTTCTGCACCACATCGACGCCGGGTGTCGCATCGAAAACCCAGTGTACACCTCGTGCGAACTCTCCTGCCCAGTGCCAGTCATGCCAGCCCGATTCGAGCACGAGCACGCGCTTCTCTCCCGCAGCCAGCACTGGCCCAGAAAGCGACGCGTAGATGAGCAGGAACAGGACGACGCGGAGCAGGAACACACGACCCCCGGCCGGATGAAAGGTTATAACGAAATATAGCAGCATCCGTCCGGTATCGGCAATGATTGTTTGGTCATCGGGCTTCCCATCGTTGCAGTGTCACGTTACGATGTGCCCACAAACGTCGACGGAATCCGCCATGCAGACACTCGCCCGGAAAAGCGCCCTGCTCTTCATCGCCGCCATGTGCTCATTGACGGCGCTTGTCCTCGTCACTGCGCGCTACGCCTTTGTCGATTCGTTCACGCGTATCGAAACGCGCGAGGCCCTTTCGGCCACCCGACAGGCACAGGCACTCCTGCTGGCTTCCCGGGATGCCATGCACCGCCAGTGCGCCGACTGGGCCGCGTGGGACGACAGCTACGAGTTCGTCACCAGAAGGGATACCGATTTCGTAGAACGCAACGTCACCCTGCAGGCGTTCAGTGACAACGACGTCGACCTCATGGCCTTCTACGACGCGCAAGGGCAGCCCATCCTTGTCCGCATGCGGGGCGCGGACAACAGCTACTTCCGCGACCCCCCGAAAGACCTGACGGATGCTCTGGCCCCACAGGGTGAACTTGGCCGCAAACTTGCGAACGACGCCCCCTTTGCCGGTTTGCTGTCACTGTATGAGGGGCCTCTCTTCGTCAGTGCCCGTCCCATAACCCGCAGTACCGACCCCACGCGACGCGGTGGATGGCTCGTCTGGGGACGTTATGCCCTCGGGGCGTTACCGCCGTTCTTCTCCGACCTTCTTCCCCATGCCGCCCAGTTGTTCACTCCGGGCTCATATGACACCCCGCCGCAAGTCGCAGCGTTGTTCACGTCCGCCGCAAAGAGGGACCCGCAGGTAAGGCCGCTGGACGACTCGACCATGGAAGGCCTAGCGGTACTGACGGATATCAAGGGCGACCCCGGACTCGCCATGCGCATATTGATGCCTCGCGAAGCCTCGGAACAGGGGAACAAGGCACTCATGCTCTTCAGCCTCGTGATCCTGGTGGGTACAGCCCTTGTGGCCGCCACTGCACAGGTTCTTTTCCAGAAGCATGTCGGTCGGCGGGCCGCATCTCTCGCCGCCGACATAGAGCGCGTGCGCATCTCCGGTTTCCGCTCACCGCTACCTGCTGACGGCGATGACGAAATCGCCGCCATCGGCCATGCCATCAACAGACTCATCCGCGACCGTGAACAGGCTGCGCACACGTTGCAAGAGAACGAGGCGTTTTTCCGGCTACTCTATGAACAGGCACCCGATGCCATGCTCCTGCTCCTCGACGAGAGCATCGCCAGTGCCAACGACGCAGCTGCGCGGCTGCTTGGCGTTGCCGACAGAAAGGACCTGCTCTCGCATCCGCTCATCGAATTCTTCCCACCAGCGCAGGAGGGGGGTGGAGTTGCCCCCGCTAAACCGGACACCCTGCGGTTGCTGACAGTCGGATGAATTGTCTTGGCGAGCGCATCCGTAATCCCTTGTGTGGAGCATTTTCGTTGTAGTCTTCGAACCACTCGGAAAGGCGCTTCAGAACGCTCGGTGCGTCGGGACAGATGTTGCAGTCAACGTAATCACGCTTGAATGTCTTCACGAATGCCTCTGCCATGCCATTGCTCTCTGGACTGCGCACCGGGGTAAAGCAGCTTCGCAGGCCTAGCCACGAGGCAAACTCCACTGTTTCCTTCGCAGTATAACAAGATCCATTGTCTGAAAGCCATTCCACTGTATGGGACGTGTGCGCATTGCCGAATCGGCGCTCCACGCTTTCCAGCATCAGATCGCGGACCATAGAGCCTGAGATGCCCCTGGTCGTCGCAACGTAGCTGATGACTTCCCGGTCGCACGAATCGAGGACGAACGCGACACGCACGACCTCCCGGTTATCGCATGGGATCTCAAACCCATCAGAACACCATCGTGTATTGCGGTGCAGAGTAACAATCTTGCCTTCGTGCGCCTTGTCTGGACGTTTGCCGTTATGACGGGTGAGCAACAGGCCATTCATCCGCATGATGCGGTAAACGCGCTTGTGATTGACTTCAGATTGCCCTGTAGCTCTCAAATGGGCATTGAGGCACGCCTGTATCCGCCGATAGCCGTAGGTTTGCCGCTCATCAAGAATGGCACGGATGAGACGAAGCAATTCCTCATCCTGCGCCTTCACGTAACGAGGCTTTCTGGTACGATGTGGACCGTCAAGCCGCTCTGCCAAACGCGAACGGGAGACTTGCAGGGAGTCCGCTACACGCTTCATAGGGAACCGTCCTCGAATGGCAACGGCGAACGCGAGATCAGTTTTTTTTCGCGTGCAATGTCGATAGCTTCCTTCAGGATTTCGACTTCCATCGTCTTTCGGCCGAGAAGCCGTTCCAAATCCCGAATGCGCTTCTTCAAAGCCTTCGCCTCTGCCACGCTCACCACTCGGTCGTCGGCCTGAATAGCCACTTTTCCGCCATCGCTCATGAGCTTTCTCCATCGAAAGACAAGATTCGGAGCGATGCCGTATTTGCGAGCCACGAAGGAGACGCTCATTCCGGGTAAAGACGACTCTTCAACTACCCGTAGCTTCTCGGCAATGGTCCAACGACGACGTTGAACCATGGTCACGACCTCGACCGTGGAAATCTCTTTAGCACTCTGTCTGGACATACCTCTAGCACTACCTCTTCGGTTGGCAGAGAGGTCCGGCCTAATTGGGGGCTACTCCAGGGGGCATCCCTTCGGTCGAGGGGTTCGCACGCCAGGTGGAGAACACCACCCCGCTGGGCAATCGCCGCTTCGAATGGATATTCATGCGTTCAGGCGGCAGCGAGGTGCCCTGCGAGGTGACGCTGTCACCCGTCATGCAACGCGGACGAAGGATGCTGCACCTGACTGCACGCGATATTTCAGAACGTAAGAGGAACGAGGCACAGATAACGCACCTCGCCTTTCATGACAGCCTCACCGGGCTGGCCAACCGGGTGCTGTTCCTCGACAGGTTGGCCCACGCCATAGCCACCTGCCGACGCGCGCCCGACCGTAATTTCGCGGTGCTGTTCATCGACCTCGACAGGTTCAAGGTCATCAACGACAGCCTCGGACATGCCGCCGGAGATGGCCTTCTCTCGATCATCGCTTCAGCCATCGCCGCCAACATCAGGGAGACCGATACGGTCGCGCGCATCAGCGGCGACGAATTCACCGTGCTGGTGCATGAGCCGCCCTCACCGCGTTTCGCCATCAAGATGGCGCGCCGCATCCTCGAACGCATCAAGCAACCGCTCACCATCGAGGGGTTCGAACTTGTCATCTCCGCCAGCATGGGCATCGTCATCGGCAATTCGGGGTACACCGACCCGCATCAGGTGCTGCGGGATGCCGACATCGCCATGTACAAGGCGAAACGGGCAGGCAAGGACAAGCTACGCGTGTTCGGTTCCCGGATGCATGAACAGGCACTGCATGCCATGCGCCTTGAGAACGACCTGCGGCAGGCCATCGACAACGGAGACCTGTCATGCCACTACCAGCCCATCGTCAATCTCGAATCCGGTGCGCTTGAGGGATTCGAGGCTCTCGCACGCTGGCAGCACCCCACGCTGGGCAACATCCCCCCGTCCACCTTCATCCCCATCGCCGAAGACACGGGACGCATCATCCCCCTTGGCAGGGCGATGCTGCACAAGGCATGTGCCTTTGCAGCCTCCATCCGGGGCACCCTGCCGCAGGGCGACCCGGTCATTCACGTCAACCTTTCGCCGCGCCAGTTCCTTTCGAGGCAGCGGCTGCGAGAGGTCGAAGCCGCCCTTGACGCCACTGGCCTGCCACCCGAGTTGCTCGTCCTTGAAATCACCGAATCGCTGCTCATGGAGAACCCGCGCGTCGCCAAGAGCATCATGGCCGGTCTGAAGGAAATCGGGGTACGCCTCTCGCTGGACGATTTCGGCACCGGCTACTCATCCCTCGGCTCATTGCAGGACTACCCCCTCGATTCGGTCAAGATCGACCGCAGCTTCATCCGGGCCATGAATGACGGGCGCGATGCCGAACATATCGTCCGGGCCATCCTGAAACTCGTGTCGCACCTGCGGCTTGAAGCCATATGCGAAGGTGTCGAGACCACCATGCAGGCAGCCAACCTCATGGCCTTCGGGGCGACGAGGATGCAGGGCTTTCTCTTCGCGAAGCCCATGCCTTCCGAGAAGGCCCGGTCACTGCTTGAAAGACTCGCCCTCGGTGAACGCTTCACCCTCACGGGCATGGGCAGCTGACGCCCCGTTTCTGGGGCCGCCCAGATACGCGGCTGCCCGCTCGGCAGATGCCCCTCCATACGCAACGGGGCTCTTCCCTCATGAGTGGCGCCACGACGTGGCATGGTGAGACCAAACCGCTTCATGACGTGCACGAGACTTCGACAGCCACAACGACGAAGCCCCCTTGGAGGGGGCTTCGTCATTCCTTGTAGACACAATGGGGCGAAGGCAAGGTACTACTCGCCGCCACCGCCCAGATAGGCCGCCTGCACCTCGGGATTGGCAAGCAACGAGGCGGCAGAGTCTTCCATCACCACCCGGCCCACCTCCATCACGTAACCACGTGTGGCCAGCTTGAGGGCGGCACGGGCGTTCTGTTCCACCAGCACCACGGTGACGCCTGACTGATTGATGGTGCGCACCGTGTCGAAGATGGACTTGACGAGGATGGGGGCAAGGCCGAGCGACGGTTCGTCGAGCAACAGCACCTTGGGGTCGCCCATGAGCGCCCGACCGATGGCGAGCATCTGCTGCTCACCGCCGGAAAGCGTGCCAGCCAGCTGCCCACGGCGTTCCTCAAGACGGGGAAAGAGCTCGAAAATCCATCCCAGCGTGCGCTCCACCCGCGCCTTGTCGCGGCACGTGAACGCGCCAAGATACAGGTTCTCCAGCACGGAAAGCGTACCGAACACCCGCCGCCCCTCGGGAGACTGGGTGATGCCACGTGCCACGACCTCATGGCTGTGCAGCTTGTGCAACGGCTCGTCCCTGAAGAACACCCCGCCTTCCGACGGCTTCACGAGACCGCTTATGCTCATGAGCGTGGTGGTCTTGCCCGCCCCGTTGGCACCGAGGATGGTGACGATTTCGCCTTCATCAACCCGGATGTCGATGCCGTGCAGCGCTTCGACATTGCCGTATTTCACATGCAGATTGCGTAGTTCGAGAAACATTGTATCTCCGGGATCAGATGTCGGAATCGGCCCCGAGGTAGGCTTCGATGACACGCGGGTCGCGCTTGATGACCGATGGCGTACCTTCGGCGATGAGTGCGCCATACTCGAGCACCACCAGCTTCTCGCACACCTTCATCACCAGACTCATGTCGTGCTCGATGAGCAGCACGGATATGCCCCTGTCGCGGATGGCGCGTATGGTGCCGATGAGGGCAGCCGTCTCCTGGTCGTTCATGCCTCCCGCGGGTTCGTCGAGGATGATGAACCGGGGGTCGGTGGCGAGGGCACGCGCAATCTCGAGCAACCGCTGGTTCCCGTACGAGAGGTTCTTGGCGAGGTTGTCGTGCTGGTCGGCGAGACCCACGAACTCGAGTTCGCGCACGGCCCTCTCGATGGCCCGTTTCTCTTCGCGCCGGTGCCCCGCCGTGCCCAGCATGGCCGAGAACACCCCTGCCGTCATACGGCAGTGGCAGCCAGCCAGCACGTTCTCCATGACCGACATGTTCTGGAACAGCCGTATGGTCTGGAAGGTGCGGGCGATGCCCATCTGCACGATGCGGTGCGTGAGCAGCCCCTTGATGGCCCTGCCGTCGAAGAAGATGTCACCCGAGTCGGGCTTGTAGTTGCCGGTGATGAGGTTGAACACCGTGGTCTTGCCCGCCCCGTTGGGGCCGATGAGACCGACGATGGAACCCTCGTCCACGTCGAACGAGACGCTGTTGACCGCCACAAGACCACCAAAGGTCTTGGTCAGGTTGCGCAGGCTGAGAAGGCTCATGCGGCCTCCTTCGTACGCAGCAGGTTGTCGATGCGGTACTTGCGCGGCAGGGGCGGCAACATGCCTTGCGGTCTGAAGATCATCATCACGACCATGGCAAGGCCGAAGATGAGCATCCGGGCACTGGCGAAGTCGCGGAACAGTTCAGGCAGGCCTATGAGCAGAAAGGCTCCCAGCAGCACGCCACGGTTGCTCCCGCCGCCCAGGATGACGATGGCGAACAGCACCACCGACTCCCAGAACGAGAAGGACTCCGGCGAGATGATGGTCATCTTGGCGGCATAGAACGTACCCGTCATGCCCGCCCACAGTGCCCCCAGAACGAAGGCCGCAAGCTTGTAGTAGGCGGTGTCGACCCCGCTGCCCTCGGCAGCCACATCGTCCTCCTTGATGTAGTTGAGCGCCCGGCCGAAGCGGGAGCACTCAAGACGCCTGAAGAGCAGGATGCTGATCGCGACCCATGTCCATATCAGATAATAGAACTGGATGGGCTTGGATATCTTGTAGCCGAAGAGCATGGGACGCGAGATGCCGAAGATGCCGTTGGCCCCGCCCGTGATGCCGAAGACGTTGTTGATGAGCGCGATGCGCACTATCTCCACGATGCCGATGGTGACGATGAGCAGATAGTCACCCCGCAGGTGGATGATGGGCCGCGCCACCACCAGTGCGAAGAGGGCCGCCAGCAGACCGGCGACAGGCATCGTCCACAGGACGGGCACATGGTAGACGGTGTTGAGGATGGCCGCCGTATAGGCACCCACCGCATAGAAGGCGGCATGGCCCATGTGGAACAGGCCCGCCTGCCCGAGGATGAGGTTCAGCGACAGCGCGAGGACGGCATACAGGCCGATGCTCACGCACACGTCCGTCCAGTAGGGGTCGAGAAAGAGGGGCAGCACGGCGATGAGCACCGCAAGCCCCGCGTAGCTTGCCTTGCGCGATATCATATCTTGTCGGCCACCCTTTCGCCGAGAAGGCCCGTGGGCCTGATGATCAGGATGAGGATGAGGACGAGGAAGGCGATGGCGTCTTTCCACGCGATGGAGATGTATGCCGCACCGAGGGCCTCGATGACGCCCAGCAGAAGACCGCCCACCATGGCACCGGGGATGTTGCCGATGCCACCGAGGATGGCGGCGGTGAAGGCCTTGAGGCCGTACACCCACCCCATGGTGAAGTCTATCTGCCCATAGTAGAGGCCTACCATGACGCCTGCGGCGCCACCCAGTGCAGGGCCGATCATGAACACCAGCGCGATGACCCGGTTCACGTCGATGCCCATGAGCTTGGCCGCGCCCTGGTCGATGGCCACGGCGCGGATGGCAGTGCCCGTGCGGGTGCGGTGGATGAAGAAATGCAGAAGCAGCATGAGCGCCACAGAAGCACCGAACATCATGATGCGCACCAGAGGGATGTCCATGCCGAAGAAGCTCACGGCCATGGTGGGCCTGATGTCGTTGGGGTAGACTTGGAACTTGGCACCGTAGATGAGCATCACGGCGTTCTGGAAGAAGATGGAGGCACCAAGCGCAGAGACCACGGCAGAGAGGCGGCTTGACGAGCGCAATGGCCGGTAGGCCACACGTTCAAGCAGATAGCCGATGAGTGCCACAAGCCCCATGACCATGGTCGTGACCAGCAATACGGCCACCGCCCCGGAGACATGCCCCGAAAGCCCCAGCGCGGCGAACACCGTGAACCCGAGATAGGCTCCGATGGTGAACAGGTCGCCATGCGCGAAGTTGATGAGTTTGAGCACGCCGTACACCATGGTGTACCCGAGGGCGATGAGGGCGTAGATGCCCCCCACCGCGAGGCCGTTGGTCAACTGTTGCAGGAATTCTTCCATGTGTCCCTCTACCGTGATGCCCGGAAGCGCCACGCGCGAAAGGGGCGGCCCAAGGCCGCCCCGTGTGGTCGTTGAGGCTAACGCTGCAGGACGAATTCGCCTTCGGCGTTGACGTCGTACACGCGGTACAGGTCGCCTACGCGGTCGCCCTTTTCGTTGAAGGATATCTGCCCCGAAAGACCGGGGTAGTTCTTGAGCTGGGTCTTCAGGTACGTGGCGATGCCGGCGCCGTCGGCCTTGCCGCCCTTCTGCACGGCTTCGACGATGACCTTGAAGGCGTCACCGGCAAGCACAGACCACACCGAGTTGGGCAGGGCGTTGTGCTTGGCCTTGTATGCGGCGAGGAAGGCCTTGGCTTCGGCGGTGTCGAAGTCCTGCGGCACGGGCGGGCTGAGGAAGAAGTAGCCCTTGGCGGCGGCCTTGCCCGCAATCTTGACCAGGTCGAGGTTGTTGGCGGCGTCGCCACCCATCATGGGCACGTTCCACTTCATCTCCATCTTCTGACGCAGCAGCATGCCCACTTCGGGGTAGTAGCCCGTGAAGAAGATGATGTCGGGGTTGGCGGCCTTGAGCTTGGTCAGGATGGCGGTGTAGTCGCGCTCACCGGGGGTGAGGGCATCGTAGAACACGATCTTGGTGCCGTCCTTGTCGAGCAGAGCCTTGGTCTCGTCGGCGAGGCCCTTGGCGTAGGACGAGTTGTCATGCAGCAGGGCAACGGCCTTGTAGCCCTTGTTCTTGATGACCTTGGCGGCGACGCGACCCTGTTCGTCGTCACGCGGGCAGGTGCGCAGGAAGAGCTTGAGGCCCTTTTCGGTAAGGCGCACGTTGGTCGACCCGGTGGCTATCTGGGCGATGCCCGCCTCGTCGTAGATGTTCTGGGAGGCTTCGGTCACAGCCGAGCCATAGGTGCCGATGACGGCGGTAACACCGGAGGTGGAAAGCTTCTGTGCGGCGAGTGCTGCAGTGCGCGGGTCGCCACCGTCGTCCTCGACGATCAGTTCGACCTTGTTGCCGTTGATGCCCCCGGCCTTGTTCACCTCTTCAGCCAGCAGTTCGACAATGTTGCGCATGTCCTGCCCTTCACTGGCCCATTTGCCGGTCAGCGGACACATGAGCCCCACACGCACCGGCCCGGCGGCGAACGCCGTCGCAGCCATGAGCAGCGACGTGACCATGCAGACCGCCAGCAACCTGACGACACCCTTCATACGAACCTCCCGGGGCCATGCCCCACGCGCTACACTGTTCTACCCTATACGTTTCCTCGCCGTGACGGTGGTCGTGGGGTCGACTTTCCAACCCCCTGCACCCAACCTAGCCTAAAGACACATTATTGTCAAAAGACCCTGTGGACATTCCGTTTTCACTGGCCGCCCGACGACATTTTGCGAAAAAACAAGTTGTAGCGCCATGATATCGTCGCACCCTCTGGCCGTGTTCTCACGACCGCCAGGTGAAGCACACCTGCCCCTGCACGCGGTGAGAAAGAGGAAGAGGCACCGGGCTGCACCGGCTTCATCCGCCATACCCTGTGCGTGCCGATGATGCCCTCAGGGCCAGCCTCATAGCCAGCCTCAGGGCCGGACGAGACAGGCATCGGCTTCACTGCCGGGTGCACCGGGCTGATACTCTGCCCGCTTCAGCAAGACGCCCACCACGCCGGGGCGTTTCCACGTCTTCAGCCAGCGGCGGTACTGCCCCTCGCTTCCCAGTGCCGATGTGGGTTCGTGCGGCAGGTGGCGCACATGCGGGAACGTCTTCTCATGGACGCAGAAAAGGTCGGCCAGCAGATTGATCTGACGCCACAACGGCAGGGAGGAGTGTCGCACGTCGATGATACGGAAATGGCAAGCCCCTTGCGCAGCGCGCACGATGACACCTTCGATGCCCGACGGCTGACTCGGCGTCGCGCCCGTCGTCGAGTCCGGCACGGAGTCCGCTCCGTGCGGTGGGACGCCCCCCTGCGTTGCCAGTCCCGCCAGCAACGCGGCCCAGACTCCGGTCAACTCGTCCACGAGGTGGGGCGCTTCAACCTGTACACCGTCGCCATCCACCAACTCGGCCGTGGCAGGGTCGAAGACGGCCCGTGTCCCGCCGATGACGGGGCAATGATAGGTGCCTGTCAACGGCCCCCCGCAACGGGTGCGGAACCCCTCGATGTCGGAGCCAAAGACCAAAGGGCGCAAGGTGCTGTGCGCCATGCGTGAAAGCTGCATTCCATATCTCCATCATGTCGGATTTCCGATGACTACGCCAAGAGAACGGCACGGGCAAGCCGGGGAGTCGTCACAGGTGCCCGCTACATGCGCTCCCTGTCCAGTACGCGGCAGTTGATGGCCTCCGCGAGATGGCGCACCTGCAGGGGTTCGCTCCCGTCAAGGTCGGCGATGGTGCGGGCTATGCGCAGGATGCGGGTATAGGCGCGGGCCGAAAGGGCGAGCGAATGCACGGCCTTGCCCAGAAAGGTATGCTCGGGCGTACCCAGTCGGCAATGCTCCTCAAGGAGTGCGCCCCCGAGGTCGGCATTGGTGCGGCAGTGCGTTCCGGCGAAACGTGCCGTCTGTACCGCACGCGCCGCCATGATACGTTCGCGCATCTCAGCCGAAGATGTGCCGCCCTTGACACTTCTCAAGTCCTCCCACGGCACGGCTGGCACCTCCACATGCAGGTCGATGCGGTCGAGCAACGGCCCGGAAAGACGGGCGCGGTAGCGTTGCACCTGCATGGTGGAGCATGTGCAGGCATGGGTTGCGTCGGTGGCATAGCCGCACGGGCACGGGTTCATGGCCGCCACCAGCATGCAGTCCGCAGGATAGGTGAGTGTCTGCATGGCACGCGAGATGGTCACGACACCATCCTCCAGCGGCTGCCGCAGCACTTCCAGTGCGGTCTTGCGAAACTCCGGCAACTCGTCGAGGAACAGCACCCCCCGGTGCGCCAGCGACACCTCGCCCGGACGCGGATACGCGCCACCGCCCGCGAGGCCGACCTCCGACACGGTATGGTGCGGCGCCCTGAAGGGACGTTGCGACACCAGCCCCTGCCCCGCGTCGAGCAACCCCGCCACGCTATAGACCTTGGTCACTTCAAGGGCGTCTGCCGGGGTGAGAGGGGGCAGCACGGAGGGTATGCGCTGCGCCAGCATCGTCTTGCCGCTGCCGGGCGGGCCGATGAAGAGCAGATTGTGCGCCCCCGCCGCCGCAATCTCGATGGCCCGCTTGGCGTGCTCCTGCCCCTTCACCTCTGCGAAATCATAGAGATGCACTCCGCCTGCGCCCTGTGCCATGCCGGGTGGCACGGCCCGGACAAGGTCGCCTTCACCGGCAAGAAACGCCACGACCTCGCCAAGCGTCGACGCGCCATACGCGGCGATGCCATCCACGACGGCGGCCTCGGCGGCATTGACCTTGGGCACGATGATACCGCGGATGGTTCCGTCATGCCCGGCAGTTGCCGACCGGGTGTCGGCGGGCCGGACGCCAGCGGGCTGTGCGTCTGTCTGTCGGGCGCAGGAAGATACGCCCTCGGGATGCGCCTTCGGGGGCTGCCCTGCCGCCGCGCGCGCCGCCTCGTCGCGGGCGAGGATGGCAACGGGAAGGATGCCGGGCACGGGCTTCAACTCGCCAGCCAGCGAAAGTTCACCGGCGAAGAACCACCCGCGGGTGCTTCCCTCGGGGATGATGCCCGCAGCCTCCAGAAGGGCCACCGCCAGCGGCAGGTCGTAGCCGCTGCCGCCCTTGCGCCGGTCTGCCGGGGCGAGATTGACGGTGATGCGCGCTGGCGGCAACCGCAGCCCGACGGCACGCAATGCCGCCATGACGCGTTCACGCGCCTCGCGCACGGCCCCCTCTGCAAGACCGACCAGCGTGAAGGCTGGCATCCCCTGCCGTGCGAAGTCCACCTCAAGGTCTACCCGTGTGGCGTCCACCCCCTGAAGGGCTGCGCAAGCCACTCTAGCTATCATCACGCCCCCTGCCGGAGGATGCGTCACATCCCCCCGTCGACGTTAACCAAACAGTATCGGAAACGTCTTTCGATATAGCAAAGTGCCCGCACCCGCAACGCGACGGGAACGGTGCACGTCCGCGGCAGTGAAAACAGCAATACCAGCGGAATACTATACTGTAACGAGACAAGGCTATTCCGGGCCTTCCGGGGTACCCCTGTCACAAACGGGCCGGGTAGAGGTCCCTTTCACGGGTCGCTCTTCAGAATCCATGCACAAGGCGTTGTGCCCACCACCAAATGGCACCAAGAGCAACTACACGACAATGTCGCGCATCATGTCCCCACGATGCGCGACAGCCCGTATGCAGCTATTTTCCGGCAGTGTGCAGAGACTTGGGTGAAGAGACACCCCAAGCGGCCCTGCGGGACTCGAGAGGTTCTTGATTGTCGACGAGGTGATAGGGGCGCGCCCATCCAAGCCACTGCGACAGGCCGGGTGGCCTTCTATGCGCTCACTCCTGGCTGCGCCAAGCGCTGTTTCCAACACGGCTTCCAGTATTGCGGGACGCCACCGGGGACGATTCCCCTAAAAACATCCTCATCGCCGTCAAGAAGCGCTTTAAGTTCAGATGCCGATACGATAGGGTTCTTCCTGAGCATGAAAGATTCCCCCAGAAGTTGCGGTTCGGTGGTATGCCCCACATTTGATATGGTATTTCTTCTTTCTGAAGAGCCCACCACGACCATCGCGTACCGCTTTACCATGACTTGACGTCATCCTTTTCACCTGACGAACCTACCGTCAGGTAACGATTGCCGGTGGAGCGCCATTACAATGGCGTGAAGCCTTCTCTATGTGCCATGTGGCACTGTGTGCGCTTTCCAACAGGACAGCAGATGCAGGACGGAGCATCGCGGCATCCGGCCGTACAAGAGCCGATGTCTGGTGAACATGGGGGCTTTTGCAAATCAACGACAGCATCATAGGGGAATTGCGCATGAAGAGATTCGTTGTCCTGCTCGCGTTGTGTCTGGTGTTCACCTCGCTCACGGTGAACGCTGCTGAGTACAAACCGGAATATCGCCTTTCCACGGTTCTCGGACCAGCCTTTCCGTGGGGCCGCGCGGCCGAGCGCTGGGCCAATCTGGTCCGCGAAAATACCGAAGGCCGGATCAACATCAAGGTATATCCCGGCACAAGTCTTGTCGGCGGCGACCAGACCAAGGAGTTCACCGCCATCCGCCAGGGAGTGATAGACATGGCCGTTGGCTCGTCCATCAACTGGTCGCCTCAGGTCAAGCAGCTCAACCTGTTCTCCCTGCCCTTCCTCATGCCCGACGAGAAGGCCTTTGACGCCCTGACCACAGGCCCCGTGGCCGCTGACATCTTCGCCATCCTCGACAAGCAGGGAGTGGTACCGCTGGCCATTGGCGAAAACGGCTTCCGCGAACTTTCCAACTCCAAGGTGAACGTCACGTCCCCGGCTGACCTGAAGGGTCTCAAGATCCGCGTTGTCGGCTCTCCCATCTTCATCGACGGTTTCACCGCACTGGGCGCCAACCCGACCCAGATGAGCTGGGCCGACGCACAACCGGCCCTGGCTACCAAGGCCGTCGACGGTCAGGAGAACCCCCTGTCCGTGTTCAATGCCGCCAAGCTGCACACCGTCGAGCAGAAGTACCTGACCCTTTGGGGCTACATGGCCGACCCGCTGTTCTATGTGGTCAGCAAGAAGGTATGGGAAGAATGGAGCGAGGCCGACCGGGCCATCGTGGCTGAAGCGGCCAAGCAAACGGCTGCCGAGAACCTGATCGACGCGCGCAAGGGCATCACCCCTGAGGACGACTCCCTGCTCAAGGAGATTGAAAAGAACGGCGTGACCGTCACCCGCCTTACGGACGAGCAGCGCAAGCCGTTTCAGAAAGCCACCCGCCCCGTCTTCGACAAATGGGCGGAAGTGGTCGGAAAAGATCTGGTGAAGAAGGCCGAGGACGCCATCGCCGCATCCCGTTAGGAATCCCGCGGCCCGCCCCGGCGGCGGGCCGCTTCCGTGACGGCGGGTCGTCCCGCCGTCTCTCGCCGACGCCAAGGAACTTCCATGGAACCCACCAAGAAACAGCCCGCCCGCATCGAGCGTGCGCTGGCCGCGCTGGTCATGGCCGCGCTGACGCTCATCACGGGTGCCAACGTCGTCATGCGCTACTGCACCAACGTCTCATTCGCCATGACCGAAGAGGTCTCGGTCTTTCTGCTCATGGTCCTGACTCTGGTCGGTGCCGTGTCCGCCTTTGCCGAAGGCCGCCACGTGCGCATCACGCTGTTCGTGAACTCCCTTCCCGACACAGGCCGCAAGGTCTGCAACGCTCTGGCATGGATGTGCAACGTCGCCATGTTCGGCATGCTGACGTGGCTCGCGGCCCTGGTCGCCTGGGACGACTACTCCTTCGAAGTGACATCTCCGGCCCTCGGCGTGCCGCAATGGTGGTACAGCGGCTGGCTTCCGCTGGCCGCCGCCGTCATCGTGCTGCGCCTTGTCCTGATGCTTTTCCAGCGCAGGGGCAAGGCATGACCATCCTCCTTTTCGGACTGTTCGCAGTCATGATGTTCATCGGCGTGCCTCTGGCCACGGCCATGGGTCTATCCGCCACGGTGGCCATCGCCGCAGCCAAGCTCGGCCTGCTGTCCGTGCCCATCAGCGTATACACGGGCGTGGCCAAGTATCCCCTGCTGGCCATTCCGATGTTCATCTTCGCTGGCATGGTGTTCGAGCGATCCGGCGTGGCCCTGCGGCTCGTCAATTTCACCGTCGCTCTCGTGGGTCCGCTGCGCGGGGGTCTGGCCATCGCGTCCATCATGGTCTGCATGGTTCTGGGCGGCATTTCCGGCTCCGGACCCGCCGACGCTGCGGCCGTGGCCATGGTCATGATACCGGGGATGGCGGCCGCGGGATACCCCAAGGCATTCTCCGCTGGCCTCATCGCCGCCGCGGGGTCGACGGCCATCCTCATCCCGCCGTCAATCGCCTTCATCCTCTACAGCGTGCTCGTGCCGCAGGCGTCCGTACCGGCCCTGTTCGCGGCGGGCCTCATCCCGGGCTTTCTGGCGGGCATAGCTCTCATCATCCCGGCGTGGGCCCTGTCCGTGCGGCACGGCTTCGGCCTCGTTGGCGACGACGCGTCCTGCGGAAGCATCCTCATCGCCTTCAAGGAAGCCATCTGGGGGCTTCTCGCGCCAGTCATCATCCTCGGCGGCATCCGGTCCGGCTACTTCACGCCGACCGAGGCCGCCGTGGCCGCCGTGTTCTACGGGCTGTTCGTGGGCTTCTTCGTGTACCGCACGCTGACCCTGCGTGGCATCTACGAACTGCTTGTGGAGTCGGCAGAAGTTTCGGCCGTGGTGATGATGATCATCGCGCTGTCCTCGGTCTTCGCGTGGGCAGGCAGCACGCTGGGCGCCTTCGAGGCCATGGGCAATGCGCTCATCGGCATCTCGACCAGCGAGACGATGACGCTTCTGGCCGTGGTTCTGGTGCTGATCATCGCCGGAATGTTCCTTGACGGCGTGTCCATCCTGTTCATCTTCATACCGATTCTGCTGCCGGTGATGACCCATTTCGGCTGGAACGCCGTGTGGTTCGGCGTGATCATGACCATGTGTCTGGCCATTGGCCAGTTCACGCCGCCCCTGGCGCTGAATCTCATGGTCACGACCCGCATCGCGGACATCGGCATAGAGGAGACCGTGCCATGGGTGCTCTGGTTCGTGCTTGCCATGACCATCGCCATGTTGCTGGTGGTTTTCGTGCCGCAGTTGGCCACCCTGGTTCCCGGTCATCTAGGATATCTCTGACCAGAATCGCGGCGTCACGCGATCCAAACACCTCCGCCTGTCAATGCACCGTCATGTAGCGACAACAGGCTCAGGGGACCTGTCCCTGAGCCTGCTTCGTGAATGGGGTCCTACCCCGCGCCACACAAGGCGGTTGCTCCTTGCCCCGTGCATGTGGCGCAAGGGTTGCGTCCTCTGCACCCGGGAGGCATACATTTCTTCGACGATGGTCGCCCTTTGAGAGTGAAGAGAGGCAACCGCGCAATCACACCATCATCCATGGTGGCAATTGACCTGCGATATGGCACGCAGGGGAAGATACCCAATTGGTTTCATAGACCGCCCTCCTCCGGGCGAGGGGGCTAGATACGCAATACGGCAACACCAGCCGTTCCCCTTATGCTATCGGACTCCATCAATGAGAAAGGGAGGCGTTACCGCCTCCCTTTTCAGCATATTGACTGTCGCCGCTAGTGCAGCACGTTGCCGACACGCTCCCAGCGCACGTTGCCGAGACCTTCCCACGACCAGTAGATGATCCATGCCCTGCCGTGGATGGCGGTACGGTCGACGAATCCCCAGAAGCGCGAGTCCTGCGAATCGTCGCGGTTGTCGCCCATGGCGAAGTACTTGCCCTCGGGCACCGTCACCGGGCCGTAGTTGTCGCGTACGCCCGGCTGCACCACATCGCCTTCGGAGTGACGGATGTACGACTCCTCGACCTTCTCGCCGTTGCGGTACAACTGCTTGTCGCGCACCTCGATGACATCGCCGGGAACGCCCACGATACGTTTGATGTAGTCGATGGACGGATTGTTGGGATATTCGAAGACGATGATGTCGCCGCGCTTGGGGTCCTTGCCCTTGATCATGTACTCGTGGGTGAAGGGTATCTTCACGCCGTACAGGAACTTGTTCACCAGCAGATGGTCGCCTATCTGGAGCGTCTCAAGCATGGAACCCGAAGGTATCTTGTACGCCTGTACCACGAAGGTACGGATGAACATGGCGAGGACGAAGGCGACAAGCAACGCTTCGATGTATTCCAGCAGCAGATTCTTCTGAGCCATTGAGGATGCCTCCGAAACCGCACTCTGCGTGCGGCGGTGGCGGGCGTTATTCGTCGCCCACCTGCAACGCCGCGAGGAATGCCTCCTGCGGCAGTTCGACGTTACCCATGCGCTTCATGCGGCGCTTCCCTTCCTTCTGCTTTTCGAGCAGCTTGCGCTTACGCGTGATGTCGCCGCCGTAGCACTTGGCGGTCACGTTCTTGCGCATGGCGGAGATGGTCTCGCGGGCGATGACCTTCTGCCCGATGGCCGCCTGGATGGCCACCTCGAAAAGCTGACGGGGGATGGTGCGTTTCAGCTTGAGGGCCAGCGCACGGCCATAGTGATACGCCTTGTCGCGGTGCACGATGACCGCGAGGGCGTCCACCGCCTCTCCGTTGATGAGGATGTCGAGACGGACGAGACTGGACTCGCGGTAGTCGACGGGCTCGTAGTCCATCGAGGCATAGCCCTTGGTGCCCGACTTCAGCCTGTCGAAGAAGTCGAACACGATCTCGGCGAACGGCAACTCATAGGTTATCACCACGCGGTTGGCCGCGATGTAGCCCATGTTCTTCTGGATGCCGCGCTTCTCTTCGCACAGCTTGAGCACGTTGCCCACGAACTCGTTGGGTACGTGGATGTCCATGCGGACATACGGCTCGTAGAGCGACGTGATGCGCGTGGGGTCGGGCAGCTTGGAGGGGTTGTCGATATCCTGCGTCTTGCCGTCCACGGTCTCGACCTTGTAGATGACCGAGGGGGCGGTGGCGATGAGGTCGACCTGGAACTCGCGCTCGAGCCGCTCCTGAATGATCTCCATGTGCAAGAGACCGAGGAAGCCGCACCGGAAGCCGAAGCCGAGGGCCTGCGACGTCTCCGGCTCATAGGAGAAGGCGGCGTCGTTGAGTTGCAGCTTCTCCAGCGAGGCCTTCAGCGGCTCATACTCTGCGGCATCGGTGGGGTACAGGCCGCAGAAGACCATGGGCTGTACCTCTTTGAAGCCCGGCACAGGCTCCGAAGCGGGCCTGTCGGTGTGGGTGATGGTGTCACCCACCTTCGCGTCGCCCAGTTCCTTGATGTTGGCGCACAGAAAGCCCACCTCGCCCGCGCCGAGTTCGGCCACGTCGACGATGTCAGGCGAGAACACGCCGAGGCGAATCACCTCGTAACTCTTCTCGGTGGCGAACATGCGAACGCGGTCGCCCTTGCGCAGCACACCGTCCATGACGCGGAAGAGCACCACAACGCCCTGATACGAGTCATACCACGAGTCGAAGATGAGAGCCTTGAGCGGCGCATTGAGGTTGCCCTCCGGCGCGGGAAGGCGCTCGACGATGGCTTCCAGCACCTTGTCGACGTTCATGCCCGTCTTGGCGCTGACGGCGATGGCATCGGTGCAGTCGAGGCCTATGCTCTCCTCGATTTCGGCCTTCACCCTGTCCACATCGGAACTGGGCAGGTCTATCTTGTTGAGCACGGGGATGATGTCGTGGTCGTGGTCGAGGGCGAGGTAGACGTTCGCCAGCGTCTGGGCCTCTACGCCCTGCGACGCGTCGACGACGAGCAACGCACCGTCGCATGCAGCAAGGGAACGCGACACTTCATAGTTGAAGTCGACGTGACCGGGCGTGTCGATGAGATTGAGGATGTACTTGCGCCCCGTCTTCGAAGTGAACGGAATGCGCACTGTCTGGGCCTTGATGGTGATGCCGCGCTCACGTTCAAGGTCCATACGGTCGAGGTACTGATCGCGCTTCTCACGGTCGCTGACGAGACCGGTGACTTCGAGGATACGGTCGGCAAGTGTGGACTTGCCGTGGTCGATGTGCGCGATGATACTGAAATTGCGGATGTGTTCCTGCCTGGGCATAGCCTCGTGTGCCGCCATGCGGCGGCGCGCCTCCTGAAGGTGTGTGATGCGGGCGCAGAAACGCCCGGAGCGGCCCGCGCTGGGGTCGCAGCGGGTGGAGAATCAGACCCCATACGGCATTTGCCGCCGGAAGTCCAACGCCGCCCGGCCTACCGCGCCAGCCCCCGGGCCGTCACATCAATGCGCCCCGCTATGCAACAGGGGCTTGTAGCCGAACGACCGGACGCGGCTTGCATCATGGCACCCTTCGCAGGTCTTCATGTCGGGCTTGCCGATGGATGCGGCATCGCCGTTTGCCACGTGGTCGCCCCCCGGCCCATGACAGGACTCACATCCCACATCGGCAAGGTGCGGCGTGGCCTCATGGTTGACGAAACCGCCCTTGCCGTAGCCTGTCGTATGGCAGGCATAACACCCGGCAAGTTCCTCCGCCGTCAGCTTGGAGGCCATGCGTTCCACACTGTGCCACGAACCGGCCTTCTTGGAATGCTTGACGAAACGCTCGTACTCGCCTTCATGGCAGTCCTTGCACGCTGCCGTGCCCACATAGCGGGCGGCATCGGCATACGCACATGAAAAGACCAAGAAAAACGTGCTCAAGACAACGTTTCGGAAAACAGTCATAGCGCCCCCAGATTACGGAACCATCCAGCGAGACATGCAACTCCACCAGAGAAGTCCAGATAGCCTCATAGCTGCACCACGGTCAACGGTGACAGACCTCGTCTGTGTCGTATTCATGCACGAACATTCCCGAAAAGATGCAACACTGAAGATTTTGCTCGCCGCACCCTTGGGCAGCTCCAATGTGAGATGCACACAGACGAACATGCGCCACATCAGGAACGCCAGCCTATCACAGGGCTACTGGCGACAACAAGACACGCTTCCGATGCAGCGAGTACCCGCATCAGCGCACGAAAGAAAAACGCCGTGCGGGGGTTGCGCAATGTCCTGCACCTGTACGCCGGAACAAGAGATACGAGCAGATTCACTTGCAGCAGCCACGATCACGAGTTCCAGCTTCACGCTGTCTGCCTGCCTTATCAGCGACCTGAAGGCGGACTCTCGCCAGAACGAGAGTCCGCCCTTCATGGAACATGCGCCGCATCTTGGTGCACACCGGGCAGAAGACCGGCTGTCATCGTGCTGGCGCCTGCGCGAATGCAACACGGGGACGCGCGACCTCACAGGAGAAGCCCCCCGCCAGCATCACGCCTTGAGGCCTTCCGCACGTCGCTACCGGGTGAGACTACGCGCCTTCACCTCGCGCCTGCGGGCATGGAGGATGGGTTCGGTATACCCGTTGGGCTGGCGCGCCCCCTCGAACACGAGGTCGCATGCCGCCCTGAACGCCACGCTGGAACCGGGGTCGGCAGACATGGGCCGGTAGCCCGGTTCATCCTTGTTCTGCCTGTCGACCACGGTCGCCATCCGTAGCATGACGTCACGCACCTCGTCCTCCGTGCAGATGCCATGGCGCAACCAGTTGGCGATGTGCTGGCTGGAGATACGCAGGGTGGCCCTGTCTTCCATGAGACCCACGTCATGGATATCGGGCACTTTCGAGCAGCCTATCCCCATCTCGACCCACCGTACCACGTAGCCGAGGATGCTCTGGGCGTTGTTCTCCAGTTCTTCGCGCACTTCAGCGGGCGAGGGACGCGCCTCACCCATGAGCGGCAATGCCAAAAGGTCGTCCAGCGACGCCCGGTGACATCCGGCAAGTTCGCGCTGACGCGCGAAGACATCCACCTCATGGTAGTGCAGGGCGTGCAGCGTCGCCGCCGTTGGAGAGGGAACCCACGCGCAGTTGGCCCCGGCACGCGGGTGCGCCCCCTTGGTGGCGACCATCTCCGCCAGCCTGTCGGGCTTGGGCCACATGCCCTTGCCTATCTGGGCCTTTCCGCCGAAACCGGCGGCAAGCCCGGTGTCCACGTTCCAGTCCTCATAGGCGAGCATCCAGCGCTGGGCCTTCATGTCGTTCTTGCGCACGACGGGCCCCGCCTCCATGCAGGTGTGTATCTCGTCGCCCGTACGGTCGAGGAAGCCAGTATTGATGAAGATGATACGCTGCGAAGCCACCCGTATGCACTCCGCAAGATTGAGCGTGGTTCGCCGTTCCTCGTCCATCACCCCCATCTTGAGGGTATTGCGCGCCATGCCGAGGATGTCTTCGATGCGTCTGAACTGCTCGCAGACGAACGCCACCTCTTCGGGGCCATGCAGCTTGGGTTTGACGATGTACACGCTGCCGGCTCCGCTGTTGCGATGACGCCCCGCACCGCGCAGGTCGTGCAGCCCGATGCAGGCGGTGACGAGCCCGTCTAGGATGCCTTCAGGAATCTCCTGCCCTGCCGCGTCGAGCACGGCGTCGGTGGTCATGAGCAGCCCCACGTTACGCACCAGCATCAGGCTGCGCCCCGGCAGGGCATACGCTGCCCCGCCCGGTGCGGTGTACGTCCTGTCTGCTGCCAGACGCCTGAAGACGCTGCGCCCGCCCTTGTCGAACGAGGTCTCAAGGTCGCCCCGGAACAGTCCAAGCAGGTTGCGATAGGCGAGGGCCTTGTCTTCGGCATCGACGGTGGCCACGGAATCCTCGCAATCGAGGATGGTGGTCACCGCCGACTCGAGCACCACATCCTTGAGTCCCGCAGGGTGGGCAGCCCCCACCGGGTGCCTGCGGTCGAACTGCAATTCGACATGCAGCCCGTTGTTGCGCAGCAGCACCGTCGTCGGGCGCTCTCCCCCCGTATAGCCGGCGAACGCATCAGGATGCAGCAGGCCCGTCACCGTACCGTCGGCACAGAGGGCCGACAGCTTGCGACCCACCGGTGGCCCGGTCAACTCGTAGCGCACCACGTCGGCATGCCTCGCCCCGGCCAACGGGAATGTCCTGTCGAGGAACGCGGCGGCATACGCCACCACCTTCGCGCCCCGCAGGGGATTGTAGGCAGCGCCACGTGCAGCCCCGTCGCTGTCGGCAATCACGTCGCTGCCGTACAGGGCGTCGTAGAGGCTGCCCCAGCGGGCGTTGACGGCATTGAGGGCATAGCGGGGGTTGGTCACGGGCACGACAAGTTGCGGCCCGGCGATGGTCGCCACTTCGGGGTCGACCCCCTGCGTTTCAACCGCGAGGTCCTGCGGTGCGGGAAGCAGATAACGGATGTCTTCGAGAAAACGCCTGTAGGCTGCGGCATCGTGCGGCCGCCCCTGATGCTCCTTGTGCCATGCGTCTATCGCCGCCTGCATGTTGTCCCGTCGGGCCAGCAATTCGCGGTTACGGGGGCCGAGGGTGCCGACAAGCTCTTCCAGCCCCGCCCAGAAGATGGAGGGGGAGATGCCGGTGCCCGGCAGAATCTCGCGTTCGATACAACGGTGCAGGGGTTCGGCCACAGCGAGGCCGCCTTCACGTATGCGTCCGGTCATGGTCTTCTCCGCTTGGTAGGCTCCTTCGATTGATGAAGAGCGGGCAGGTCGCGCGACCTCGCCATTCCTGTCCGCCACCTTACGCCAAAACCCCTCCGGAACACCACCCCGTGCGCCACGCGCCCCATCCGGCCCCTATGTTGCCGAAGTGTCATGAAATGATTGTACAACAATATCATGTCCACCGCTTTCCGGGCTGGAGTATCCTCACCTGTATGCGCCCCGACGCCGGAGGTATGTCATGCACCTTCTCGATTCCATGCGTAACAGGCTTCTCGTCCTGTTCCTGCTGGCTGGCCTCGCGCCCGTCATCGTCATCGGTCTGTGGGCCGCCACATTGAGCAGTGATGCGCTGATGCGGCAAGCCTACGACAGCCTCACGGCCATCCGCACCATCAAGGGCAACCAGATGCGACTCTTCTTCGAAGAACGTCAGCAGTTCGTCCTGACCGCTGCCCGTTCGCCCTGGCTGGGCCCTGCGTTTCGAGACCTTGCGACGACATTCAATGCTGCGGGCGGTGTGGGGGGCGGTTTCAAGGGATACGCCAACGGCAGGTTCGATGCCCCGCCAGTGTACAAAGCCGTACATGACAGGCTGCACAAGGGCTTTGCCGACTTCGTATCGACCACAGGCTTCTACGACCTGCTGCTGGATGCCACCAAGGGTGACGTGGTCTATTCCGTGGCCAAGGAGAACGACTTCGCGTCCGCAGCCGGAAGCATCGACACTCCCTTGCGCGACGTATGGCGACGAGTGATGCAGACCGGTCAGCCCGCCATGTCGGACATGAAGCCCTACGAGCCCTCCCAGGGGGCTCCCGCCATGTTCGCCGGAGCCCCTGTCACCTTCGACGGGACGGTCGCAGGCGTCGTCGTCCTCCAGATTTCCAACGAGCAAATCAACGCCATCATGCAGGAACGTTCCGGCATGGGCACATCCGGAGAGACCTACCTCGTCGGCCCCGACAAGCGCATGAGGTCAGATTCATTCCTCGATTCCAAGGGACGCACCGTCAACGCCTCGTTCGCGGGAACGGTGGAACGCAACGGCGTCGACACCGAAGCCAGCCGCGACGCACTGACGGGCACGTCGGGCGCGCGCATCATCAACGACTACAACGGCAACCCTGTGCTTTCGGTCTACGCGCCGCTCAAGGTCGGTGACACGACTTGGGCACTCATCGCCGAAATCGATGAAGCCGAAGTCCACCAGCCGGTGCGTACCCTGAACCTTGCCCTCTCGGGCGGGGCGTTGCTTGTGGCCCTTGTCATGCTCGGGGTGGCGTGGCTGGTGGCGCGTTCGGTCACGCGACCCGTGGCGTCCATCCGCGACTTTGCCGCCAACATCGCCAGCGGTGACCTCGACGCACAACTCGCCGGGGACTTCAGGGGGGAACTCCTCGAACTCGCCGAAGCCATCCGCCGCATGGTGACAGAACTGAAAGAACGCCTCGGCTTCGCCACAGGGGTGCTGCGGGCCATTCCCATTCCCGTGGTGACCACCGACAGGCAGGGTGACATCACCTTCGTCAACGACCATCTCATCACCTACATGGCCGAACCCAGGCCGGTCGAATACTGGTCGAAGGGACGCAAGGCCGAAGAGCTTTTCGGAGATGAATGCCCGACATGCTCTGCCCTCGCCATCTCGCACGGCAAGGAGACCCAGACCGAAGAGAACCTGCGAACCAAGAAGGGAGACCTGCGCACGGCACGGCTGACGGCAGCCCCTCTCCATGACCGCGACGGCAACGCCATCGGCGCCATCGTCCTCTTCCTCGACCTCACCGACCTCAAGCGGCAGGAGGAGGCCATACGCCGCACCAACGAAGCCATCTCCAAGGCCGCTGACCACGCGGACTCCATCTCGCAGCAGGTGTCATCGGCCGCGACGGAGATAGCCTCGCAGGTCGAAGAGTCGGCGCGAGGGTCCGACATCCAGCGCGAACGCACCACGGAGAGTGCCACCGCCATCGAGGAGATGAACGCCACGACCATGGAGGTGGCGCGCAACGCCTCACTTGCGGCGGAACAGGCAGACACCGCCATCAGGCAGGCGCGTTCCGGTGAAGAGGTGGTGCAGCGGGTCGTCGATGCCATCGGCACGGTGCGAGAACGCTCCGAGACCCTCAAGCACAGTCTTGAGACCCTTGGCGTGCAAGCCGACGCCATCGGTCAGGTGATGGTGGTCATCAACGACATCGCCGACCAGACGAACCTGCTGGCCCTCAACGCCGCCATCGAAGCGGCCCGTGCGGGCGAGGCGGGACGAGGGTTCGCCGTTGTCGCAGACGAGGTGCGCAAGCTTGCCGAAAAGACCATGAACGCCACCCGGGAGGTGGGCGAGGCCGTACACGCCATCCAGTCCGGCGCACGGGGAAACATTCAGGAGATGGACAAGGCGGCCGAGGCAGTGGGCGAGAGTACGCGGCTTGCCGGAGAGGCGGGCAAGGCGCTCGGCACCATCGTCAGCATCGTCGAGACGACTGCCGACCAGGTTCGGAACATCGCCACAGCGGCCGAACAGCAGTCCGCCGCCAGCGAAGAGATCAACAGGGCCAGTGACGAGATAAGTGCCATCGCCTCCGAGACGGCACAGGCCATGGCGCAGTCCGCCGAAGCGGTCACGGAACTGAGCCGCCTTGCACAGGAACTGCGCGAGGTCATCCGGGAGATGGTGCAGGTGGGGCAGCAGTAGGCTGGCACCGGAATCAGAAAGGAACCCGCAATTGTCGCAGGCAGTTGCGGGTTCGCTTCGTTACGATGGCAGAACGATGACTTGCGGAAGATGGGGCACGGCCTGCAAGCTGCGCTTCGTTGCCCCCAAAGTTGCCCCCCAGTTGCCCCGGCTGTCAACGCGATTTGCTGTCACTCGCTGTCACTCCCCGCCACTCGAAACACGCATAAACATAAGGCCCGCAAGCGCTTTTTGGCACTTGCGGGCACTCTGTAAACATCGTTCTGGCGGAAGGGGAGGGATTCGAACCCCCGGTGGGGTTCCCCCCACAACGGTTTTCAAGACCGCCGCAATAAACCGGACTCTGCCACCCTTCCGCATCTGCCCCCGCAGGGGCATGTCCGGGGCGTTATGCCCTCTGGCGCGCTCCCGGTCAAGCCGGAGATGACGCCGAAGCGCACTCCGCCGCCCTGCGCGCACGCTGCAGGTGCTTCAGCAGCATGTTGCAGAGATTGTCTGAATTGATGGGCTTGCCGATGTAGTCGTCCATGCCTGCGGCAAGGAACTGTTCACGGTCGCCTTTCATGGCATGGGCTGTCATGGCGATGATGGGCACGTTCTTGTCCGTGATCATGTTCCCGGCCTGACGCACACTACGGGTAGCTTCGATACCGTCCATGACCGGCATGGCGATGTCCATGAGTACAAGGTCGAACCGCTCGCGTTGCAACGCGGGCAGCACTTCGGTGCCATCGGTGACGGTGTGTACCTCGTAGCCCTGCTTGGCAAGAAGCTTCTCGATGAACATGAGGTTCATGGGATGGTCCTCGGCGACGAGGATGCGCGCCGGGGTCACGGGCTTCTGCGGCTGACGCGCCAGTTTGCGGTCGTCAGCGGCACCGTCGAAGGAGGCGCGTTCGAACGACGCCGTGAAGGTGAACGTGCTGCCGCTGCCCGGAGCACTTTCCACCGTGATGTCCCCCCCATGAGCGTCGCCAGCCGTTTGCAGATGGCAAGGCCCAGCCCCGTGCCGCGATGCCTGCGCGACAGCGAACCATCGGCCTGCACGAAGCGTTCGAAGATATGCTCGCGATGGCTTTCCAGAATACCCGGCCCGCTGTCCGTGACCGAAAAACGCAGGAGTATCGGCTCGCCTTCGGCCGGAAGCGCGCCTTGGGCTGCATCAAGCTGCACGTCCAGATAGACCCGCCCCTGCTCGGTGAACTTGATGGCATTGTCCAGCAGGTTGACCAGCACCTGTCGCAGCCGCATGGGGTCGCCCACCAGCCCGTCCGGCACCTCTTCACCGATGCGGAACCCGAAGGCGAGGCCCTTCTCCTCTGCCCGGTGCACGAACATGGTGTGCAGGGTGGAGAGGCGTTTACGTAGCCTGAAGGCCTGACTGTCCAGTTCCACCATGCCGGCTTCGATCTTGGAGAAGTCGAGGATGTCGTTGATGAGCGCGAGCAGCGATTCGGCCGAATTCTGTGCCGCCTCGAGATAATCGCGCTGCTCATCGTCGAGGCGCGTATCGAGCGCAAGGTCGAGCATGCCGAGCACTCCGTTCATGGGGGTGCGTATCTCGTGACTCATGGAGGCGAGAAACTCGCTCTTGGCCTTGTCCGCGGCCTCTGCCGCCTCTTTGGCAACGCGCAGTTCGCGTTCCATACGCCGCGTGGCGGTCACGTCCCGCACATACTCGGCCACCATCACGACCTCACCAGCGGCGTTGTGTACCGGGAAGACCGTGATGGACCTGAAGGCCCGAATCTCGGGGTTGTAAAGCTCGATGCTCTTCTGCACGCCCGTATCGAAGACTTCGGCAATCTGACAGGCGTCGCACTGCTTCTCCCCCCTGAAGTAGCAGCCGTAGCACCGACTTCCGTGCCGTTCACCGCCAAGGTTCTCCCAGTAGAGGTCGTCACCCTTCCAGTTGCTGAACACGATGCTCTCGTTACGGTCGTGCACGGTGATCATGTCGGGAATGGAAAGAAGAATATCGCGCAACGTCCGTTCCCGTGCACGCAAGGCCTCAACCTCGGCCTCAAGTGCAGCGATGCGCGCATGGGCCGCAGTATCGCCTTCCCCGTCAGTGTGTAACTCTCTCGCCATTCCTCCCGCCCCCACGGTATTCACTGATATATAAAGAAAATCATGTTATGGAGATACAAACAATCAGCTACCTACCCCATCTGTCTGAGCACGGCAATAGACTCTTATTCTACCCCGCCTCTTCAAAAAAGGCGACGCCTCGGTTAGGGTGCTGAAAAACGCATGAAGGATGTCCTATGCACATCACAGAAACCGGACTTCCCGGGTTACGGCTGCTTACGCCACAGGCCCACCGGGACGAACGTGGCTTTTTTCTTGAGACCTACCGGGAGTCGTTCTTCGACACCCTGACGCACGGTCAGCGCTTCGTGCAAGACAACCACGCGCGTTCGGAAGATGCGGGTGTCCTGCGCGGGCTGCATTTTCAGCTTCCTCCCATGACGCAGGCAAAACTCGTCTGGGCCGTCCAGGGTTCCATCTATGATGTCGCCGTCGACCTGCGCGAGGGCTCGCCCACCTTCGGACGCTGGTTCGGCTGCACCCTCACCGCCGCATCGTTCCAGCGGATCTATGTGCCACGCGGCTTCGCCCATGGCTACATGACGCTCGAACCGGGAACGGAGGTCATGTACAAGGTCGACGCCTACTATGCCCCGGCACTGGAACAGGGGCTGCCGTGGAACGACCCGGACATCGGCATCACATGGCCCGACATGACACCCATCCTGTCTGCCAAAGACCAGCGGCACGGCACCTTCCGCGACTTTCGCACCCCCTTCAGCTTCACTCCCGACACGGAGCACGCATGAACGCGCAGTCCCCCGCCTGTCACGCCATCATCCTCGCCGGAGGTTCCGGCACTCGCCTCTGGCCCATTTCGCGCTCTCTGTTCCCCAAACAACTCATCGCGCTCAATGGCGACCTGACCCTGTTGCAGGAGACCCTCAAGCGCGCGCTCACCCATTTCCGGCCCGACCACATCCACGTCGTCACCAACGAAGAACACGTCTTCGAGGTCCGGGCGCAGGCCCGCACCCTCGACCCGCGTCTTGAAGCCGGTGTCATCGCCGAACCGCGCGGGCGCAATACCCTGCCCGCCATCCTTCTCGGCCTCGACGCCGCATGGCGGGCCACCGGAGGCGAGACACCGCCCACCATCGCCGTCTTTCCGTCCGACCACATGCTGGGCGACATCCCTCGATGGCAAGCCGCCCTCGATGAGGCGACACGCCTTGCCGATGACGGCTGGTTCGTCACCTTCGGCGTACCGCCCACGCATCCCGAGACCGGCTACGGCTACATCCGTCGCGGCGACAGCATCGCAGACAGGTCGTTCGAGGTCGAAGGTTTCGTCGAAAAGCCCGACCATGCCACAGCTACGGCCTACCTGAAGGATGGCCGCTATTTCTGGAACAGTGGCATGTTCGTCTTCAACGGCCAGTCCCTCATCGAAGCCGTGCACGCGCACCAGTCCGACCTTGGTCACTGGTGGGAAAGCAGGGGCGACCGTCCGCTCATCGAAGGCTATACATCCATCCCCTCCATCTCGGTGGATTACGGCATCATGGAACACGCCAGCCGCATCGCCGTCGTGGAGGCGGACTTCGGCTGGGACGACCTCGGCAGCTGGGAAGCCCTCTACCGGTTGGGCAAGAAAGACGAATCGGGCTGCGTGCGCCGCGGTGACACCATGGCCCTCGACTGTGAAAACTCCATGCTCTTCTCGAGGGGCGGAAAGCTTGTCGGCATCGGCCTCAAGGACATCGTCGCCGTGCAGACCCGTGACGCCACCCTCGTGTGTGCCCTCGACAAGACGCAACGGGTGAAGGATGTCGTTGAACTGCTCAAGGCCGAGAGCAGTTCGCTTGCCGAAGTCCATCTCACCGTGCACAGACCGTGGGGCAGCTACACTGTTCTCGAAGAGGGCAAACTCTTCAAGATCAAACGCATCACCGTGCTTCCCGGCGCGCGCCTTTCCCTGCAGATGCATCATCACCGCAGCGAACACTGGGTCGTCGTCAGCGGGGCGGCACTGGTGCAGGTGGGCGAGACCGAGACCCTCCTCACCGAGAACCAGTGGGCCGTCATCCCGCGCGGCGCCATGCACAGGCTATCGAACCCCGGCAAGATTCCGCTGGAACTCATCGAAGTGCAAAGCGGCCCATACCTTGAGGAGGATGACATCGTCCGCTTCGAGGACGTCTACGGTAGAAAGCCGAAGTAGAGGCACATACTGGCAGGACGCAACTCGACGGCGGATGGCGAGGCTTCACCATCTGGCGCGCCAACCGCGTCAGAAGCAGGTGCGCAGGGCCGCCTGCAAGAGCGGCTGCGCCTGCGCCCCTTCCGGCATCATCTGCCCTAGATACGCATCGAAGTTCTCGGGCAGCGTCTTTCGAACGTGTCGTATACCGACTGTCACGCGAAAGATGCCAGCCTTTCTTTCAGACGCATCGACATGCAGGGAGTCTGCATGTCGAACGCGACAGGGACAGGTCCGCCCACGGTCATCCTATAGAGACTAGGGGGGCGGTTCCGGGCCTGCGTTTGACATGACGCACAATATGCGCCTCTCATCCAGCCCCTGACGCCCTCCAATGATGACAGTCCATTAGCTGAAATACTCGCTAGTTCGTGAAATATTTCACCTTGACAAGGTTTCTCGCAGCCGCCTATTAAGGTTGCTTGGCAAGTGTGGGCTATCGTTATCCATCTTCAAACCTGCTGAGGCGAAGGGTATGGAGGACAGGCAGTTAACCAATGCAGACAACGAAAACGGTCGCAAATGCGCATGTGGTGGCGCAGCGCCGTTCTTCGTCGGCCTGGTCGTCGCGCTGGTCTTCGGTTGGTGGGCATTCCCGGAAATGCTCTACAGCCAGAAAGAACAGCCGATCCGGTTCAGCCACAAGGTCCATGTCAATGATGCTGGCATGGAATGTAAGCAGTGCCACAGCCTGCGCGAGGACGGGTCCTTTGCTGGCCTGCCCTCCACCGCGAGCTGTGCCGAATGCCACTCCGACGTCCTCGGGTCCGACCCCGAAGAGGCGCGGTTCGTGGCTGAGTACGTGAAGTCCGGCAAGGAAGTGAAGTGGCTGGTCTACCAGTATCAGCCCGACAACGTGTTCTTCAGCCATGCGGCGCACTCTCTGGACGGCTGCAACCAGTGTCACCAGTTCTCGGAGAGGGAGCTTTGCAATCTCTGCCACCTCGACGTGGCGGATTCCGACAAGGCCCCGACCCACTACGAGAACAAGCTTACCGGTTACAGCAAGCAGACCATGAAGATGTGGCAGTGCGAGCGTTGCCACGCCAATGAGAACCACCTTGGCGTGACCAACTCCAGCAACGCCTGCTTCGTGTGCCACAAGTAACAGAGGGGTGGTGCAATGGCACTGGACAGAAGAGGTTTTCTCAAGTTCATAGGCGGCGCCACCGCAGGCATCCTCGCCACTCCCGTGGTGTGGAAAGGCCTCGATGACGTATCCATCTGGTCCCAGAACTGGTCGTGGATCCCCCGTAACATCAAGGGGGCCAACAGCTACGTTCCCACTGTCAGCAAGCTCTGCCCCACCGGCATAGGTGTCCGGGTACGCCTTGTCGACGGCCGCCCCGTGCGCGTCATCGGCAACCCCGAACACCCGCTGAGCAAGGGCGGCGTGTCTTCCATCGCTGCCGCCGAAGTGCAGATGCTCTACAGCCCCGCGCGCATGAAGCGCCCGCTGAAGCGTTCGCCCGACGGCGCGTATGTGATGATCTCGTGGGAAGAGGCGGAGGCCATGCTGCTTGACGGCCTCAAGGCCGCCAAGGGCGGCGACGCCCTCGCCTGCATCTCCGGCGACGACAACGGCACCATCAACGAACTGCTCTCCGCCTTCGTGCAGCAGAGCGGTTCGAAGAGCTTCTTCCTCATGCCCGGCGAGGCACAGCCCGCCGCCAAGGCATGGGACCTCATGGGCGGCGAAGGGCAAATCGGCTACGACATCGAGAAGAGCGACTTCGTGCTCGCCATCGGTGCCAACGTCCTCGAAGCATGGGGAACGGCCATCCGTAACCGCCATGCCTTCGGCGCCAGCCACCCGCACGGGGCCGAGCCCACGGCGCAGTTCGTCTATGCCGGGCCGGTGCTCAACAACACCGCCACAGGCGCCGACGACTGGCTGCCCATCCGCCCCGGGACCGAATCGGCCTTCGCCCTCGGTCTGGCCCATCTGCTCATCAAGGCGGGGGCATCGTCCTCCGCTCCCGACTTCGACGCCTTCCGCAGTCTCGCCGCCTCCTTCTCCCCCGAGAAGGTCGCCGCCCAGACCGGTGTCGACGCGAAGGCCCTCACAGCCCTTGCACAGGCACTCGCCAAGGCGAAGCATCCTCTGGTCATCGTGGGTTCCGAATTCAGCCAGGGCGCAGGCGCTGCCCCCGTCATGGCTGGCATCGCCCTCAACATGCTGCTTGGCTCGGTGAACCGGGACGGCGGCCTGCGGGCCCTGCCCGTGGCCAGGAAGGTCGTTCCCGCAGGCATGGACCGCAAGGCCATGCTGCAGCAGGACCTCACCCTGTGGGCCTCCGCCATTGCCTCCGGCAAGGCCAAGGCTCCCAAGGCCATGCTGGTCTACGAGGCCAACCCGGTCTACGCCCTCCCGCAGGGCTCGGCCTTCAAGGACACGCTGGCCAAGGTTCCCTTCAAGGTGGCCTTCACCAGCTTCCTCGATGAGACCGCCATGCAGTGCGACCTCGTCATCCCCGTATCCATGGGGCTTGAACGACTCGACGACGTATGCACGCCCTACGGTTGCGGCGAAGTCGTCTACAGCCTCGCCACGCCCGTAACGGCTCCCCTGTTCGACACCAAGCCCGCCGGTGACGCGCTCATCGCCCTCGGTGGCAAGCTTGGTCTCGACCTCGGCGTAGCCTCCTTCGAAGACATGCTCAAGGCCAAGGCAGCCGCCCACGGTGCCGACTTCGACAAGCTGGCCGAGGGCACCGCCTTCACCAGCCGCGCGACTGTAGGTGCCAACCTGTCGTTCCGGCCCGACGTACTCTCCAAGGCGCTCGACGTGAAGGCCCCCGCCCTTCCGCTGGCGCTCGCCCCGGTCATGAAGCTGAACATGGGCACCAGCAAGACGGCCATTCCGCCGTTCAACACGAAGACCATCCGCCGCTGGGAAGTTCAGGGCAAGGAAGGCTACGTGATGCTGAACGGTGCGACCGCCCGCAAGCTGGGTCTCGCTCAGCATGACCGCGTCGTGCTGTCCAACCCCACAGGCAAGGTGACGGTCCGCGTGAACATCTTCGAAGGTGTCATGAACGACACCGTGGCGATGCCGCTCGGCTTCGGCCACACCGCCTTCGACGAGTTCAGCAAGGGCAAGGGCGAAAACGTGATGCACCTGCTTGCACCCAGCACCGAGCCTGTTACAGGGCTCGCGGTTTGGACCGGTGCCGGCGTCAACATCGCCAAAGCATAAGGAACGTACGTCATGTCTTCTTTCAAGGAATTCAAGATCAAGTGGGGGATGGTCATCGACCTCGACAAATGTACGGGCTGCGGCGCGTGCATGGTTGCCTGTCAGGCCGAGAACAACATCGCCCCGCAGCCTGATGCCAGCAACAAGCTGAAGTCGCTGAACTGGCTTGTGGTGTACGAACTCAACAACGGCAAGCCGTTCCCCGAGCACGACGTGGCCTACCTGCCCCGTCCGTGCATGCAGTGCGGCAAGCCTTCATGCGTGTCGGTGTGCCCTGTCGTGGCGACCGACAAGAACGAGGAAGGCGGCATCGTCAGCCAGGTGTACCCGCGATGCATCGGTTGCCGGTACTGCATGGCCTCGTGCCCCTACCATGCCCGTTACTTCAACTGGTTCGACCCCACGTGGCCCGAAGGTATGGACAAGACCCTCACCCCCGACGTCTCCGTACGTCCGCGCGGTGTCGTGGAAAAGTGCACCTTCTGCCACCACCGCTTCATGCAGGCCAAGGATAAGGCCCGTGTCGAAGGACGCGACCCCAGCGCCCTGCGTGACGGTGACTACGTGACCTCGTGCACCGAGGCGTGCCCCAACGGCGCCATCATCTTCGGGGACTTCAACAACCCCGAGCATCGTGTGCATGAACTCCACAAGAGCAAGTATGCCTTCAGGCTGCTCGAACGCCTCGGCACCGACCCGCAGGTGTACTACCTGAGCCGCCGTGAATGGGTGCGTCGCCTTGGCGACAACTATCTCGAACACGAAAAGGTCAAGGGGTAGGTCATGGACAAGAACTACAACCTTCCCGTCGATGCCGAACTGTTCCCGGAGGGCTGCGAGCGCTGCTCACTCTCCAAGTTCATGATGTGGATGGCCTTCGTGTTCGTGTTCTTCGGCTGGGGTCTGTACGCGGCCTACCGCGTCCTCGCCGAAGGCCTCGGCGTGACCGGGCTTGACGACTACTTCGGTTTCGGCCTCTGGATCACGTTCGACCTTGCCGTCATCGCCCTCGGTGCCGGTGCGTTCTTCTCGGGTCTGCTGCGCTACATCCTGAACATCGACCCGCTGAAGAACATCATCAACCTTGCCGTCATCATCGGCTTTCTGTGCTACTCGGGTGCCATGCTCGTGCTCGTGCTCGACATCGGCCAGCCGCTTCGCGCATGGTTCGGCTACTGGCACGCCAACGTGCACTCGATGCTCACCGAAGTCATCTTCTGCATCACGTGCTACTGCCTCGTGCTCATCATCGAGTACGTCCCGCTGATCCTCGAAAACCGTCAGCTCAACAAGAACAAGCTGGTGCATGCCGTGGCGCATAACTTCCACGTCATGATGCCGCTGTTCGCCGGTATCGGTGCCTTCCTCTCCACCTTCCACCAGGGTTCGCTCGGTGGCATGTACGGCGTCCTCTTCGGCCGTCCCTACATCTACCGCGAAGGCTTCTTCATCTGGCCCTGGACCTTCTTCCTGTACGTGCTCTCCGCCGTGGGCTCCGGCCCGGTGTTCACGGTGCTGGTCTGCACGCTCATGGAGAAGATGACCGGCCGCAAGCTGGTGTCGTGGGAAGTGAAGAGCCTCATGGGCAAGATCGCCGGTACCATGCTCATGGTCTACCTGATCTTCAAGTTCGCCGACACCTACGCGTGGGCCTACGACCTGCTCCCGCGTCAGGGGCTGACCTTCGATCAGATGTTCACCAGCGGCTGGATTTACGGCAAGTGGATGCTGTGGGCCGAACTGTTCTACTGCGGTCTGGTTCCTGCCATCATCCTCATCGTGCCCGCCCTGCGCAACAACCCTGTGCTGTTCTACAGCGCAGCCATCCTCGACTGCATCGGCATCACCATCAACCGCTACGTCATGACCGTGCAGGCACTCGCCATCCCGGTCATGCCCTTCGACTCGTGGGAAAGCTACCTGCCGAACTGGGCCGAATGGGGTGCCAGCGTGATGATCGTCGCCTATGCTGCCCTCGTGCTCAGCCTCTCCTACCGCTATCTGCCCATCTTCCCGCAGGAAGCGGAGTTGAACCGCAAGTAACCCTTGCGCGAGCATCGCCTTCAAAAGGAGCGGGGTCACCCCCGCTCCTTTTTCGTTGCAGCCCTTCTGTTCCCGGACAGGAGACTTACGGAAACACCATGTACCCACCCTTGAGGTGCGACCTACGCTAGAGACACCGGACGGGAACGCCACACACCCTGTCGTTGCTTACAGGGAGGTATGGGCGACGGCCTGTCGCTCGAATGTGAGCAGGGAGGAGAAGGCGCAGGCCGAGTGCGGCACCTGCGTCACTGCGGGGGCTCGGTACAGCAAGGCGCGTCGACATAGCACCCCACAGGCCTGCCGGTCAGCCTGACCGTGTTCGGCACACACGGTGAGAAGGCCCTCGAGCGAGGGCTCTCATGCCCTATCCGGCGTTCTTTGCGTGGAAGGACGGCAGGCGCCCGCAGGGGGCCGCAGCACACAAGGTGTGAGACTATCAGCCTTGGCAGACCCCGAGGGAACGCAACACGACAGGACGATGCCGGAAACGACATGGCGGCGGGCACGTATGAACGCGTGTACCGCCGGGCTAGGCGCTCACAAGATAGTAGGCACACCCGACGCAGATGATGCTCAAGGCACGGAGTACCTGATTGGCAAGCACAAGGTTGAGTGCCAAGGCGGGCTTGAAGTACCCGGCGTAGGCCGGAAACTGGTGCCTGAACGCCCGCATCGGTGTAGAGAGGACATTGCCTACGAGCAGGGCGAGCACAATCTCGCGCTCGGATAACGCACCGGTATTGAGAACCGCACTGGCTGCGGACAGGGCGGCACCGAACTCTGCAGCGAGGTGCAGCACGACGATGCCCAAAGCCTCGGGCCTGAGAAAACCGAGCCAGTGTACATGTTCGGCCAGCCAATCCTGCGCAGATGCGAAACCACCGGTAATCTGCAGCATGTACATGACGACATACGTCGGAATCGTGAACAGCAGAAGGCGGGGGAACCGCCTGCGGAACATGCGCCACGCCCGTTGCAGGGCAGTGCCCCGCGAAACCTCGCCGTGTTCGTCCAGACGGCACGTCACGCACCCCTCCGGCAACGGGGGCAGCATCACGCGCCCGCACAGCAGCGTGAGCACGGTGCGCATGGCTGCGGCAGCGAGTGTCAGCCCGACATAGACCACGGCGGGCCACCCGAGTACCGTCCACGTCATGAAGAACAGTGTCGGCAGATGGGTGAGGTAGGCGGGAAGGCTGTTGAACAGGTTGGCGAACATGAGTTCGCGTCGGGACAGGTCTCCACGTTCGTAGCTTTCGGCAAGCAACGAGTTCGATGCTACTGACGAAAAGAAGGCCAGCGAGAACGAAGCCCCCGCAACATCACGCAGATGCCCCAGCTGGACAAGCGGTGCTGCCAGTCGCGCAACACCTCGAGTCCAGTTCAGCGATTCAATGACGTTGGCGACAAGCAACCCCAGAGACAGGGAAGACAGCAGGCGCACCAGAGGCACGCCAAGCCCCTCCCAGAGGGTGGCAACGTCGGTCATGGGAAGCTACTCCGTCAGATAAGGCACGATACGGTTTCAAGGTAGGCGAACAATGCCCCTCTCGCAGCCTCGTCCAGATCGAAGAACTGCAATCCTGCATGGATACGCCCGTTGACGAGATTTGCAGCCTTCACGCGGCAGGACAGCACCGTATTCTCGTTCTCGCTCAGCGTAGGCAGGTGCAGGACGACCATATCCCGACCGGCGAGGTCTTCAGGGGTCAGGGTGCATCCGGGGTCCAGCGCGATGCGGCAGCCACCGAGGCTGACGTCGAGCATGATACCCGAGAGGACGCAGCCCGGGACATGTACGGCACACGGCAGAAGGCAGTTCACACGCCTGTGCTGACGCAATTCCAGCTGTTCCACGACATCCGGGAATGCCAGAAAGACCAGGAACCCTGGGCGCGAAATGAAGGTGATCACCGAAGAGCCGAAACCGTAGATGACGCCGCCGCAAAGATACCGGATGGTGACAGGTTCACCCTGCCCCAGACGGGCGCGGATGCCGGGAACCATGGGCATCTTGAGAATGAGGAATTCGCCCTGGACGATACCCACGAGGTCGGTGGGGATGTTGTCGAAGACTCCCGGAAGAGTCAGCAGCATCCTCGTCCCTGTGGGCACGGCAAGCGTAGTCCCCGTGCGTGCCCGCGTGACGGCGGGTTGTTGCTCGGTCTGTGCCATTCTCCTGCTCCCTCCCCCCGGATAGGAGAATCGTATACGTCATCGGTCATTACATGTGAAGCGTCGTTATGGGCATCATGCAAAAAGCAAGGTGCGCCACGCCCGCCACGATGGCTCGCCGCCCATCTGCGCCGTGGGGCCTGCGGCCACACCCGCAGAGGCTAGCGGAACAATGCCGGGCAGATGCCAGACCATGACACGCGACACGTTCCGGAAGGGACTCGCCCCGCCACCCGGTATCTTGTCGACACGTCCGACGGGGAGGTATCCTGTGCCACACCTATGGCTGGCACATCGGTCGCCAAAACGTCTGCAGCCGGCCCCGTACGGGAGACGCGCCATGGCCCGCCACACGCCCGTATCAGGCCGTGAAACCGGGGTCTTCCGGCAATCCCCGGCGTGAAGCCTGCGCCCGTGCCAGAACGTCGCAACGCTCGTTCTCGGGATGCCCGCTATGCCCGCGCACCCACCGGAAGGATACCGAATGCTTCGCCAGCAACGGCACCAGACGTTCCCACAGGTCGCGGTTCTTCACGGGTTTCTTGTCGGCGGTCTTCCATCCGTTGCGCTGCCACCCCGCAAGCCACTTCTTCTCGACGGCGTTGCGTACATACTGCGAGTCCGTGAATAGCGTGACCTTGCAGGGGTCGCGAAGGGCCTCAAGGGCCTCCAGCACGGCGAGAATCTCCATGCGGTTGTTCGTCGTCAGGGCGAAGCCGCCCGAAAGCTCCTTCTCACACCCGTTGCAGCGCATGATGGCCGCCCAGCCCCCGGGGCCGGGATTGCCAAGGCACGAACCGTCCGTGAACACCGTTACGTCGAACTGCGACATGCTAGCCTTTCATGATGTCTTGCCCAGCTGTGCAAGAAGCAGGGTGAGCGCGTCGACCAGTACGGCCCCGGCCTCTTCACCCGCCGCAATGCGGCGCTGGAGTTGTTCCGATTCGAGATGCAGTCTTGGCCCCTCGCCCGTCACCTTGCGCAGCAGGGGAGGGAACACGACCACCGACATGCCCGAATGGACGTTCACCCCCACAAAGAGGGTGTTGCCTTCCAGTCGCGGGACATCCACAACGCCTTCGGTCACCTGCACCACGAGCCGGATGCCGTAGCCCTCGGCAAAGGCGGCAACGAGCCGGTGCAGCGCCTCGCGCTGGGGTTCGGGGAGGTGTGCCCCGCCGTCGCGCAATGCCGCCCCGGCCTGAATGTCCTTGAAGCGGCGCTCGTAGTTGTACCAGAAGCCGCCCGCCGTCAAGGCCAGCACAAGACACAGCAGCATGAACCGGGCTAGGAGTTCGCGCCATGACGACGCCTGTATGAGTGGCCCGACACCGCGCAACATCTATGCCTCCCGTGCGGCGTCCACCACCATGCGGTACAACTCGGACGTGTAGGCCTGTCGCACGGCATCCATGTAGTCGACGTCCATGGGGCCCTTCCATGTGACGACCTCGGTGAACCGTTTGGGGATACGCACGTTCTCCGGACGGAACCCCGTGCGGAACTTGAGCGACCACCGCAGGGCCTGCATGGCACGCCCCGACTCGGGCAGGGCATCGGCCTCGGCGCGCATGCCGAGAGAGGCAAGGGCCTCCTGAAGGCGTTCCGGCGGGTAGGCCTTGCGGGCGAAGAGACAGGCCACCATGCAGTTGATGGTCAGCCTTTTGTACTCGTCATCCAGCAGATGCCGCACGGCCTTGTCCACGTCCTTGTCCTTGGCGGACTGGTCGTAGGCATAGCCGCCGCTGTCGAGATGCGAATGCCTGAACCCCAGGGCCTGTGAGACGAAATACACCTCGCCCGTGGCATAGCCTGCCATCTCCTGACCGAGGACACAGGCGAAGTCGGCACCGCCGTAGATGTCTGCGGCATACAGCACCCCCTTGCCCAACGCCTGCCAGAATTCGGAGGTTCCGTTGGCAAGGTGGTGCAGCGCGGCGACGAACGTGGCCACGTTGCCGAAGTGCACCGGGCCCAGCGTCTCCTTCTCGGTGACGACACCCTTTTCGAACGCCTCCGCCACCCATGCCAGTGCGACACCGGCGCTCATGCAGTCAAGGCCGAGTTTCTCCGTCTCATCGAGCAGGGCAAGCACGTCGGAGGCGTTGGTCAGGCCCAGCATGGAACCCTGCGCGAAGATGGGTTCGTAGTCGTATGACACCTGCTTGTAGAGGAACTCGTGGTCGCGGGCGAACTGCTGTCGCAGCAGCCCGATGTGGATGCACCCCACCGGACAGCCCGCGCAGGCGGTCTGCCGCAGCAGAAGCTGTTCCGCGAACCGTTCGCCAGAGATGCCGTCGATGGCGGGGTCTGTCGTGGCTTGCAGGTTGCGCCACGGCAACGCCTTCAGTTCATTGAGCACCAGCAGGTTCTCGGCAGTGCCGAGGTCGTGGTACTTCTGCATCATGTCGGTACCGGTGACCGACTGGTACACTTCCTTGTAGAGTTTCGGATAGTCGCGCCCTTCAGGCAGTTCGATGCCCGAGTCGCCCGTCACGACCAGCGCCTTGAGATTCTTGCCGCCCATGACGGCACCTGCGCCCAGTCGTCCGAAATGCCGGAACGAGTCGACGTTGGCGCACGCGAAGGTGACACCACGCTCGCCCGCAGGCCCGATGCGCACCGTGCTACGATGCCCTGACGACTCCTTGCCATAGCGACGCAGATACTTCCCGGAAGTGAACACGTCCTGTCCGCGCAGGTAGTGGACATCGTGGATTTCGAGACGACGCGACCCCACGACAAGACATGAGAGCGTTCGCGCCCGTCCGGTGATCATCAGCGCGTCATATCCCGCGAAGCGCAGCGACAGGGCAAGACGTCCCCCCGCGTGACTCTCGGCCCATTCTCCCGTGTACGGCGAACGGAAGCCGCACACGACCTTGCTCATGAGGGGAAAGAACCCCGAAAGCGGTCCGATGGCGAAGATGAGCGGCTGCCGCGGGTCGAAAGCCGGAGATTCCGGCAACCCGTAGGCGTCATACAGTGCAGCGGCAAGCCCGCTGCCGCCGAGATGGTGCGGGCGTCCCTCGAAAAGCAGCACACGCGAGGCACCCGACTCAAGGTCCACATGCAGCACGCGCGAGGCGGTTCCTTCAATCGGCATGCCCCACCTCCGAAGCGTCATTCACCAGCCCTGCCTTTCGCGGCAGGGCCTTGTCGTCACCCGTCTCCCTTCCCGCTTCGTCCGATGCGGCATCGGCCACGGGCTGGTCGACCAGTTCGATACATTCATGGGGGCAGAAGGCCACACAACGCCCGCAGTGGATGCACACGTAGGGCAGGCCGGTCTCACCGTCCATGTGCACGGCATCCACCGGGCAGGCTTCGGCGCAACGCCCGCAACGGATGCACAGCGACCTGTCGACCTTCACGCCGCCACCCTTGCGTTGCGCGTAGGCACCGGTCGGGCAGGCCTGCGCACAGGGTGCGGGGTCGCAGGCAAGACACAGGCGCGCCTCGAACCCTGTCGAAAGCCCGCCTGCCGACGTGATGCGGATTCCGGCCGTCACCCACGACAGACGCTTGTGCACAAGCCGCGCACAGGCGAGGGAACAGGCATGGCAGCCGATACAGCGCTCCATCCGGTTCGCCTTGAGAATCTTCATGTCACAGTCTCCTTGTCCTGACCGCACTCATCCGGTCGGACACGATACCACACCCGATGCTATGAAAGTTCCGCGACCCAGCGTCGCAACGGTTCTTCGACGAAGGCGCGAATCTCGGCCAGACGTTCCGGCGTCTGCGCCTCGAAACGCAACACGAGCACCGGCTGGGTGTTGGAGGCACGCACAAGGCCCCATCCATCGGGAAAGATCACACGCGCACCGTCGATGTCGTTGATGGTGCATCGCTCACGGAAATAGGCCTGTGCCCTCCGCACGACTTCGAACTTGGCGTGCTCCGGACAGGGCAGGTGCAATTCACGGGTCGCGTGGCTTGGCGGCCAGCCGGGCAGGTCGGTCAGGGGCACGTCACTGGCTGCGAGCAGTTCCACGAGACGGGCAGCCCCGTAGATGGCGTCGTCGAAGCCGAACCATCTGTCGCCGAAGAACATGTGCCCCGAAAGCTCACCCGCCAGCGGTGCGCCGACTTCGAGCATACGCGCCTTGACCACGGAGTGCCCTGTGATCCACATCATGGGCTTGCCGCCGTGCGCCTCGATGTCGTCGAAAAGGCGATGCGAACATTTGACGTCGGCGATGACCGTCTCGCCCGGTCTACGGGCCAGCATCTCGCGCGCATAGAGCGAAAGCAGTTCGTCACCGTTCAGCAGCCGCCCCATCCCGTCTACGGCACCAAGCCTGTCGGCATCGCCGTCGAGACCGATGCCGAGGTCTGCGCGTTCGACCTGCACGCGTTCCATGAGCGCGGTCATGTTGGCCTCGACCACGGGGTCGGGGTGATGGTTGGGGAAGTCGCCATCGGGTTCGCAGAATTGCGCCACGACCTCCACACCCAGCCTGCGCAGCACTTCAACGCAAAGCTCGCCGCCAGCACCGTTGCCTCCGTCGACAACGACCTTCAGCTTGCGCGCGGGGTGCACATCAGAGGTGATGGCTTCGATGTAGGAGGGCACGATGTCATGGGAACACCCGATGCCGTGCCCCGAAGCGAACTCGCCACGCTCGAAGACCTCCCATATGCGGCGAATCTCCTCGCCGTGGATGGTCGACTCACCGGCGACGACCTTGAACCCGTTGTATTCCGATGGATTGTGGCTTGCCGTGATCATGACCCCGGCCTTGCGCCCGAGGTGTTTCACGGCGAAATACAATACCGGGGTGGGCACCATGCCCACGCTGGTCACATCCACCCCCGTCGACAGCAGGCCGCGCACGAGTGCGTCGTGGTAGGCTGGCGAACTGTGGCGGCAATCGAACCCCACAACGGCAGCCCCGTGACCGTGCGAGACAAAGTAGGTTCCGCAGGCCCTCCCGAGTCTCTCGACCCATTCCGGGTCGAAATCGGTGTCGACAATCCCTCTGATATCGTAGGCCCTGAACACATGGGCCGATAACGCCTTCATGATGGCTCATCCTCCATAAAGCAGTCCGCGCCGAGGTCTTGCCTTGACCTGATGCAACAACTGCCCTATTTTTTCAGTATTATGAACTGGGATTGGGACAAACTGCAAGAAAAACGGCAGCGGCAGACGGGCGGCTGGGGTGGCGGCGACCAAGGCGATACGCCTCCGCCCTCCGGGCCGGACTTCGAGAAGCTTGGCGATTCGTTCCGCCGCTTCCGCGAATTCCCGTTTCCTACCGGCAAACTTGCCGCAGCGGCTGTGGCCGTCCTGTGGCTTCTTTCCGGTGTCTACATCATCAACCCCGACGAAGCAGGGGTGGTGCTCCGGTTCGGACAGTACGACCGTACTGTCGGCCCCGGCCCGCACTACCACCTGCCCTTCCCTGTTGAACGGGTCTACAAGCCCAAGGTGACGCAGGTGCAACGGGTGGAGATAGGATTCCGCTCGCCGACGCAGGGCGCCACCTTCCAGCAGGGACAGGGACGCGTCTTCCCCGAAGAGGCCGCCATGCTGACCGGTGACGAGAACATCGTCAACGTGCAGTTCAGCGTGCAGTATCAGATCAAGGACCCTGTGGAGTACCTCTTCAACGTCACCGACCAGGCGGCCGTAGTCCGCAATGCCGCGGAGGCGGCCATGCGCGAGATCATCGGCAACAGCCTCATCGACGCGGCACTCACTGACGGCAAGCTTCGTATCCAGAACGAAACGACGACGCTGCTTCAGGAGATTCTCGACCGATACAAGGTTGGCATCCGCGTGCTCGCAGTTCAGATGCAGGACGTGCACCCGCCCAAGGAGGTCATCGACGCCTTCAAGGATGTCGCCTCCGCCCGCGAGGACAAGAGCCGCATCGTCAACGAGGCCGAAGCCTACCGCAACGAACTCCTGCCCCGCACCCGTGGCGCGGCGGCTGAACTCGTCAACCAGGCCGAAGGCTACCGAGAGACCCGCACCCGACAGGCCGAAGGCGAGGCCCAACGCTTCATCGCCGTGCTCAAGGAATACAACGCGGCCAAGGACGTGACGCGCAAGCGCCTGTACTTCGAGACCATGCAGGAGATTCTCTCGCGCAACGGCGTCGAGCGCATCATCCTGCCTCGCGAGACCGCAGGCCGTGTCCTGCCCTATCTGCCGCTGGACAGACTCACACCCGCGCCACAGACCGGTACGAAGGGAGGCAACTAGCATGAGCCGCAAGAGCCTCACCCTCCTCATTGCCGTGCTGGCCGTGTTCATCATCGGCGGGCAGAGTTTCTACACCGTGCACCAGACGCAGAAGGCCATCGTACTGCAACTTGGTGAACCTGTCGGACAAGTTTCCGGGCCGGGGTTGCACTTCAAGCTGCCCTTCATACAGAACGTGATCTTCTTCGATGCACGGATGCTCGATTATGACGCCCGCTCCGCCGAGGCCCTCACCAGCGACAAGAAGGCCATCGTACTCGACAACTACGCACGCTGGCGCATCACCGACCCGCTGACCTTCTACCGCACCGTACGGACCATTCCCGGTGCCCAGACCCGCCTTGACGACATGGTCTACTCGCAGCTGCGTGTCCATGTGGGACGGCATACCCTCACCGAAGTGGTCGCCTCCAAGCGTGCAGAGATCATGACCGAAGTGACACGTCGCACCTCTGAACTCATGTCCGAATACGGCATGGAGGTCATCGACGTGCGCATCAAGCGAACCGACCTGCCCGCCGAGAACCAGCGCGCCATCTTCGGACGCATGCGCGCCGAACGCGAACGGCAAGCCAAGCAATATCGCTCGGAAGGACAGGAAGAGTCGACCAAGATCCGCTCCTTGGCCGACCGTGAGCGGGCCGTACTGCTGGCGGAAGCCAACCAGAAGGCCGAGATCATCCGTGGTGAGGGTGACGCCGTGGCGACGCGCACCTTCGCGAACGCCTACGGTCAGGCACCCGAGTTCTTCGAGTTCATGCGCGGGCTTGAGACGCTGCGCAACTCGCTGAAAGAGGGTACGCGGTTCGTGCTCACCCCCGATGACCCGCTGCTCAAGCCGATTCGCCCCTGATTGTGTCGCATGACATGTTACAGATGAGCGAGACAGACATGTAACATGTGTGACACTATCGGCTTCCGATTGTGACACATCGGGCCACCATACGTGCCACTTCGCTGGAGATTCCACGAAGACACGTTGGTGGCCCGATTTTTGCTCGCCATAGTACGCCATACGCAAGACCTTTAGCTCCATGCAACCGGAGCGCGGAGCGTACTCTTCTTCAACAATAGTGTTGCACTCGTCTATAATGGTAGCTAGGATACCCTACAGACGAGAGCACTCAGATCAGAGGCGATGCCCAGGCCCCAGGCCCGGCTTCGCCGCCCGGAGAAAAGCATTGTCTACGTTCGATGAAGTCTTTGAGCGCATCAAGCTCGCCACGAACACCAGAACGCAGGTCGAGCTGGCGGAAGTCCTCGACATTCGCCAGTCGAGCATATCAGACGCCAAACGACGCAACTCCGTCCCCTCCGACTGGTACATGAAACTGTTCGAGAAGTTCGGGCTGAATCCTGACTGGCTCAAGAAGGGCTCCGGCCCCATGTACCTGCGTACCGACCAGGGGTATGAACCGCTCGACGCCCCCGTCGCCGGACTCGTGCTTGAAGACCCCGCGCGTTACGGCGACCCTGATGCCAAGAGCAGTGTCGCCACTGTGTTCGCCATGGGCTGCGCTGTCGACGAGAACGGTGTTTCGCAACCGCTCACGGCCATCGCCAAACTTGCCGTACCCCAGTCGTTTGCCGCCCCCGGAACGCAGATAGTGCGTGTGGATGCAGGCGCCATGGAACCCGTCATCGGCAAGGGTGCTTTCGTCGGCATAGACACCACCCAGAAGAACATCGTCTCGGGCGAACTCTATGGCGTCTTCATGCCCTTCGAGGGTGTCGCCATCAAGCGGGTGTTCCTCGATGCTGCCAATGCCCGGTTCATCCTCCGGACAGAGAATCCCACCCACCCCGAGCAGTATCTGCCCATCGACCAGCACGCCGACCGTATCTTCGGGCGTATCGTGTGGGTGCTCCAGCGCATCTGACCTTTTCGCTCCAAGACAGCAGTTTCGGGCGGCCCGCAAGGGTCGCCCGTTTTTTTCGTACCCGGGCTGGCAACACCGGCGGCACCACAGAGGCAATCGCCCCTTCACCGCCAGCCCTCACGTGGAATCCGGGCCGTTCCTGCCTTTTCCGGGCCTTGGCGCGCCTTGCATGTGAAGCCTTTTCGGGGCATACACGAAGAAACCCGGAACCGGAGATACATGCCGAATCTTCGTATCATCGTCGTCGACGACGAACAGATCGTCGCACTTGATCTACGGCGCACGCTCGAAGGTCTTGGGTACATAGTGCCTGCCGTCGAGACGGATGCAGACGGAGCCATCGATGCGGCGAAGCGTCTCAGGCCGGACCTCGTTCTGATGGACATCCGCCTGCGGCGCGGTGACGGCGTAGACGCCGCCCATGTCATCACCAACCAGTTCGACATTCCTGTCGTCTTTCTCACCGCCTTCTCCGACGAAGCGACCCTCTCAAGGGCCATGAAAGCCGGGCCGTTCGGCTTTCTTGTCAAGCCCTTTGCCGAACGCGAACTCTACTCCACCATCGAGGTCGCCCTGCTCAAGCACAGGGCCGTTCGCGAAATCGACGAAGCCCGACAGGCTGCGGAACATGCCAGCCTTGCGAAGACGTCGTTCCTCGCAGGCATGAGCCACGAAATACGCAACACCCTGAACGGCATCGTGGGCATGACGGAACTGGTCCTCGATACCCCGCTGTCGGGCGAACAACGCGAAAGCCTGAACACCGTCCTTGCATCTTCCGAGACGCTGCTCACCCTGCTGCACGACGTGCTCGACTTCTCCCGGCTTGAGGCTCGCCAGTTGCGGCTTGTGGAACGTCCCTTCTCACTGGATAGACTGCTGAAGCAGGTTGTGCAGGCATCGCGGTCGGAAGCCGAACGCAAGAACATCTCCCTGGACTTCCGTGTAACGCCCGATGTCCCGGACAGACTGACAGGCGACGCGACACGCCTTACACAGGTACTCGCCAACCTCGTCGGCAATGCCGTCAAGTTCACCCACAAGGGCTCGGTCATCATCGAAGTGAGCGCCATCCCCCAGGACCAGACGCTTCTCGAATCGCTCTTTCCCGACGGGCCGCCCTCAAGCCTCACCCTGCTGTTCTCCATTCGCGACACGGGCATCGGCATCGCCGATGAACACCTCCGCACCATCTTCGAGGCGTTCAGCCAGGGTGCAGAAGAGACGGTCCAACGCTATGGCGGCACGGGGCTTGGTCTCGCCATCTGCCGAAACCTCGTCGAAATCATGGGCGGCAGCATATGGGCCCGCAGTAGCGAAGGACAGGGAAGCAGCTTTCACTTCACCTGCCGTCTACGGCCCGAGACGCCTGCCATCAACACACCTTCCGAACACGCTCAGGCCCCGACCTCTTCAGCGACACCCGCATCAGGAGCACGCCCGCTTCGGGTGCTGGTGGTGGACGATGACGCCACGGGCCGGACGATAACCTGCAAGATGCTCCGCAAGAGAGGGCATGTCTGTGCCTGCGCCCACGATGGTGCCACGGCCCTCCAGCGACTCACCGCCGACCGGTTCGACCTCGTCCTGCTGGACGTCAAGATGCACCCCATGGGCGGGCTGGAATTGCTGCGACGCATCCGCAACGCCCAGTACCCCGGAGTCGACCGCAACATCCCCGTCGTAGCCGTCACGGCACATGCCCTCAAGGGCGACCGCGAACGCTTCCTGGCTTCGGGCATGACCGACTACATCGCCAAGCCCATCAACGCCCGAGCCTTCAACGCCATGCTCGACAGGTTCGCCCTTTCGGCATCGTCTGCGCGGGACATTCCCGTCATCCCCGACAGGTCGGCCCTGCTTGCCCCGTCCGAGGTCGTCCGGCGGCACGGGGGAGACCACAACCTTGTCGAACCGGTCTGGAAGGCGTTCTGCGATGAGGCCCCCCGGCATTTCGCTCTGCTCGCCGGAGCCCTTGAAGAAGGTGACGCACAACAAGCCGCACGCTTCAACAAACGGCTGCGCCTCGCTTCGGAGCATGCTGGCGCCGTGGCCCTTGCCATGTTGACGGAACGCGTGGGATTGTGCCTTGTCGAAGACGACACCGCAGGAGCAAGGCAACTCGTTCCACGACTGGAATCATTGCTCTCGCGCACCATCGGCCTCATTCTGTCCGGCATGGGCACGACGGAAGTGCCCCCCATCGAACACACCACAGACTGACCATGCCCACGCCCCCCTCCGCCATCAGTCCCCCCTTCCTTGAAGGGGACACCCCTTTCTCGTCCGCCGTCGCGCGCCTCGTCGAGCAGCTTTCCGATGCGCCCGACTGCTCCGGTTCCCCTCTCGGCACCACAGCTGCCGTCCTGCAACCGCTCACGGGCTGGCCCCCTGCGGAGTTCCTCACGAGGCTACTCGCGGACCTCTCGTCCGAGAACAACCTGCCGACCATAGAACGGGCCATTCTGCGGCAGGCCAGTGGCGACTTCTCGCCTTTCGCACTCACGCTTCGTGGCCGTTCGGGCCCCGTCCACATCCAGATAGCGGCCAGACCCGTGGGCAGCGGTGCCACCATCGCCGCCATGCCGCTGCCGCTTGCCGAGAGCATACCCACCGGCGACCTTCGCAGTGAACGCTCGCGCCTGCTCAACCTTCTGGACAGGCTGCCGGGATACGTGATGCTGATAGGTTCCGACCACAGGATTCGCTACGAGAACAGGGCTTCTCGGCAGTTGTTCGGCCCCGGGGTGGGCAAGGCCTGCCACGAAGTACTGCGCGGCAGTCCCACGCCCTGTGCGCACTGCCCGCCATGCGAAGTCTTCGAGACCCGCACACTCTGCGTCAGCGACTGGACCCGGAAGAACGGTTCGGCCTTCAGGGTGTACGCCTATCCCTTCGAGGATATCGACGGCTCATCCCTTGTGCTCAAACTGGGGCTCGACATCACCACAGGCGTGAAGGCCCTTGAAGCGCTCTCACGCAGCGAGGAGCGTTCACGGTCGATTACCGACAACCTTGCGCAGGGCATTGCCGTCATCGACCCCGCCCTGCGCATAGAAGCGGCCAACCCCCGCATGTTGCAGTGGTTCGGCCTCGACCCAGTGGGCATGCCCCTGTGCAGACTGCTTCATGACTTCTGCGGTGATGGCAACAGCCGCTGTTCAGGCTGCCCGGCCATCGATGTCTTCCGAGACGGCGCAACGCACCAGCGCAGCTTCGTACTGCACCTGCCGGGGCAGCCCGAAGAGCGCAACTTCAGGCTACAGGCCTGCCCCATCTCCACGCAGGGCCAGTCTGTCGAAGCGGCCGTCATCATGCTTGACGACGAGACCGACCGGCTGCGCGTCGAACGTCAACTGGCACAGGCGCGCAGGCTGGAGGCACTGGGTACACTGGCCACAGGCGTCGCGCATGAAATCAACCAGCCCCTGAGCGCGTTGCGGCTGTATGCCGGGGGGCTTGAGATGCTGGTGGAGAAGCGACCTGTGGTCGACCGCGACATGCTCCTCGAACGGCTGTCGCGCATCCTGCGCGAGGCGGACCGCATACGTGACATCATCGAGCACATGCGGGCGCTGGTCACGCACGGTGATATCCAGTGTCGTCCCACGTCCATCGCCCATGCCTGTGCCGAGGCCTTCGGTCTCATCGGGGCGCAGTTGCGCAATCACGGCATCGACGCGTCGCTCGACATCGCGCCCGACCTTCCTGATGTGCTCGCCGTTCCAGTGCAGCTTGAACAGACCCTGATCAACCTCATCGTCAACGCCATGCACGCGCTCGACGCATCACGACAGCCTGCGCGCGACATCACCGTCTCTGCAAGACGCCACGGAAACCGGGTCGCGCTCTCCGTCGAGGACAACGGGCCCGGTCTCGGCCTCATGGAGGACAGGGTGTTCGACCCCTTCTTCACCACCAAGGACGCCCATTCCGGCATGGGGCTGGGCCTTGCGCTGGTCCACGGGTTCGTCGAATCGTGGGGCGGCACCATCACCGCAGCAAGCAGGCGCCCCCCACGAACCGGGGCGGTTTTCACCATCATGCTCAACGCTTCGGAGGCAGCCCCCCCGTGTCCTGCAGCTTCCCGCCCGTCCCCTTCCGGTCTTGGACCGGCACCAACGCCTGATAACGGAGACCCGTCTTGCGCATCCTGATAGTCGATGACAACGCCACCAGCCTCGAAAGCCTCCGCACCGTGCTGGAAGACCTCGGGCATCAGGCCACTGCCGTGCCGCATCCGCACCGGGCCATCGAAGAAGCGGCCCGTACGTTCTACCCGCTGATAATCACCGACATCCGCATGCCTGACATGGACGGGCTTGAGCTTCTCGCCCACCTCAAGTCGGATACGGCCACGGCGAAGAGCAATGTGGTCCTCATCACCGGCCACGGCGACATGGAGACAGCCGTGGAAGCCCTGCGACGCGGGGCCTACGACTACCTCAACAAGCCCATCAACGCCCGCGAACTCGCCATCGTGGTCGACCGCTGTGCAGAGCATATGGCGCTGGTCTCGGAAAACGCCACTCTCCGTTCCGACATGGAAGGACGTGTTGCGCAGGCCACAACGGCATTGCGGCAGGACCTTGAAGCGGCTCGTCTGCGGCTTCGCAACGTCTCGGGCATCGGAGACATCGTCACAGCCTCGCCCGCCATGCGGCGCATCCTCGAAGAAGCCGCCATCTTCCATGCCGACCCTTCCGTACCCGTCCTTGTCGAAGGCGAAACGGGCACCGGCAAGGAGGTCGTGGCAAGACTCGTCCATTTCGGACACGACGGCGACGACAGGCCCTTCATCGACCTCAACTGCGCCGCCATCCCCACCGAACTGTTCGAGAGCGAGCTCTTCGGACACGAGGCGGGAGCCTACACCGGAAGCCGGAGCGGAGGCTCGCCGGGGAAGCTCGAACTGGCAGCCGACGGCACTCTTTTCCTGGACGAAGTGGCTGAACTGCCCTTGCATCTGCAACCCAAGCTCTTGCGCGTCCTTGAAGAACGCACCTTCTACAGGCTGGGCGGCCTCAAGCGGCGCAACTTCCGCGCACGCATCGTATGCGCGGCCAACCGCGACCTCGAGCAGATGGTCGAAAACGGCCTGTTCAGACGCGACCTCTATCATCGGCTTCGGGTCGGGCACCTCATCCTGCCACCGTTGCGTGAAAGGCGCGAAGACATCCCGGAGATGGCAGCCCTCTTCCTGCGCCGGGAAGCCGCCCGCAAGAAAAAGCAATTCACGGGCATCGACGATGAAGCACTCGCCCTGCTGCAAAGCGCCGTCTGGAAGGGTAACGTCCGCGAACTGGAAAACACCATCGAACGCGCGGTCCTGCTGCATGACGGGACGCTGCTTCGCCCGGAGCACCTCGTCCTCCCCATCAGGCTTTCGGACGATGTGTCCCACAGGACCGGGTCCGAGGGCCCCCCTGCCAACGAAGTCCTCACGTCGACACCGGAAGACTTTCGCATCCCTGACGAGGGCATGAACCTGCATGAGTTCGTCGAACGCCTCGTAGAACAGGCCCTGCAACGCTGCAACGGAAACAAGACCCGCGCGGCCACCCTTCTCGGCCTCTCGCGCTTCGCCCTGCTGCGCCGCCTCCGCAAATAGTGCGCAATCGCACGCCGTGCGTATTCGCACGTGCTTTTCCGCACGAAACGCCGAAGACACCCGCTCTTTCGTCTAGCAGCCGCAAACAAAACCGCCTCAGAAGCCCATCTGGCCCCACCACGAGCATGGCACACCATTTGCTATACAGTAGTGCAGGAGCCGGTTCTTGATGGTCATCCCCCCCGACCATCCCGGTTCCATGTCGGTTCACGGCCCTCCGCCACTCCCCCCCCAGCGGAGACCGGCCTGTTCCTTCCTGCGAAGCCTCCGGGATACCCCCCCATCCCGGAGGCTTCGACCTTTTCCCCCGCTGCCGCCTTGCACCGCCAGAAGGGCTGGAGTATCTTCAGCACATGAAACGTCGAGCCATCCTTGCCCGCGCCGTAAGGCCCCTCCTTACCTGTCTTCTGGCCCTCGGTCTCACCGCCTGTGCCGGAACATCCTCACGCCCCGAGACACCCAGTCAGACTCCGCAGCCAGCCCCGGTGGTCCCCGGCAGCTATCCTGCCCCTCAGGACATTGCCACAAGCTGGAGGCCCGTCATGCTTCGCCTGCAGGCAGACGGCATCGCGGGACCTGATGTCGACGACCTCTTCAGGCGTCTCGGCCCCACGGCATCGCAAGACCCCATGGGCCGCAAGGTCAAGGAACTCTACACCACCAAATATCTGAAGCCGGCCCCGTCCACGACGGCAAAGCCGCAGAAGCCGCGCCCCGCGCTCTATCCTGGTGTCGTCACCGATGAGAACGCCCGCAAATGCCTGTCTTTTCTTCAGGCCAACGCTGATGCCTTCTCACGGATGGAAGCGACGTACGGCGTACCGCGCAACGTTGCCGTGTCCCTGCTGTTCGTAGAGACGCGCCTCGGAACCAATCTCGGAAAGCGCAATGCCTTCGAGACGCTCGCAAGCATGGCTTCCACGACCAATCCGGACGCCATACCCGAATGGATGGCGCAATTGCCCGGTGCCTACGACCACAAGGACTGGGTGGCGGAGAAGATGCGTATCAAGGCCGACTGGGCCTACAACGAGTTGAAGGCGTTATTGCGGCACTCCCGCGCCAACGGTCTCGACCCGATGCATATGCCCGGTTCCATCTATGGTGCCATCGGTATCTGCCAGTTCATGCCGACGAGTCTGCTGCGCTACGGTGCCGACGGTGACGGCGACGGACGTATCGACCTTTTCACCACGGCTGACGCCGTAGCCAGTCTCGGGCGCTATCTCAAGGAGAACGGCTGGAAGCCGGGAATGGACAGGGCGGGACGTCACAAGGCACTCCGTCGTTACAACAACCTTGCCATTTACGCCGACACCATCCTCACTCTGGCTGACCGCGTCACCGTCGTGGCATCTGCCACACCGTCCCGCCCTGGCCCCACCGCCTCGGCCCTTCGGTAACGTCGGGCAGGCAGCGACCGAAACGACGACGCCCTCAGCAGGCCTGGCCTGCCTCATCCCTGCACAGCACAAGCGCCCACGACGACCTTCAGGTCATCGTGGGCGTTCATTTCGAGCGACAGTCCCCCGCACGAATGGAGTATATTCTGGCAGACGACAGTACGCGCAGCTTCCGGGAGGCATCACAGCGCAAGGCCAGCCGACTCGAAGGGGTACCTTCACGCAGGAAGACGCCCCTCCGTGAAGCCAGCCCGAAAGCCCTCACTCGCGGCACGTATCTTCTACAGACCCCACCTGAAGCGCCTTTCAAGCCTTTCCGCCACGAGAGAACAGCCCAGAGTGAGAACGAGGTACAACAGGGCGATGGTCGTCCATATCTCGAAGGTCTGATAGGTGGCGGCCATGAGTTCCATACCCTGGAAGGTCAATTCCGGAACGGAGATGACCGACACGATGGCAGAGTCCTTGATGATGGAGATGAACTGCCCCGCAAGGGGAGGAACGGCATGGCGCAGGGCCTGCGGCAGAATCACGTGGCGCATCTGTTGCACAGGTCCGAGACCGAACGATGAGGAGGCGTCCCACTGTCCTCGCGGCACACTCTCGATGCCAGCCCTGACGATTTCCGAGATGTAGGCCCCTTCGTAGATGGCAAGCGTCACCACCGCAGACAGGAAGGCCGAGAGTTGCTCCACGGGGGCGAACAGCCAGCCGACGACCGCACGCCCCCCAGGAGGAAGTCCCCGGACGGATTCCTCGAGCCCCAGTGCTGGCAGCACCAGCGAACTGATGAAGAAGTACATCACGAAAATCAGCACCAGCGCCGGAAGATTGCGGACGCTGTCCACGTAGGTTCCAGCAAGAAGGCGGGCCAGCAAACGCCTCCGGGTACGCAGAAGACCTGCCACCGTGCCAAGCAGCAACGCCGCAAGCATGGCCCACAGGCTGAGGCGCACCGTGCCTGCCAGCCCTCTTGCCAGCGGCCCGGCATGCCATTCTCCCTGCGGAGTGACATACACCAGCCCTTCGAGAACCCGCCCCCAATGCCAGCGGTAATGGATCACATCGTCCATGCGCCACACGAACCATGCGGCCCCGCCCACGAGCACAAGAAGAAAGGCCACATCCAGCATGAGGGCGGCGCGCGATACTCCACAACGCCTAGGCATGCGACAAGCCCCGCCATGCACCGCAGACGGTTTCCGGGGTACGGCAAGCCCTATCATGCCGGGTAGTCTCTTCAGCGAACAAGCGGTTCCCAGTCACGTGTCTCGAACCAGTAGTGCTTGCGTTCCTTGAGCCAGCCTTCCATCTCCACCATCCTGATCCAGTTATCGAGCACATTCAGCGTATCGGGGTCTGACTTGCGTACGGCGAAGGCTACAGGTTCGAGCGCGAGAGGCTTGCCTTCAGGCATGAACAACCGGTCCGGATTGGCCAGCACTTCGAAGCGGGGCAGCGGGTCGCTCGAGACAAGGGCATGGGCACGCCCGGACAGGACCTCCTGGATGGCTGGTCCCTCATCGTCGAAATAGCGGAGTCTGGCCTTGGGGAAACGCTTCTTGGCCGCCAAGGCGGCAGTGCTGCCCGTACGGGCGACGACGACGACTTCGGGATTGTCGAAATCATCCAGCGACTTGAGGCCAGCGGCCGCCGACTTGCTGGCCATGACGGATATGCTCGCGTAGTCGTAGGGAATGGTGAAGTTGACCTTGAGACTCCGCACGGGTTTCACGCTCATGCCACCGATGATGACATCGAACTTCCCGGTGAGCAGTGCGGGGATGATGCCCGACCACTTGGTCGGCACGAGTTCCAGATTGAGGCCGAGGTCTTGCGCAAGCCGTGTGGCCACGTCAACTTCGAAGCCGACGAATGCTCCACTCTTGTCCTGCATCGCCCACGGCACGAAGGTCGAGAACCCCACCCGCAACGTCCCGCGTTTGAGCGCCTGCTCGATCACGCTATCCTCCGCCAGCTGGTCACGCAACGGACGGTCGGCTGCAGAGGCTACGGAAATCGCCATGAGAACTCCCAACAGGGTCATTATGATACTGCGCACCCTTACCTCCTTTTCATTGCGGGGTTGTATCAGACATCGAAATGCATCCTGCGTTCGAGCAGGCGCGCCACAGCCGAGAGGCTCAGGGTCACGCACAGGTAGATGGCGGCGGTAAGCAGCCATACCTCGAACGTGAGGAACGTTTCGGCGATGATCGTCTGCGCCTGCATGGTCAGTTCATGGATGGCGATGGCGCTTGCCAGCGAGGAATCCTTCACGAGGCTCACTGCCTGTCCGGTAAGCGGAGGCAAGGCGCGCCGCAACGCCTGCGGCAGGATGACCTGAACGTAGGTTCCGGGTTCGTCCATGCCAAGGCTTCGCGAGGCCTCCCACTGGCCCTGCGGCACGGCGGCGATGCCCGCCCGCAGAATCTCCGCCATGTAGGCGCCTTCGAACACACCGAGTGCCATGACGGCTGATGCCATCCTGCCGAGCCCGAAGACCGGGGCGATGGCGAAATAGGTCACGAACAGTTGCACCAGAAGCGGCGTGTTGCGTACCGATTCGACATACAGACGCGCCACGAGGCGCCCCGTACGAAGGCACGAAAGGCGTAAAGCCACGGCCACTGCGGCGAGCAGCAGTGCCAGCACAAGACTTCCCGCTGCGACCTGAAGAGTGACGCCAAGCCCCTGCAGAAGCAGACCGGCTGAAGCGCCGCCTTCGGCCCCGGCATCACCGGGCAACACGAAAAGAAAACGCCACGCCCGGTACCATTGCCACACGTACCCCGACTGCGACGCTCCGTGGACGACCACCGTGAGAAACCCGCCCATCAACGCGACATAGGCCAGCACATCCACAACGGCACGACCGTTGCGGAACTGCCCCGCAAAAGCGGACACCGCAGAATTCTTGCACAACATACCAGAGATATAGCCCGTCAGGATGCTTCATGCCAAGCGCAAACGACACATCAGGGCGTTTTCCGGCACCAGACCGGGCCATCCCATGTCCAGCCGTTGCGCGACCCTACGCCATTCGCGCACCTCACGCCTCCGGAAGCACAGCACGGGGGAGTGCCCAGTCAGCCCCCCGCATGCCCCCTGACCGGGTGCAGTCGCTAACGGCGCCATGAACAGCATTCGACCGGCAATGGGACGGACGGTGGCATGCGGGCCGCCTGACCGGTACGCCACCGGGCGCGGAAGTGTCTGGAGAAGGCTATCGCATTTCAGGCAGCGCACCCACCCATGGCACATGGCAGCAATCCAGCTGTACGCTTCTGTCAATATCCTGCTTGGGACATGGCGTGCACACGAGTTCATGCCCAATTTTGTTATTTTTTTCGATGTGCACAGATGAAAGAGATCTGCTCACAACAAAAAAGTGATTTTTGCGCTATTTTTTGTTTTTTTTAGATTATGTTACATTTTTGTAATTAACGATGCAATTTTTCACAGAATGATCATCAATGGATGATTATACGATTCAAAAATAATCTTATCACAAATAAACCGATTTGATTTTTTAAAAAAAGTTCTATTTTCATTTTATGACCCTGATTATTCACAATAGTTACTTCGCTGATAATCGAGGCATTACGCAAACTAAATACTATCAATAAATATTTACACCCATAGTTAACGAATCAATATCAATATCACGTCCTTTTCAATCAATTTTGCACAGATTTTTCATCCACCAATATTTTGCCATTTGCCGTAACCGGTATTAGTGGGCAGACACCGACTTCGTAATTCCCCCCCTCTGGAGGTCTCATGTCCCAGCTGCTGAAGAGCAATGACGTCCTTGGCACCACCAACCGTGGCAATATCGTTGAATCCGGCCTGTGCACACTGTGCCGTGCCGACTGTATGGGCAAGTGCGAAACGTGGCTTTCCTGCCTCAAGGGCCGCGAGACGCTCTACCCCCGCGATTTCGGCATCGTCACCGCTGGCAGCGGCAACACCACCCACGTTGGCGTGTCCTACAATTCTCTCCGCATTCAGGGGTACAACTACGGCGCCAATGGCGGTGATGCAGCCAAGGCCGCGCAGGGCGACGCCCTGTTCACCGACGTATCCCTCGAGACCACGTTCGGTGCCGAGCACAAGACCTCGTGCCGCTACCCGCTCATGACCGGCGCCCTCGGTTCCACCTTCGTGGCTGCCAAGTACTGGGATGCGTTCGCCACCGGCTGCGCCATCTGCGGCGTGCCCATCGTCATCGGCGAGAACGTGGTGGGCGTGGACCGTGCCGCCGAACTCAAGAACGGTCGCATCGTCAAGGCGCCCGAACTCGAACGCCGCATCGACGGCTATCTGCGCTACTACGACGGACACGGTGCCATCATCGTACAGCTCAACGTCGAAGACACCCGCAACGGTGTGGCCGAATACGTGGCGGAGAAGTACGGCGACAAGGTCATCATCGAACTGAAGTGGGGCCAGGGCGCGAAGGATATCGGCGGCGAAATCGAAGTGAAGAGCCTCGACTACGCCCTGTTCCTCAAGGAGCGCGGCTACCTCGTCGACCCCGACCCGAGCCGCCCCGAAGTACAGGCCGCCTTCAAGGCCGGAGCGGTCAAGGGTTTTGCCCGCCACAGCCGACTCGGCTACACCGACCTGTCCAGCTACGAACAGGTTCGTGAGAGCTTCGTCAACCAGGTCGCCTACCTGCGCAAACTCGGCTTCCAGCGCGTCTCGCTGAAGACCGGTTCCTACGGCATGGAAGCTCTGGCCATGGCCATCCGCTTCGCCACCGAATGCAAGCTCGACCTGCTCACCATCGACGGTTCCGGCGGCGGCACCGGCATGAGCCCGTGGGACATGATGGAAACATGGGGCGTGCCGTCCATCCTGCTGCACTCGAAGGCGCACGAATACGCCTCCATCCTTGCCGCACGCGGCGAGAAGGTGGTCGACCTCTCCTTTGCCGGCGGCTTTGCCAAGCCGAGCCAGATATTCAAGGCACTGGCCCTTGGCGCACCCTACACCAAGCTCATCTGCATGGGCCGCGCCATGATGATTCCGGGCTTCCTCGGCTCCAACATCGAAGGCGTCCTCAAGCCCGAGAACCGCGAAAAGGTCTGCGGCAACTGGGACAGCCTGCCCAAGACCGTGAGCGAACTCGGTTCCACCGCAGAGGAAATCTTCGCGGGGTACCACGACGTCCAGCAGAAGCTGGGTGCCGAAGCCATGAAGACCCTGCCCTATGGTGCCATCGCCATGTGGACCATGCTCGACAAGCTTGGCGCCGGTGTGCAGCAGCTCATGGCCGGGGCCCGCAAGTTCCGCCTCGACCAGATTGCCCGCGAGGACATCGCCTCCGGCAACCGCGAGACCGAGCGCGAGACCGGCATCCCCTTCATCACCGATGTGCAGGACGAGTTCGCCAAGGCGATTCTCCGCAGATAGGGCTTAACCAGACTATGACAATTGCAAGAGGGGGATGTCCCGACGGGACATCCCCCTCTTGCATGGTCAAACCATGGAAAGGCTCAACAGCAGAGCAGATTCTGAGACGACAGGCTGATATCTGCTCACGCCTGTGCATCCATACCAGAACAGTCACACTCAGGACGGCAGCGTTTGCGCCTTGGCGATGACGTCAGGCTCCCGTCTTTCACGGCTAACCAGCCGACCACAGGCCACACCGAGAGGGAAGAAGAGTTCCATAGCACCATCCTTGCGATGGAGCGATGCCTCCACCGTGCCGTATACAAGCATGAATACGACGACACACGGCAAGAACAGGTCGTTTGCCCTCAAAGAAAGGCACACTGCTGGCACGAAAGCCACCACAAGCAGTAGGGTGCCGAAAAGACCGAAGCCGAAGAGCACGGCCAGATAGGTACTATGCGGATACCGCAAGGACCTCTCGACGACCGGGTATTGGGCGTGCAGCCGCTCTTCATTCGTAGTGATATACTCCTCATAATGGGAATGAAACGCAGACAGTGTGTTGCCGAGCAAAGGAGACTCGACAAAACCGCTCCATGCGGCTTCCCATATGGGCTTTCGCGAAATCAGGCTTGGCTGTTCCAACGGGGCTGCGATACTGGCCACAAGACGCCCCCGTTCACCTGCAGACAACAGCACGACCCCAATCCCAACCAACACCATGCATGCCACAAGGAAACGCAGCCCCACCCGTTTCCAACGAAGGACAAACAGCACTGTTACCGCGGCCATGAACCCGAACAGCGGCGCTCGTGCCATGGACAATACGGCGAACACCACGCAAGCCCCGGCGGCACAACTCCACACCCAACGCCATTGCCCCGGGATATCGCGCCACGATGTGACCAGATACAGGGCACACCACAGAGCCAATGTGGCAAGCACCGCAGGATGATGAAAGAAAAGCTTAAGACGACCATGAAAAAAAAGAGTTTCTCGCCCCACGACCAGCCATCCGACAGGCAGAGACAAGACTATGACAAGAGCGAGGCCCAGCAATGGAATCCACATGGCGCGAGGACGGACAAAACCGAGGCTCAAGCCGGTGAGATACGCACATAGATACATCCCCCCAAGGGGGAAATCCGCACCGAAGTCGGATGGTGACAACATGACGTAGCCGATAAAGACAAAAGGCAACAAGGCCACCTGGGCGAAGCATGCCATCTCGGACCTTCGGCAGACACGGTAAAGCAGGAACAGGGCCGTGATGCCTGCCCCCCACATGAAGGGATAGACCCCCCTGTTCAGCCCGAGCATCACAAAAAGCCCTGTCAGCATTCCAAGGAATAGGCCTTCCATAGTGAATCGACTAGAAAAATGCATGCGACCAATCCTGACCGACGTCTCTTGATACGACGATAATTTCAGGGCCACTGACCGCAAGGCAAACTGGCGAACGACCATCAACCCCTTTGACGATAGACAATCCAGCGATAGCGCCTGTTGAGACCTATAACATACGATGCGAAACGCGGCATATACTTCAACCACAAAAGAAGCAGCCTGTAGGCGACATATTTCCGGGCAAGCCTTCCTACGCTCTTGCAATGGAAGATGATTCCCGTCCGGCACGTCGTATCGTTATAGACTTCGGGGTCGAGCAACCTCACAGTCATCCCCCGGCACGATTGATCCCCAAGGCGAGAGAAGTCGATGCCCCCTTCCAGCAAGTCACTGAGCGCCTTCTGGTCTGAAACGGCCGAAGCCATACAGGCCTCATGCCATTCAGCCACGAAACTTCGTACCCGCTCGTTATTCGCGAAGAACACAACCCCTGAGTTGAGAAGCCCGTTCCGCAGGTGGTGCGCCTTGCTCTCTCGCACGCCACGCGGAGTGATGCAGAGGTCAGCCCCTTCGAATACGGCGAGGTCGATGCGCCCTGTCAGAAGACAGTCCGCATCGATACAAAGACATGGAGCACCTGTCCGGTCAAGGAAGTCAAGAATACACGACGGCTTATGGTTAGCGATGATATTGTTATGACAGTCCAGGCTCTTGTAGGTCGGTGAAACTCGAGCCTTGTACTGGGCAGAAGCCATCTTCTCCGGAGTTCGAGTATCTATATCGTAGATAACCAAGTCGACGTTGTCATACGATGCTACGGTTGTGCGCAAGCCACAGGCGAACTCTTCGAAATCCTGGTCTATGCATGTCAGCAGCTGTAATGTCCGCATACCATCTGTCACTTTTTCCCAGACCTCACGTAGTCTTTACCCTCTCCACCGGCCTGCCATCGTAGCCCGTCCTCGCCTTGGACCACTTCTGGGACACGACTGGACAACATGACTTGTATACCAAGGACATCGTCCCGGCTACTGCTCGCATGAGACAAGTTACAACTAGACCGCCATCCCGTGCACAAGGTCGTGCAGTCTTCCGGTCATCTCGGCAAGGGAGCGCACAGCCCTGCCAGCCGCTTCCATCTCGCCAGTAAGACCATCTGCACTCTCGCGCACGGCTTCGACCGACCTGTTGATGCTCTCGCTGGTGGAGGACTGCTGCTCCGCTGCCGCGGCGATGGACTGTACCTGATCGCTGCTCTGCACGACCAGTTCGACGATGCCTGACAAGGCCTCGCCCGACTGTGCCGAGAGTTCGCGCGACCGTTCCACAGCCCCCACGGCGGTCTCCATGCCCTGTACGGCGGAACGGGTCCCTTCCTGAATGGCACGGATGGCGTTGCCCACTTCCTGCGTGGCCTGCATCGTCTTTTCGGCCAGTTTGCGTACCTCGTCCGCAACGACGGCGAAGCCGCGCCCCGCATCCCCTGCACGGGCCGCTTCGATGGCGGCGTTGAGGGCAAGCAGGTTGGTCTGGTCGGCGATGTCGGAGATGACGTCGATGACGCGCCCGATACCATCGGCCCTTCCACCAAGGTCACCGAGTTGCTGCTTGAGTCCGGCGGCGAGACGGTCGACCTCGTCGATGGCGGCCATGGCGTTGCGTACGACATCTGCGCCGCCCTCGGCACGTCTGCGCGCCGCCTCGGCCTCTGAAGCGGCCTCGGAAGCGCTTCGCGCCACGGAAAGCACAGCATCGTTCATCTGTTCCATGGCGATGGTGGCCTCACGTGCACGCTGCGACTGCTGCACGGCAACCCCGCTGGCACCCCGCACCTGTTCAGCGAGTGCGGCGGCAGTGCGGGCGACCTCGTCGGAAATGGCTTCCGACGTGGCGGCAGCTTCGGCGATACGCGCATTCTGGGCACTCAACTCGGCCTCGCGTGCGCGCAACTCCGTAAGATCCTGATAGATACACAGCGCGCCCATGAGTGTGCCGTCAAGGTCGTAGAGCGGCGATGCGTTGATATGCAGCCTGCGCTTGCCCCCCTTGCGCCCCACGAGGTCGACCTCACGGCGGGCGATGGTGCCCTGCTCGATGCTGTCGCGCAGAACGGTGCGCCTGCTTGCATCACCGTAGAAGAAATGGGCCACGTTCTGGCCGTAGTAGTCTTCCGGCCGACCGTCATGTTGCAGGATGTCCAGCAGGTTGCTGTTGGTGTAGGAGAGTTTCTCATGCGCGTCGACCACGACAAAGGGCGTATCGATTCCCTTGAGCACCCCCTGTGCGAACCCGAGATTCTGCCGCAACCTGCCCACGAGCGTATCGAGCGCAAGCCGCATCTCCCCGAAGGCGTCGACCTTGTCGCAAGCGAAGCAGAGCTTCGTATCACCGTCGAGCATGCGGTCGAGTCGCGTCATGACATCATCGATGGGCCTGCGGATGGCTACGCCGAACCATATGCACAGAGCGGCCACGCAAGCGACGACCAGGGCGAGCGTCGCAGCGGCGACTCGCCACACCGCGCCTGCCTCAAGGGGACCGGTCCCTGCCTTGGCGGCGATGCACCAGAAGCCCCCGATAGCGACCAGAACCAGCACCGTAAGGATGCTGGCGGGAATATACAGCGCACGAAAACCTTGCATTTCGACCTCCTTGCGGCGTATTGTCCGCCGCTACGGCATCTCCCCCACGGCGTCTACGGGCATCCTACCGGACCATAGCACCGCTGGAGGGCTTTTCCTCTTACCGGGTCGACCTCCGCAACGCAACACATCCGCCGCACAGCTGCAACGCCACGGTCACAATCAAGCCATGCCCCGCCACGACGATCCGCGCTACTTCCCCATCTCTCCCCTACTGATCGTACCGCAGGCACTAGGGTCTTTCAGCGTGTTCATTCGCAAGGATGAACGTCTCATCCTCTATGCAAAGGCAGGAGAGACCTTCACGGAACGACACAGCCGCAGATTGCACGAGAATGGCACTTCAGAAGTCTATGTCCGTGTCGACCAGAGACAGAATTTCGGCCTGTACCTCGAACGTCACCTTGCCCATATTCTCGAAGACGACAGGCTGCCGGTCGAACACAGGGCCAGCGCCTTCCACTGTGCCACGACCGAACTCCTGCGCGACACGTTCGGCACACGTTTGCCAGCCCCGGTCGACGGCATTCTCTTTGAACGATTGCAAAGTCTTGTGACCATGTCGTTGCGCTTCCTGTGCGAACAGGGCACCCTCAAGGCATTGGGACAGCTTCTCGACTGCGACTTCAGTGCCTATTCGCACAGCGTCAACGTCTATGCACTCACGGTGCCACTGCTTGCCCGTCTTGGCTATGCGCAAACCGACCTCGTACGGACCGGGTTGGGTGTGCTGCTGCATGATATCGGCCTCGCCCGGCTGCCCCGCGCCATAACGCGCCACAGGCATTCTCTCACGAAACATGAAGAGCACATCTATCGCACGCACCCCACCCTCGGAGTCGGTCTGGTGGCACAGGTGCCTTTGTCACAAGAGGCACTGCACTGCATCATGCTGCACCACGAAAGGCTCGACGGCAGCGGTTTTCCTGCGGGCGTCAAGGACGAGAACATCCCCACAGCCGTGCGTGCACTTGCCATCGCCGACACCTACGACCTTCTGACGACCGCCCCCGGCGAAGCGCGCCTCACCCCCTTCATGGCGCTTCAACTGATGCGTAGCGAACACCATTCAACGCTTGACCTCTACTTGCTACGCGAATTCATAACCATGCTCTCCGATGCGGAGATGGCCGGGGTATGGCCGGATACACTGCGTTGACGCTGCGATTGCGACAATACAGCACACACCATTGACAACCTTGTGCATTTACGTCATGCCTCATGCGGGGGGTCATTTGCGGCTGCTTCGCCGCCGTATAGGCCATACACAGGATGCTCACTCGCATGATGCAGGCTACGGCAGCAATCCAACAGTCCGTCGATGGCTACTTCGCCGTACCGACCTCACTCCTCGTCCCCGATGCGCGGGGCGGGTTCAGCATCTATCTCAAACAGGAACGCGGCTTCGTACTCTACGCCAAGGAAGATGAAGCCTTCACCATGCGCCACAGGATGCAACTGCGGGCGCATGGAGTCACGCAGGTCTTTGTCCCTGCGCCTCAGCACCCCTCGTTCATCTCGCACCGTGAGCGCCACTTCGGCAGGGTTCTGTCCGACGATTCGCTGCCTCTTCCCGAACGGGCACGCCTCTTCTACGAGACATCCACCGAAATCGTGAAAGAGGTCTTCGAGAAGAAACTTCCGCGCACCCTGAAGAGAGAGACGTTCGACCGCATCCTTGCCCTCGTCAGTGAGGGCATCAGTTTTCTCACGCTGGAGAACTCGCTGAAGACGGTCGCCTCTCTCGTCGCGCACGACTACCATACCTATTCACACTCGCTGCATGTCTTCGTGTATTCACAGGCGCTGCTGCAGAGCTACGGCTTCGACGAAGACAGCCTCGTGCAGTTCGGCCTCGGTGCCATGCTGCACGACATCGGCAAGACGTTCCTCGACGCCGCCATCCTCACCAAGCCCGCCGCCCTCACGCCGGACGAACGTGAAGAGGTGAACAGACACCCCGTCTTCGGCGTGGGAGCCTGCGCACGCATGCCCCTTTCGCAGGACGCCATCAACTGCATCCTGTTCCACCACGAGAAGCTCGACGGGTCGGGCTACCCCTGCGGACTTCGCGGCGACGAAATCCCCCTGCCCGTCCGTGCCATCACCATCGCCGACATCTACGACGCACTCACGTCGAACAGGGCTTACGCCCCCGCCCGCAACGCGTTCCAGGTGCTTCGCATCATGTCGAGCGAAATGCGCGACCAGCTCGACCTCGACATGTTCCGACGGTTCGTGCTGATGCTCTCAGGCGCCAACGTACTGTAGCTTTTTCTCCCTCGCCTCTTCCCCCTCCGTCATTGCGGTGTTATCTGCTCTGGTGCACCCTTGCCACGCAAGGAAGAACACGGAGGAAACAGCACTATGTGGGACTACACCGACAAGGTGCGCGAGCACTTTCTTAATCCCCGCAACGTCGGCTCCCTCGATGACGCCAACGCCATAGGAGAGGTCGGAAGCCTTGCCTGCGGCGACGCATTGAAGCTCTATCTGAAGATCGACGACGAAGGGCGCATACAGGACGCACGCTTCCAGACCTTCGGCTGCGCCAGTGCCATCGCCTCGAGTTCGGCACTGACCGAGCTCATCAAGGGCATGCTCGTCGAAGACGCCCTCAAGATCTCCAACAAGGACATCGCAGCCCACCTTGGCGGGCTGCCCAAGGAAAAGATGCACTGCTCCGTCATGGGGCAGGAGGCACTTGAAGCCGCCATACGCAACTGGCGCGGTGAACCTGCCGTAGAGCATGCGCATGAAGGCAAGCTCGTCTGCAAGTGCTTCGGCATCACCGACGAGCAGATCATCCGCGCCATTCGCGAGAACAATCTCAAAACGGTCGAGGACATCACCCACTTCACCAAGGCGGGTGGCGGCTGCGGCGACTGTCTCGAAGAGATACGCCACATCCTCGACGTGGAACTCGGCAAGGAACCGGAATGCCTCACCCCGCTGGAACCGCCCAAGAAGCTGACCAACGTGCAGCGGATGCAGCTTGTGATGAAGGTGCTCGACGGTGAGATCCGCCCGCGCCTGCAACAGGATGGCGGCGACATCGAACTGGTGGACATGAACGGAACCGAAGTCATGGTAGCCCTGCGCGGCATGTGCACCAGCTGCCCCTCGAGTCAGCTCACCCTCAAGGAGTTCGTCGAGCGCACCCTGCGCGACCACGTCGATCAGGAGATCGTGGTCAGGGAGGTTTCGGCATGAAGACCATCTACTTCGACAACAACGCCACCACGCAGGTCGACCCTGCCGTGCTTGAAGCCATGCTGCCGTTTCTCACGGAGATGTACGGCAACCCTTCGAGCATGCACACCTTCGGCGGCAAGGTCGGACGATATGTGACCGAAGCGAGGGCGCAGGTGGCTGCCGCCATCGGCGCCGCCCCCGAAGAGATCATCTTCACCTCGTGCGGGTCCGAGAGCGACAACACGGCCATCCGCTCGGCCCTGCAGGCACAGCCCGACAGGCGGCACATCATCACCACCCGGGTGGAACACCCGGCGGTGCTCAGCCTTGCCCAGCATCTCGAAAAGAACGGCGTCGAAGTGTCGTTGCTCGGCGTCGATGCCAAGGGCAGGATGGACCTTGACGAATTGCGTGCCGCCATCCGCAAGGACACGGCCATCATCTCCATCATGACCGCCAACAACGAGACGGGCACCATATTCCCCATCGCAGAAGCGGGAGCCATCGCCCACGAACACGGCGTGCCTTTCCACACCGACGCCGTACAGGCCGTGGGCAAGGTCGCGCTCGACATGAAGACCATGCCCGTCGACTACCTCGCGCTCTCGGGCCACAAGCTGCACGCCCCCAAGGGCGTGGGCGCGCTCTATGTGCGCCGCGGCACGGCCTACCGCCCGTTCCTGCGCGGCGGGCATCAGGAGCGCGGGCGGCGTGCGGGCACAGAGAACGTCGCCTCCATCGTGGCTCTGGGCAAGGCCTGCGAGCTCGCCACCGCCGCCATGCACGAGGAGAACACACAGGTACGCGCCCTGCGCGACCGCCTCGAATCGGGGCTGCTGGCCGCCATTCCGGATGCCGTCGTCAACGGCGACACGGCGAACAGGCTTCCCAACACCTCGAACATCGCCTTCAAGTACGTCGAGGGTGAAGCCATCCTGCTCATGCTCGACCAGCATGGCGTCTGTGCAAGTTCCGGGTCGGCCTGCACATCGGGCAGCCTCGAACCCTCGCACGTGCTGCGGGCCATGGGTGTGCCGTTCACCTTCGCCCACGGTTCCATCCGTTTCAGCCTCTCGCGGTTCAACACGATGGAAGACGTGGAATACGTGGTGCGTGAACTGCCGCCCATCATCCGGCGTCTACGTGAGATATCGCCGTTCCGGGGCGAAATGACCGGAAAACCGGCCTGCACCTGCTGATAGCCGGCAAGGGCGCACGGAGGCATGGTTGCCACGTGCGCCCTTGCATGTTCCGACGCCTACGACTGCGCCGCCGTCGATACCCGGCTGGCGGTGCTCATTGCCATGGACAGAACAAGGAGGGGGCATGGACATCGCATCAAGCATGACGGACCTCGTGGGCAAGACGCCCATGGTGCGCCTCAACAAGGTCACACTCGGCTGTGTCGCCGAGGTCGTCGCCAAACTCGAGAATTTCAACCCGTGCAGTTCCGTGAAGGACCGCATCGCCCTCAACATGGTGGAAGCCGCCATCGCACGGGGAGAGATTGCCCCGGGCGCGGTGCTTGTGGAACCCACCAGCGGCAACACCGGAGTGGGCCTTGCCTTCGTATGCGCCGTGCGCGGCCTCAAGCTGGTGCTGACCATGCCGGAGAGCATGAGCGCCGAACGCCGGGCACTGCTCAAGGCCTTCGGCACCACGCTGGTGCTCACGCCCGCAGCCAAGGGGATGCGTGGCGCGGTGGAAGAGGCCGAGCGCATCGTGGCCGACACCCCCGGTGCGGTGATGCTGCAACAGTTCGCCAACCCCGACAACCCCGCTGCCCATGAGGCCACCACCGGCCCGGAGATATGGGCCGACACCGACGGCATGATCGACTGCTTCGTGGCGGGGGTCGGCACGGGCGGCACCATCACCGGTACGGGACGCTACCTCAAGGGACGCAACCCCGACATCCGGGTCATCGCCGTCGAACCCGCAGAATCGGCCGTGCTTTCCGGCGGTGCCCCCGGCCCCCATGCCATTCAGGGCATCGGTGCGGGGTTCGTCCCGCCCGTGCTCGACACGTCGGTCTATGACGAGGTGATGCCCGTCCCCGGTGCCGACGCGCTGACCATGGCCCGGCGGCTGCTTCAGGAGGAGGGCATCCTGTGCGGCATCTCTTCGGGTGCCAACGTGCATGCCGCCATCGCCTACGCCAGACGCCCCGAGAATGCGGGCAAGCGCGTGGTGTGCATCATCTGCGACACGGGCGAACGCTACCTTTCGACACCGCTCTTCGCCCCCGAGTAGACCCTGCGGGGCCAGCACGTCCCCGGCCCGGAAGACGTCCCGGAGTCCTGCGCCTCCGCCACGGGAAAGGGAACGGGCTGCACCGGGGCGGAGGCGTCATTGACGTGTGCCCCGGCCGCGGCTACCGTGCCCCGCACCCACCAACCCGAAAACAGACCGGAAACGCCATGAAGAAGCTTGATGCCAGCACCGCCGTATCGCTCACCGGAATGCCCGAACTCGAACGCATCGTCGAGTCCCTGTGTACCCCCGAATCGTACGAGGCGGTCTACCATCAGTCACTGCACGGTTCGCCCATGCCTTCGCTGGAGGCGCTGACCGAACTTATGGCGCGTCTGCGTGCGGCACTCTTCCCCGGCTACTTTGGAGCGTCCAACATCGTTCTGGAGTCCATGCGCTACCACCTGGCAGCCAACCTCGACTCCATCTACCGCATCCTCGCCGAACAGGTTCGCCGCGGCGGGTGCTTCGCCTGCGCCGACTACGCCACGGACTGTCAGAACTGCGAAAGCCATTCGCAGGAGACCGCCATGGAGTTCATGCGGGCGCTGCCGCGCATACGGCAACTGCTCGCCACAGACGTGAAGGCCGCCTATGAGGGCGACCCTGCCGCCAAAAGCCCCGGCGAGACCATCTTCTGCTATCCCTCCATCTACGCCATGATCCATCACCGCATCGCCCATGAGCTGTACAGGCTCGACGTGCCGGTGATTCCGCGCATCATCAGCGAGATGGCGCACTCGCGCACGGGCATCGACATCCACCCCGGCGCGACAGTCGGCGAGGAGTTTTTCATCGACCACGGCACGGGCGTGGTCATCGGAGAGACCTGCATCATCGGCCGCGGCTGCCGCCTGTATCAGGGCGTCACCCTCGGGGCGCTCTCGTTCCCCAAGGACGGAGGCGGTGCGCTCATCAAGGGCATCCCGCGCCACCCCATCCTTCAGGACGGCGTGACTGTCTACGCGGGGGCGACCATCCTCGGGCGGGTCACCATCGGCGCAGGTGCCATCGTGGGTGGCAACGTGTGGGTGACCCACGATGTGGCCCCCGGTGCCAAGGTGGTGCAGCAGAAGTCCTCACCGCCTGCCGCCGAAGACAGGATGGTGGGAACGAAGAACGGCACCCCCAAGGCATGACGGAAACCATGAAGGCCGGACAGAAATGTCCGGCCTTTTCCATTGTCGACCATGTATACCCGCCACGGCGGTGCGGACAGGGCCTCCGCAAGGCCTGCCCACGGGAGTGCGGTGTCCGCTACGGGCGCGGCAGGACAGAGAGACAGAAGGTCGCCTGACGCAACGGGTCTCTCTCCCCGTAGCGGTCAGAACATCAGCGCACTGGGACGGCGGGTGATGGCAGGCAGTGTCGCCAGCGTATCCACGAGTGCGGTACGCAGGTCGGCGGGGTCGTCCCCTTTGAGCATGGGGCCGCGAAGGCTGTTGCCATAGGTGAAGTTGGCGATGAAGTAGAGAAGGAACTTCTTGAAGAGGCGCGCCGCATACTTGCGGTCGGCATGGCGGCGTTCCAGCGCGTCCAGCAGGGCCAGCGGAATGTCGCGCCACAGGTCGGGGTTGCTGGCGGGGTTGTCGTCCACAAGGCCCGTCCACGCCGCGAACACCCACGGCCGCCCCAGTGCGATGCGCCCCAGCGAGATGCCGTCGCACCCCGTGGTCTCGAGCATGGATGCGGCGTCCCCCGGCGTGAACACCTCGCCATTGCCGAGCACGGGGATGGCGACCGCCTCCTTGACGAGGCGGATGTGGTGGCGCAACGGCGGGCGGGTGCGCCTGTCGGGGGCCACGCGGGGATGGAAGACCAGCGCGTCGGCCCCTGCGTCCTCGAAACGGCGGGCAAGCGCCACCGCACCCTGCGGGTCGGGACTCCAGCCCGTGCGGAACTTGACCAGCACGGGGCAATCCACGGCCCGACGGACGGACTCGACCATGCGCACGGCACGTTCCTCGTCCCGCAGCAGGTCGGCACCGCAGCCGCGCCGCACGATGGCAGCCACGGAACACCCCATGTTGATGTCCACCCCGAAGAAGCCCTCGGCTTCGACCCGTCGGGCCGCCTCGGCCATCTCGGATGGGTCGGCACCGAACAACTGACAGACGCACCGCTCCAGTTCTTCCGCACGCCACGTGAAGGCATTGGAACGTGCCGGGTTCTCCGTGGGGACGGCCCGCGCGTTGCACATGCCGGTGAACAGCAGCCCGCAACCTCCGAGGTTGTCGATCACCTCACGAAAGGCCACATGGCCCACCCCCGCCAGCGGGGCAAGCCAGAGGCTGCCGGGGGCCGTGCGCGCGCCGACCTGCACCGGTCGGCGCAATCGTGCGACAAGTCCGGGAGTGAGGTCGGCGTTCCAGCCAGCCTGACCACCAGCGGGCCCAGCAGGCTGCCCACCGGGGGCTGCGGCTACGGGACGTACCGCCACAGAGGCGACGGTGGCAGTCGCTTCACCATCCGGGTCATGAAGCGCAGGGGAAACGTCCGGCATACCGTCCATCAAGACATCCGTCATGCACACTCCCGCATCACGCCATGCCGTCACGAAGCGGCCCATGGCGCAGCACTTCGGCACCGTCGAGGTCGAAGACCCTGAACACGCCGTCCTCGTACAGACCGTAGGCAGCCGGGTGTCCCTGCTTGGGCAGCGTCACCGAACCGGGATTCCACACATGCAGGCCCTCCACCGTCTCCGCACGGGGGATGTGGGTGTGCCCGCAGAGGAAGACGTCCCCCTCTGCAAGGTCGGGAAAGCGATCGGGCAACTGGTTGTGATGCCCGTGACTGGCGAAGATGCGCAGCCCGTCCACGAACAGCCACGCCGACTCCACGAGGGGGAAATGCAGCAGCATCTGGTCGACCTCTGCGTCGCAATTGCCGCGCAGGGCGATGATGCGGGCCTTCCAGTCGTTGAGGGTGTCCGCCACGTCACGCGGGGCGTACCCTTCGGGCAGGGGGTTGCGCGGCCCGTGGTACAGCAGGTCGCCCAGAAGGATGATGCTATCGGGCGCCGTGTCCCGCGCGAGGTCTGCCAGAAAGGTAGCCCGCGGCAGTGAACCGTGGATGTCGGATGCGATGAGAAGGCGTGTGGACATGGTCTTGCGTCCTGCATGGCGCCGTGCGCCGGTTGTGGTTCGCCCCGGTAGTGCCGGAGGGCGAGGGCACACGCCTCATACGACGCAGCCGAAACCCGCGCAAGCCCGCAGCGGTACACCTTCCGGCGGGGTGACAAGCACGGCGAGGATTGGCACAATGCGCTGTCGCCCGCCGGGGACGACCCGTTGCCACTTCAGCCCGGAGAGACCATGTCCAAGCTTCTGCCGTTTCTGATGTTCGCCCTCGCTGCGGCGATGGTGTTCCTTGTCATGACGCGCCGTCCCCTGCTACGGGGCTTCAGCGGCGAATCGTTCATATCCACAGGCAGACCGCCGCTGGTGGTCTCCCCTGCAAGCGGCCTTCATGCCGTGGGGGGTGGCGTCACCGACATCTCTCCGGCCACGGCTTCGGGCACGGCCTCGGCACGGGTCTGGTACGCCCTCTATGCCCCCTCCGGCAATGGACAGCCCACCACCGACGGGCGAAGGCTTTCGGTCATCCTTGCCGAGGCGGGCGACCAGTGGCAATGGCCCCATGATGTGTCTTCAGGGTTGCACGAAGTGCGTGTGGACACCATCGAATTGGGAGGGATGCCCGGCAAGGTGGCGACGTTCACCCTGCCCGCCGACCGCGACCCGTGGGCCAGCGTCTGGCACGAAGCCGCCCCCGTGCAAGGACAGGCGGGAGACACGCTGGTCTACCGCTTCACGTTCCTGCCCGACATGCGCCGTACCAAGCTGGTCATCGAATACCGCGAACCTGTGGACAGCATCCAGAAAGAACTACCCGTCATTGAAGACGTGCCCGCACTGGTGGCGTTCGCCCGTCGGGCTGCGGAGGCCTTTACGCTGGAACGCCCGCAACAGGGCAAGGGCCCCGACGTGCAGACGAAACTCTCCACCGCCCACGCATCTCTCGAACGCAGGCTTCTTGCAAAGTCACTGGGTGAACTCGAACGCCGTCACGGTGAACAGCGTTGACGTGAGGCGACGCCGCACTTCCCGACAACGGCCCCGGCAGGCCGCCCGGTAGCACGCCTGACTGGCCGCCCCGGCATTCCGCACTGCAGACCATTCACGTTGCCCCCCCGACAGGCCACACGCCTACGGTCACGCAGGGACGCGGGGAGACCTCCTGCGCATGGCCCCGGCTTGCGGGCTTTCGCCTTCGTGCGGCAGCACCAGCTTTCCGGTCGGCCCCGTGCGAAGACCCCGGCGAGGCTGGGCGAGACGGAGCGGCTAGCCCACTTCGACGCGGATACGACGCGGGCGCGCTGCTTCGCGGCGGGGCATCTCGACCACCAGCACGCCATTGGCAAGCTGCGCCGTGATGCGTTCGGCATCGACCATGTCCGAGAGGGCGAAGGCCGCATGGTATTCCACATCGCCGAATTCGAGCGCGTGCACCCGTTCGTTGGAACCGCTGCCGATGCGGGTCACCGCAGAGATGATCATCTCATCCCCCTCGATGTCGACGGCAAGGTCTTCTCGCGCCACACCCGGCATGTCGAGATAGAGAAAGAACCCCTCTTCGCGTTCGACGAGGTCGGCTGCGGGACGCACGCGGGGCCGCCCCGCCTGCCGTCCCGTAGCGGGCTGCGAGGCAGAGGGCTTGCAGGAACGCAACGGGCCTTCGGGCCTGCACGGATGGGCAGCATGGGCGGGCCCGGGTCGGTCGGGCGCATCTTGGTCGTGCGACATGTCCGGCCTCCTAGCGTGTGGTGATGTGGATGGTACGGAGACGTTCCTGTTGCGCCTTGGGCAGCACCACCTCGAGCACCCCGTCGCGCATGGCGGCATGCACCCTGTCGCGGTCTATGGGCACATTGAGCAGCACGACCCGCTGGAACGGCCCGGTACGCCTCTCCTGCCGGTAGTAGCGTCCGCGCACGGGCGGCAACTCGCCCCGCAGCACCAGTGTCTTGTCGGTGAGCGTCAGGTCGAGGGCAGAAAGGTCGCCGCCGGGAATGAGCGCCCGCACGTACACCGCGCTCTCGTCTTCGCCGATGTTGAGCGGCGGGAACACCGCCTGACCGCGAGAGGCGGCGAACGAAGACTCGCCCTCGGCCGCAAGACGGTCGATGAGGCGCGGCAGTTCGTAGAAGGCACTGAAGTCGATGACCATGTGGCCTCCATAGCGGCTTGCCGCCCGTTGCGCAGGCCTTGCGGCCCATGCGGCACGGTGCGGCGTTCAGCGTCTCTTGGCCGGGGTGCGTTCGCCGCGTTCCCAGTCCTCGGCCGGAACGGCCTCTTCCACCAGCATGACGGGTATCTCGTCACGCACGGGGTAGACGACGGCACAGGCGGGGCAGCGTAGCCCTTCCTCACCATCGAGAAGAGTGAGTTCGCCACGGCAGGCGGGGCAGGCCAGAATGTCGAGAAGTTCCTTGTTGAGGGGCACGTTCGTCTCCTGTGGTTTTTTGAGCTTCATACGCTGTCGGCCCGTCGACCTCAAGCCCGGACGCCCTTTGTTGACAACCTCTGCGCCCGGTCATAGCATCGCGCGAAACCCGGCTTCAGGCCGACACACGGGAGAGACATGACGCCCCGCTTCATCGACCTTCACACCCATACCACGGCATCCGACGGTAGCGACAGCCCGGCCGACCTCGTCCGCAAGGCCACAGAGGCGGGTCTTGCCGCCGTCGCCGTCACCGACCACGACACCGTGGCGGGTCTCGACGAGGCCGTAGCCATGGGCCACGAGACGGGCATCGAGGTCGTGCGAGGCTGCGAACTCGGCGTGCGCAGCGAATATGGCGAGATACACATCCTCGGCCTCTGGCTGCCCGAAAAACCCGAGACACTTCTCGACGCCATGAAGGAACTGCGCAGACACCGCAACGAACGCAACGAGCGTATCGTGGACAATCTGCGCACGCTCGGCATGGACATCACCTACGAAGAGGTGCGTGCCCTTTCCGGTGGCGTCTCGGTGGGGCGCCCGCACATCGCCCTCGCCCTGCTCAGGCATGGCTACATCCGCACTCCGCAAGAGGCCTTCGACCGCTTCATCGGCCCCGGTGCCCCGGCCTACGCGCCCAAGAAGGTCTTCTCACCAGCCGAAGGCGTGCGACTGCTCGCCTCATGCGGCGCAACGGTGGCCATCGCCCACCCCATGCTCTTGCGCTGCCCGGAAGAATGGCTCGACGACACCGTGGCCGACCTCAAGGTCGCGGGGCTTGACGCCATCGAAGCCTACCACAGCGAGCATTCCCACAAGGACGAGCGCCGTTGCGTGGACATCGCCGACCGGCACGGGCTGGTGCTCACCGGCGGTTCGGACTACCACGGCAAGGCCAAGCCCGCCATTTCGCTAGGCCGGGGACGCGGCGGACTGCGCGTGACCACCCATGTGCTCGACAACCTCAAGCGCCACCGGCGCGAACGCGGCCTGCCCGTCTGACCAGCCGGGCACCGCACAGCAACACCATACTACGAAACGATGCCCCACCTACCCGAATTGCTCGCCCCGGCAGGCGACCGTGAACAACTCGACGCCGCCCTCCGCTACGGGGCCGACGCCGTCTACCTTGGCGGCCCGGCCCTGAACCTGCGTGCCGGGACCCGAGGCTTCACCGGCGACGCCCTCATCAGTGCCGTGCGCGACGCTCACGCCCGCAATGCCGCCGTCTATTACTGCCTCAACGTCCTGCCGCGCGAGGAGCACCTCCCGGCCATCATCGACGAACTCGAACGCCTGCCCGATGCGGGCGTCGACGCCCTCATCGTCGCCGACCCCGGCGTCGTGCTGCTGGCCCGCCGCCACTGCCCGTCGCTGCCGCTTCATCTCTCGACGCAGGCCAACACCGCCAACAGCGCGGCGGTGGCCTTCTGGCGCGACATGGGCGTCACCCGCGTGAACCTCGCCCGCGAACTCGACATGCGCACCATGCGCCGTCTTGTGGAATCGTCGCCCGGCATGGAGTTCGAAGCCTTCGTCCATGGGGCGCAGTGCCTCGCCCTTTCGGGACGGTGCCTGCTCTCCGCATGGCTCAACAACCGTTCCGCCAACCTCGGGGCCTGCACCCACCCCTGCCGTTTCGAATACAAGGGCGTCGCCCTCGCCGTCGAAGAGAAGACACGCCCCGGCGAGGTGGCATGGGAAGTGGTCGAAGACGGGCCCTTCCACAGCAGCTTCTGGGCCCCGCAAGACCTCTGCCTCGTCCGCTATGCGCACTGGTTCGCACGCGTGGGCATGGCGGCGCTCAAGGTCGAAGGACGCATGAAGAGCGGCGGCTATGTGGCGCAGGTCGTGGACGTCTATCGCACGGCCATCGACGATGTGGCGCGGCGCACCTCGCGTGGCGACGACTACATCTTCGAATTGCTCAACTGCGCCTCGCGCCCGTTGACCACCGGGTTCTTCCTCGGTGGCGGGCGCCGTTGCCACCGAGGGTTGCCGCATGACGCCGTACGCCACCCCCTTGTGGCCCGGGTCGAAGCCCCCGCAGGTGACGGCGCGTGGCATGTCTCCGTGCGTTCACCGTGGAAGGCCACGTCCATCGCCGAAGTACTCCTGCCCGGTATGAGACGCCCCGAATTGCTGCCCGGCACCTACCGCCTCGAGAACCACAGAGGCGAGACGGTCGACCGTCTGCACCCCGGCATGGCTGGCGTGTTGCATTGTGCATCTGCCGACATCGGCCCCGGCATCTACATTCGCGCCTGACAAGGGACCACGGAGAACGCATGGCCCACGTGCTGGTCATAGACGGCGACCCGGCGTTCGCCCAACTGGTGGCCGACTTCGCCGCCGGACTCGGCCACACCTCGCGTCACGCACCCACGCTGGCGGAAGGACTTCTGGCAGCCACGGAGGCGGACGTCATCTACCTCGCCGCCAGCCTGCCCGACGGCTGCGGGCTTGAAGCCCTTGCGGGGCTTCGCGCCCTGCCCTCCGCCCCCGAGGTCATCGTGACAGGTGCGGCAGGCAACCCCGACACGGCCGAGAAGGCCATCCGGGGGGGTGCATGGGAATGGCTTTGCAAGCCCGCCCCCGTGGACAGGGTGGTGCTGCCGCTACTGCGCGCACTGGACTACCGGGACAGACCCCCCGACAGACGCGGGCCCTCCATCCTCAAGCACGCCATCGTGGGGTCCAGCCGCGGGCTGCGACGGTGCCTCGACGATGTGGCCGAAGCCGCGGCCAGTGACGCCGCGACCCTCATCGTGGGAGAGACCGGTGTGGGCAAAGAGCTTTTCGCCCGCGCCGTTCACGAGAACAGCCACCGTGCCGACTCGCCGTTCATCACCGTCGACTGCGCCTCGCTGCCACGGACACTGGCCGGGTCGATTCTCTTCGGGCATCGCAAGGGCGCCTTCACGGGGGCCGACGCCAACCGGGACGGACTCGTCCTTCAGGCGCACCGTGGCACGCTGTTTCTCGACGAAGTGGGTGAACTTCCGCTCGCGACCCAGAAGATGTTCTTGCGCGTCTTGCAGGAACAGCGGTTCAGGGCCGTAGGGGGACGCAGCGAGATCACGAGCGACTTCAGACTGATATGCGCCACGAATCGCAACCTTGAAGCCATGAGCGACAAGGGGCTGTTCCGCAGCGACCTGCTTTTCCGGATGCGGACCGTGGTCATCTCCATTCCTCCACTACGTGAACGCCCTGACGACATCCTCGCCCTCACCGGGCACTACCTCGCCCGCATCTGCAAGAAGTACGGGCTACCCGCAAAACAGGTATCGCCCGACCTGCACGAAGCGCTTCGCGCCTACCGCTGGCCCGGCAACGTGCGCGAACTCGTGCACACCCTCGAAAGGGCCGTGCTTGCGGCGCAGGACGCACCGAAACTCTTCGCCCGTCATTTGCCCGAACACGTCCGGGTGAGCATCGCACGAGGCATGTCGGGCCAGCGCCCCGCCCTCGTCAGTGGCACAGGCCCCGCCCAGAGACCGGCTGCACCGGGCGGTTTCGGTCAGGTAACCGAGACCTCCCGCGCCGTGACCGCGACTCATGACGCTCATGCACTGACGGCGATGACACCTCTTGCCCGAAGGCTGGACACCGCGCCCGCCGCGCCCGACAACAATCGGCAAAGCCCCCTGCAAGAGGCCACCCCGCCGGTCTCACCGGGGGGCACGACAGATGTCTCGCCGGACGGACATCCCCCTGTCCGCCTCCGGACAACCCCTCTCTCTGACGGCCCGACAGCCGGATTCGCTTCCGACGTGCCCTTGCCTCCATTCTTCGCCTTCCGTGACGCGCTGTGCGTGGACTACCTGAATGAGCTCATGCGGCGCTGCAACGGCGACACCGTCGAAGCCTGTACCCTGTCCGGCCTTTCGCGGTCACATCTGTATGAGATGTTAAGGCGTTATGGATTCGAGACCCCTCGCAGGAAGCGGACGCAACGGGCCAGAAGCTGAAGTGTCATCCCCTCTTTTTCTGTGATTACGGAATAGCGCACATCCATATCCGCAATCGCGGAATACTATTCCTCTATTGCGGATTAATCTCGCCACGCGTTGGCAGCACCACGGCAACACAACGACAACACTGCAAAACCAAACACTTTTTACACGAACCGGAGGCTTGGCACGCTTCTTGGTAAATAGATGCCAACATACTGGGCAGGTCGGTCGGAGCCCAGAACCCTGTCGCCGTGCACTCCGGACAAAGTAGACGGCGACAGGGTGCGGACATGACAAACATGTCCGTCGCTGCCAGAACGGCAGCAAACTGTGCCTAGGCGGCATGGAATGCGCGTCATCCGCAAGGATGGCGCGCATTTAACATTACAGAAGAGAGACAGGAATCCGGCAACGGGCATGGCGGCGGCATGCGTCCCCGCTACCGGGGTTCTGCGCAGCCCCACCCAAGGGACACGGCGGCGGACACGGCGCAACCCGCCAGAGGGAACGGGGTATGATGCGGGGCGTCATCCGGAGGGATGACTCAAAGGGATGATTCAGCCGATGGCAGCCCCCGAAAGGCAGACAGACGCAATATGCCGCCAAGGGGATGCCTTCCATACGGTCAAGCAGGAGTCTCGCCCAGCAGTTCAAGCAGACGCTCGCTCAACTGCTGCAAGTCGGGCTTGGCGAATTGGGCATCAGCCCCCACCGAACGCCCCTTGTGTTCAAGCTTGTCGGTGACCAGCGAGGAGAACAGTGCCACGGGGAGCACACGCAAGGCGACATCCTCCTTGATGCGGCGGCACAGGGTGAGCCCGTCGAGGCGCGGCATCTCTATGTCAGAGATGACCGCCTGAACCACGTCGGCGATGCGTTGCCCCCGCCCCTCGGCCTCTGCGCGAAGGGTTTCGAGCATCTCCCACGCACCTTGCCCATCATCCGCCTGCAACACCTCGAAACGTCCGCTGGCTTCGAGAAGGTTGCGCACCAGCTTGCGCACCGAGCCTGAATCGTCGGCATGCAAGACCGTATAGCGCCGCATCGGCGCTTCCTGCGCAGTCGCGCGTGTCCGCCCCATGCGGATGGACAGGTCGGGGTGCATCTCGGCAACGATGCTCTCCATGTCCAGCAGGAAGACCACACGCCCCTCAAGCCTCACGACCCCCGTGATGGAACTGGAACTCATCCCCTGCAGAAAACGCCCCGGTGCCTCCACATCTATCCAGCTGATGCGATGGATGCGCGTGACTCCGGACACGAGAAACCCCGTCACCACCTGATTGAACTCGGTGATGATGATCTTGCGCTGGGCCGCGTCGTCGCTCAGGGGCTTGCCGAGGTAGGCCGCGAGGTCGACCAGAGGGATGATGCGGCCCCCCCGGTGCGCGAAGGCACCGAGCACCGCAGGATGCGGCATCTCGGGCAATGCCGTCACCGTCTGCTTGCGGATGATCTCAAGCACCTTGGCGACGTTGACGCCGTAATGACCGCGATAACCGGGCTCGTCGATGTAGAATTCGACGATCTCCAGTTCGTTGGTGCCGGATTCGAGCAGTATCTTGCTTTGCGACACGGTTCTCTCCTGAAAGGGACTTCGATGATTCTACCCCTCATGCCCGCCGAACGCCACAGGTTAGGCTTGCCTGCCCGCCCCTGTCGGCCTATCAGACGGGACGAACCGAAAGCACGCCGGAACGCCTCCGTGGAGAATCATGTCCCATAGCCCCCACCCCACGACTGCACAGCCCCCCCGGGCCACGACACGCCGCCGCAACGCCGGAAACCGGGCCGCCCTTGCCTTTTGCCTTTGCGTGGGCGGCGGTGCGCTGACGTTCCTGCTTCTGCGCGACCCCGCGCTGCTGGCATGGTCACGGGCGTGGCCCGCGCTTGTCAGGCCGCTGGGCGTCATGCTGCTGTCGCTTGCCGCAGGACTTGCCGCAGGGCTTGCCATCGAAGGGGGGGGCTGGGCCCCCATGCTCGCCCGCCTCGCCTCGCCGGTCATGCGGTGGGGCAGGCTGCCCGAAGCCTGCGGGGCGGCCTTCACCACCGCCTTTCTCTCTGCCGCCGCCGCCAACTCCCTGCTCATGGAGGCCTATCGGGAGGGCAGGATAACCCTGCGGGAGATGCGCCTCGGCTACCTCATGGGTACGGGGCTTCCCGTCTTCCTGCTGCACCTGCCCACCACGTTCTTCATCGTCACCCCGCTGGCGCGGGGCGCGGGGGTCACCTATCTCGCCATCAACGGACTGGCGGCCCTGCTTCGCACAGTGGGCGTGCTGGTCGCCACACGGCTGACCACCATGCCCCATACAGCCGGTGAAGCACCCCGGACGCACCACACACCACGCACTCGCACCCTGCGCCCGTTCGCCGAACGGTTCCGCATGAGGCTGACACGCCTTGTGCTCTTCACCGCCCCCACCTACCTCCTGATGTACGCCCTGCATCAGGGCGGTGTGTTCGACGTCCTGCGCAACGCCACTGCCCACTGGCTCACCGACGGGTTCCTTCCCGTCGAGGCGGCAGGGGTGCTGGTGTTCTCGGTGGCTTCGGAATTCTCTTCCGGGGTGGCGGCGGCAGGCGCGCTGCTTGCGGCAGGCAGTCTCACCACACGCGAGACGGTACTCGCCCTCATCATCGGCGGCATCATCGCCACGCCGCTTCGGGCCATCCGCCACCAGTTTCCCGCACATGCGGGCATCTTCACGCCCGCACTGGGCCTTTCGCTGCTCGTGCAAAGCCAGTTGCTTCGCATCGCCTCGGTGGTGGTGGTCACGGCAGCGTGGCTGGCCTTCGCCTGACCGGCCGCCACCCGCGCCCTTGTCACCGACCAGCCGCACCTGCCACGTCGCCCTCAGGCCGGGAGGCCTCAGACGGGATGACGACACCCCGGCCGGACAGGCCCCCACAACGCCCCCCCGATGGCCCCCGATGTCCCATGGTGCCCCTCCTGATGGTACCCCTGACGCCGAGACCCGCGGGGCACTCTGCCATAGGCCCACGGCATGTCTAGGCCGGGGCACATGCCCGAAGCCCGCGGCTTCACGCAGGCACGACACTGTCGCGACCGGCGCACACGGCAGCATGCTTGACACGTCGTCCACCTACGGCCTATGCCGCACGAGTCAGGTGCCCTGAGCGGCTTGATAGGGAATCCCGTGTGAATCGGGAGCGGACCCGCCGCCGTAAGCCCATAAAAGACCTTCTCCCCCGTGTGCCACTGGACGACCGTCCGGGAAGGCCGGAGCAGGTCGGGTGAGCCGGAAGACCTGCCTGACACGTCCGATGCCATGCCCGGCGACAACGGGGCTTTTGTCCGACCGGGCCCACGGTGGCGACCCGACACATGCCGCGCCCGGCGCGCAGCCCTGTGGTCATCCGTCCTGCCGTCCACGCCAATTGCCCGCCAACCTCCCTGGAGGTTGCCATGTCTCGCCATCCCATGGTCACGAGGCTTCTCTGCCTCGTCTTCTCCTGCCTCATCATCCTCGCCTGCTCACCGGCTTTCGCCGGGCATGGAGCGCCCAAGGCCCAGAAGACGGGCATACTGCTCGTCGCCTTCGGCACCAGCGTCGAAGAGGCCCGCCCCGCGCTCGACAAGATGGGTGACAGGGTTCGTGCCGCACACCCAGACATCCCCGTCCGCTGGGCCTATACCGCCAAGATGATCCGCGCCAAACTGCGTGCGGAGGGCATCGCCGCACCGTCGCCCGCCGAGGCGCTGGCGGGCATGGCTGAAGAGGGCTTCACCCATGTGGCCGTGCAGAGTCTGCACACCATCCCCGGTGAGGAATTCCACGGCCTGCTTGAGACCGCACACGCCTTTCAGGGCCTACCCAAGGGCCTTACCCGCGTGAGTGTCGGCCTGCCCCTCATCGGCACCACCGCGGATGCCGAAGCCGTGGCCGAAGCCCTCGTCGCCAGCCTGCCCGCCGACCGCAAGCCCGGCGAACCCGTGGTCTTCATGGGCCACGGCACCCCGCACCCGGCCGACATCTGCTACCCCGGCCTGCAATACTACCTGTGGCGTCTCGACCCCGACCTGCTGGTCGGCACCGTCGAAGGCTCGCCCTCGTTCGACAACGTCATGGCCGAACTCGATGTGCGCAAGGCCAAGCGCGTGTGGCTGATGCCGCTCATGGCCGTCGCCGGCGACCACGCCCGCAACGACATGGCGGGTGACGAGGACGACTCGTGGACCAGTCAGCTTGCCAGACGGGGCATCGAGGCCAAGCCCGTACTGCACGGCACCGCCGAGTCCGACGCAGTGGCAGCCATCTGGCTGCGTCACCTCGACGACGCACTGGCCCGTCTGAACTAGCATGTCACGCATCCGCCGCCGCACCGCGCTGGCACTGGGGGCCGCCCTCTGGCTGCTCTCCGTGCCCGCAGCCTGCCTCTTCGGGCCGTTCGACATCGGCCCTGCTGAGGTCATGCGTCTGCTCGGTGCAGCGGCGGGTGTCCCCGTATCCGGCCATGTGGACCCCATACGCCTTCTGGTGGTGGGGGACATCCGCCTCGCACGCGTCTGCCTCTCGCTGCTGGTCGGTGGCGGACTCGCCATGGCAGGGGTCGTCTTTCAAGGCGTGCTGCGCAACCCGCTCGCCGACCCCTTCACGCTCGGCGTCTCCAGCGGCGCGGCCCTCGGCGCCAGCGTCGCCATCAGCTTTGGCGTAACCCTGCCCGCTGCTGTCGCCCCCGCCCTCGTGGCGGGGCTCGGCGTGGTGACCCCGGCTGCGCTCTTCGGTGCGTTCGCCGCCTTGTCGCTCGTCCTGCTTCTCGGCACGGCAGCCGGGTCGTTCCGCCGCGAGACGGTCGTGCTCGCCGGGGTGGTGGTCTCCACCTTTCTCGCCGCGCTGGTATCACTCGTGAAGGCGCTGGACGAGGAGTCGGTATCGAGCATCGTCTTCTGGATCATGGGCAGCCTGCAAGGCCGTGGCTGGGCGCATACCGCCGTGTTGCTGCCGCCGCTGGTGCTCGGACTTGCCGCCGTCGTGCGCCATGCGCGCGACCTCGACGTGCTCGCCCTCGGCGACACGCAGGCGAGTCAACTGGGCATGAGGACGGGCTACGTGCGCTGCGTGCTCCTGTGCGGGGCCAGCTGCATCACAGCAGGCTGCGTCGCCGTCTCGGGGGTCATCGGCTTCGTCGGACTCGTGGTACCGCACCTGCTGCGACTGGTGCTTGGCGCGGCGCACGGCCCGCTGCTCATCGGGGCGTGGTTCGGGGGCGGCATCCTGCTGCTATGGTCCGACGTAGTGGCCCGCACGCTGCTTTCCGGCGGTGCTGAACTGCCTGTGGGGGTCGTCACCGCCCTCGTGGGCGGGCCGTTCTTCTGCCTGTTGCTGCAACGCGAACAACGGCGGGAACGCCCATGATGGAATGTCGTGCTCTCCATGCGGGGTATGCGCAGACGGAGGTGCTGCACGGCATCGACCTTCGCATCGCGCAAGACGAACTCGTCGGGCTTCTCGGCCCCAACGGCAGCGGCAAGACGACGCTGCTGCTCGCCCTTTCCGGTGTCCTGCCTGCCCGTGGCGGTGACGTGCTTCTGGACGGCACGCCCCTTGCCGCCATGGCCCCGCGCGAACGTGCACGGCGTATCGCCACCGTACCGCAACGCCCCGAGGTCATCCCGGATGTGGACGCCTTCTCTCTCGTCCTCATGGGACGTTACCCGCACACGGGGCCGCTTCGGGGGTACACGGCCGTCGACCATGACGCGGCCGCGGCCGCCCTTGCCGCCACCGGCACAGCCCACCTCGCGCGCCGCAGTGCCGCCACCCTCTCGGGGGGGGAACTGCAACGGGTGCTCGTGGCCCGGGCGTTGGCGCAGGACACCGACACGCTGCTTCTCGACGAGGTGACTGCCGGGCTTGACGTCGCCCGCATGGTGGAGGTGTTCGACCTGCTGGCCCAACGCCACCGGCACGGGCTGCGCATCGTGGCGGCCATCCATGATATCAATCTCGCCGCCCTGTACTGTACGCGGCTGGTCTTTCTCAAATCGGGCAGGGTCGTCCTCGACGGGCCTGTCGCACAGGTCTTCGATGAACAAGCCCTATCCGCCATCTATGAGACGCGCATCACCGTCCACCCGCACCCCGTCACCGGCACACCACAGGCGAGCATCGTTCCGGGTGTGGGTGCTGCTGGTGTGCCTCATGGTGCTGCACACCGCGCCATGTGAGGCCGCGCCCGTCTCCTGCACCGACGACACCGGGACCGTCATCACGCTCGAAGCCCCTGCGCGGCGCATCATCGCCCTGTACGGGGCGTTCAACGAGATTCTGGTGGAGATGGGGCAGAGTGGGCGCATCGTCGCCCGCACGGATGCCGACGAAGCGATTCCCGCCCTCGCCGGACTCCCTGCCATAGGCACGCACATGCGTCCGAACCCTGAACTCGTCGCGGGGCTGGCACCCGACCTCATCCTCCAGATGGAGGGACGACGCGAGGCGGCAACCTCCGTCGACGCCCTGCGCGCCCTCGGCATTCCCGTCGCCGTGTTCAGGGTCGCCTCGTTCGGCGACCTCTTCTCCGTGCTGCATCGCATGGGGACGCTCACAGGGGCGGAACAGGATGCCGCCGCCCTCGAAGCCCGATGGACGGCACGCCTCGACACCGTGGCGGGGGCCATCGCACGCCAGCCGCACGACACAGGGACAGCCGACGGCAAGGACCACACACAGCATCCGCCACGCGTGGTCTTCGAGGTGCGTTACCCCAACCTGCTGGCTGCCGGGGCCGATTCCATCGTCAACGACATCATCACCCGTGCTGGCGGGGTCAACGCCGTCCAGCAGCCCGGACGGGTCGTCCGCCTGAACGAGGAAGAACTGCTTCGCATGGCGCCGGATGCCTACGTCTACCAGTACGGCCCCATGAACCCGACCCCCGTCGCCCCCGACCAGCGCCCCCACTTCACCGCCCTTGACGCCATACGCGACGGGCGTGTGCTCAAGGTGGACGAACATGCCTTCTCACGCCCCGGCCCCCGTTCCGTCGAGGCCGTGGAACAACTGGCCCGCTTTCTCCACCCTGCCGCATTCGACACGAATACAACGACCGCAAGGAACTGATATGCAACCCGGAACACTCTACGGCATCGGCGTCGGCCCCGGCGCACCCGACCTTCTGACATTGCGCGCCGTCTCGACCCTCGCCAGGGTCGATGTGGTCTTCGCCGCCGCATCGTCGCGCAACGACTACTCCGTAGCCCTCGATATCGCCCGCCCCCACCTGCGGCACGACGTGACCATCGAAAGGCTCGACTTTCCCATGACCCGTGACCAGTCCGTGCTCACCGCCGCGTGGAAGGCCAATGCCGACGCCGTCGAAGCGGTGCTGCGTACGGGCCGGAACGCGGCCTTCCTCACGCTTGGCGACCCGCTCATCTACAGCACCTTCGGCTATCTGCTGCGCACACTCACGGCACTCGCACCCGACCTGCCGGTGGAGGTCATACCGGGTGTGACCTCCTATCAGGCCGCAGCAGCCAAGACCCGCACCATCCTCTGCGAATCGGGCGAGAACCTGCTCCTGCTTGCAGGCATACAGGACGCCGCACGGCTGGACACCGCCCTCACGCGGGCCGACAACGCTGTCATCCTCAAGGCGTATCGCAACTTCAGTTCGATACGCACCATGCTTGCCAGCCATGAAGCCACACGCGACACCGTGTTCGTGTCGCGCCTCGGCATGGAGGGAGAGGTGGTCGCCCGCGACCTCCACGCGGCCCCCGAACATCCCCACTACCTCAGCCTGCTGCTGGTCACCGACCGCAAACATGGCAACCCGGAACATACCGCCGAGAGCACCTCGGACGCGGAAGCGGACGAGACGGCGGACTAGGCCCGTTCGCAGCCCCCTTCAAAGGCGGTGCCCGTCCGGTCACAGGCATGACGAATGCCGACGAGGCAGCAGGCCCGTGCCTGCACGGACACCGCGATAACGAGGGACGAAGGCTCGCAGGGGCACAGGCATGACGCAAGACGCCCTCCATCGGTGAGGATGGAGGGCGTTCCGTGTCTATCCAGCAGGCAGCACGATATCTGCTGAAGCTACCCCTGCTTGAGGCGCTCGATAAGTTGCTGAAGTTCCTGCGCCATGGCGGCGAGTTCGGTGACCGCCTGCGCAGACTGCCGCATGGCGTCGGCGGTCTCGGCGGCGATGCGGTTCACTTCTTCCGTACCGCGGCTTATCTGTTCGCTGGCTGCGGACTGTTCTTCGCTGGCGGTGGCGATGGACCGCACCTGATCGGCACTGGCCTCGACGAACGTCACGATGCGTTGCAACGCAGCGCCAGCCAACCCCGCCAGTTCATTACTGCGCCCCACCGACATGGACGCCTGTTCCATTCCGGCGATACTGTCACGCGTACCGTTCTGGATGGCGCGCACCGCTTCGCCCACTTCGCGAGTGGCGTTCATGGTCTTCTCGGCCAGTTTGCGCACCTCGTCGGCCACGACGGCAAAGCCGCGCCCCGCATCCCCGGCACGAGCCGCCTCGATGGCGGCGTTGAGGGCCAGCAGGTTCGTCTGGTCGGCGATGTCCGAGATGACCGTCATGATCTGTCCGATACCCTCGGCCCTTTCTCCAAGGGTGCCGAGGCTGCCGCGCAGTTCGCCCGTCTGGGCGTCCACCGTGCCGATGGCCTCGACCATGGACAGGACGACACCTGCACCATCGGTGGCCTGCTGTCTGGCCTTGTCGGCGCTTTCCGACGCCTCTGAGGCATTACGGGCCACCTCGATCACGGTGGCGGTCATCTCCTCCATGGCCGTGGCGGCCTCTGCCGAGCGCTCACGCTGGAGGTCGGCACCGCGCGAAGACTGCTCGACCTGCGCGGCCAGCTGTTCGGAAGCCGAGGTGACACGCATGACGATGCCTTCGAGACGGCCCGCTGCATCAAGCAGACCTTCGCGGCGGGCACCTTCGGCCTGCCTGCGGGCCTCTTCGGCGACACGGGTGGCCTCCTGTGCGGCAAGGCTCTGTGCTTCGGCCTCGGAGGTCTTCTGCTCTGCGGTGGCGATCATCTCCCGCAGCCTCTTCACCATGGTCGTCAGGGCCGAGGCGAGTTGTCCGAGTTCGTCGTTCCGGTTCAGGTTGATGTCACGCGAAAGGTCCCCCGCCGCCACGTCCGTGGCGAAACGCACCCCTTCCCCCAGGGCCTGCGAGATGCCGCGTACAACGAACACCCCGACGCCGACGATACACAGCAACACCACACCAGCGGCCAAGGCGCTCCTGTTGCGGATGGAGACGATGCTGTCGAAGATGTCCGACTGTTCAGCCGTGACCCCAACCATCCAGCGCGTCACAGGCTCACGCTCGAAGGCGACGATCTTCTCCTGCCCTTCGAACAGATAGCGCACCACGCCAGCGTCCTTGCCAAGCATCTCGCGCCCCCACTCCATCGTGGAGAGGTCAAGCTTCATGATGAGGTCGCGCCGGGGATGAGCCAGGACACGACCTTTGGCATCCGCAATGAAGGCATATCCCCGCTTGCCCACCTTGACACGGGACACGGCACCTTCTGAAAGCCCCTGTAGCTTCACGGCACTGTAGACCACCCCTGCGATGCGACCCGAGACCCTTACGGGGGCCGCTACGACGAAGATGGGGTTCCCGTCGATGCCACTGGCGAACACGTCGGAGATGGCGACCTCGCCTGACATGGCCTTTCTGAAATAATCGCGGGAGGAGACGTTGATGGCATTGCCGTCCTTTCTGTTACTTGCCAGCACGGCACCATCAGGGCCGACCAGCGACAACGTCTGGAGTAGCGGCCTACGGCTTATGCGCGATTCGAACATACGGCGCACGGCTTCGAGCGCGGATTCCCGTTCTGCATCTTGCGATGCGAAATACCGCATGATCTCATATGAATCGGCATCCAGCTCGACATCACGCCTGCAGGAGTCCACGAGGCCAGAAAGCTCTCTCCTCAGTGCATCGACAGCAATAGCCTGCTGCTCGACAAGCGCTTCACTGACGGCAACACTCGATGCTTCATAAGCGATCCATGCACTTGTTCCCAAGCCAATGATGACAACGCCTATTATCGGGAGAAGCAACTTCTGCATGATTCCAATGCGCACAGGTGAACTCCGATCATGCTTTATAGATTAACGACACACACTCTTCATTGCCATGCTTACACTACAAAGAAGTGCAGCATTCATATCATATTCGATATGCGCCTCAAGGTAGGATTATCACCCATCATCCTGCTCACTGCAGTAGTGCTCACATGGATATACGGGCCACCCTACCATACGCTCCCTACTCATACCTCTCTCCTTCAGACGGGAACGCAACTGAAAGACATGGACGCAACAACATATTGATATCGCATTGCATATACATACATCACAAACAAATTTCATATACATGAATCTCGTGACGAACATGCGGCGCCATGCAACAGTCGCTGCGTTCATGACAGGGCGATGGTGCGCCATCAGGAAGTGTACGCCGGACACGACTGAAGACCACAGGGGCGCTCAGGGGCAGGTAGGGCGGGCGCGCCGTGATGGTAGGTCAGGCCAGGGGAAGGGAGACGAAGGTCTGGTCGGAAAGGTCGAACAGCAGCATTCCCGCCGGGGCGGAACGCCCGGTGAGAACCTGCATGACCTGCACACACTGGAGGGAGGCTGCGAGGCCCACTGTGGGGGCGAAGTTGCCAAGCACATCTTCGGCTGCACGCCCCTGTCCGAAAAGGTCGGCAGGGGCGGTGCCTTCCGGTGCGACGGTGGCGACCCAGCCCGAAAGCCCGGCTACGCCAGCCGTGACAAGCGGAACCCCCGCAGCACGGGCGGCATCACGCAGGGCCATCCTGTCGTCGAGGCCGCCAAGGGCATCCACGACGACATCGGCCCCCTTCGCGTGCCGATGCATGTCCACCCCCCGCAGGAAGGTACAGACAGGCTCGAAGATGACGGCTGGGTTCACGGCCTGGGCGTGCAGCCGGGCCGCTTCGGCCTTGGGCATTCCCACGCGGTCCACCCCGGAAAGCAACTGCCTGTTGAGGTTGCTCTCTTCGAACACATCCCCGTCGCAGCCGACGATGGTGCCCACCCCCATGCGCAGGAGCATGTCGAGAACATGTCCGCCAAGCCCCCCGAGTCCCACCAGCAAGACGCGCGCACCAAGCAGGCGAACCTGTTCGGCGCAGGAGAGAAGGCGTGTGTTGCGGAGATAGCGTTCGGGCCAGACGCCAGCAGTGCAGGCCATGCTCTCGACCAGCCTGAGATGCCTGCCGCTGCCGTCCGCCAACGCCGCCAGCACGTGACCGGGCACGGAAAGCACGTCCTCGCCGTCGGAACGGGGGTGTCGTTGCGCCGCTTCGAGGATGGCGGAACGCAGGCTGGCGTCGTCCATGTCGCCTCCGGCAGGCAGGCTGCCGTCAAAGGGCCGCGGCCCTGCATCGCACTGCCACGGGCAGCGCCCGCTGCAGACCGTCTGCTAACGGCAATCCACGAGAAAATCGCGCAAGAGCCTGTTCATGACGGCAGGCTGCTCAAGTGGCGGTACATGCCCTGCGCCCGGTATCTCCTCGCAGCGGACCCCGAGGGCGGCAGCCATACGCCTGCCCTCTTCGCGGGGACGGCGCCTGTCCTCTTGTCCGGCAATCACCAGCACGGGGCGCGAAGCGAGCGCGGGCAGCACATGCATGCGGTCTTCACGCAGGCATATCATGCGGCCCAGTTCAAGCACCGTGGCGAGACGTTCCGGGGGCAGACGCAACAGCGACATGCGGAAGGCGCGCACCACGGGGCCGTCCTCCTCCAGCATTTCCGGCGTGAAGAAGTATGGCAGAAGCGCATCGAGGATGGGCGGCGTCATGCCGCCGCTGCGCTCCATGCTTTCAAGAAGGCCAAGTGCCACGTTGCGGGCCCTTTCAGACTCGGCCCCGGCGAACGTACCGATGAGAACCAGCCCCTTCACCCGCCGGGGTGCCATGAGCGCCAGTTCCAGCGCCCATTGCCCGCCGATGCCGTGTCCGCAGACGACGAAGTCGTCCAGCCGCAGCGTGTCGGCAAGCGCCAGCATGTCCCGGGCAAGGTCTTTCATCGTGCGCGTGGAAGGCGGCAACGCACCCGAACGACCATGCCCCCAGAGGTCGGGGACGATGCACCGGTGCGTCTCGCTCAAGGCATCGACCTGGGCATTCCACAGCGTGCCGTCCCACAGGTAGCCATGACCGAACAGGATGGGCACACCCTCTCCCACGTCGCGGCAATGGAGAGGCTGGGCATGGATGGCGAATATGGGCATGGGATGTCCTTGATATGGCGGGTTGGGCACCCACGTCAGCCTGAAGCGACCTGTCCGCATACGCGCGACATGGGAACATGAGGGGCAATACCCCATGCCGTCGCGCCTTTCAAGGCGTACCGCCTTTTCCTGATGTGACTGACGGATAATCCTCGGCCCTGCCAGCGAAGGACGCCTCGGGACATCGGTCGAGAACGCCCAGATGGAGTGCCCACTCCGCCCCGGCTGCGGGACGCCGTACCGGTTCGTCCTTCCCGGGGCCTTTGCGAACGAAGCGCCCGGGGGCAGCATGCATCGCGCGGAGGATGCGGGTTATCCCCCATAGGCGGGCATGGTTCCCTTCTTGCCTACCGTACTGATATCGCTATACTGGTTGCTTGCGGATGTCAGGAATGCGTCATGCAGGAAGACACCCTCACCTCACGGGGTAACATGCCATACTCACTGAACGTGCTGATACCTCTCTCATGCGACCTGCGCCCTCCGGTACCGCAGGCCATTCATGCTGGCAGGGTAGACCACCGCGAATTGGGTTTCGTCCATCCGGTCTCGCCGGGTGATGTGGTAGCCGAAGTGCTCGTTCCCGCCGGGGAACACTTCTCGCCGGAGGTGGCACAGCACCTGATAGGCGAAGGCTGTGCCCTTGGTGATGCAAGCACGGAACATACCGAGGGGCAAGGCGTGCCCGTGGTGGCCACGCGAAGCGGGCATCTCGACTGGGATGAACGGGCGCTCGCAGTGCGCGACACCCTTGTCGTGGACGAGGATGTCACCTACCATGTGGGAAATATACGCTATTTCGGTGATCTCATCGTCCGGGGAATGGTACGTGTGGCCTTTCGGGTACGCGCACGTTCCCTGCTGGTAGAAGGCCTCATCGAAGGCGCCTTCATCGAATGTGAACGGCTTGAGGCGCGAGGAGGCGTCAAGGCCGGAGGTAGCGGAAGGCTTCGCGTCCGGGAGACGGTGGCAGCCCCTTTCATGGAGAACGCCATCGTCCATGCCGGAAGCCATGTTGTCGTATCGGGCTCGTCCCTGCACAATGAAATCAAGTCCAACGCATCCGTACAGGTCGCTGAACGACTCATAGGCGGCATGACCGCTGCACGGGACTCGATCACAGTTGGAGAACGACTGGGGGGCGGCATGTCGACACTCACCCGCGTGCAGGTAGGCTACGACCCGTTCCTCAACACTGCCGTGCACAGGCTTGAAGTGCAGGCACAGCACGTCGAAGAGGTCATGCTCTCCTGCGCCAAGCTGGCGGGACGGGGTGGCAGGCTGGGCGACAAGGCGAAGGCCCGCGGAGAACGCTATGCAGCCGCACTGAAAAGGTTGCGGCGCAAGCTTGCAGACCTGCTGGCCAGACTTGACGCCACATCGACACTTGAAACATGCACGATCGATGTCCGGGGTGAGGTGCGCCCGGGAGTCGAAATCTGCATCGGCCCGGCGCGTCTGATGAATCAGGACTTTCTGAAAAACGTACGGTTCTCGTATTGCGACGGCGCGGTGGTAGCAACCCACCCGGCAGGACGGACAGCATAGATGGACATAGCGACTCTCATCGGCATCGTCGGCGGCTTTGCCCTCATCATCATCGCCATCCTCCTTGGCGGTTCTCTCATGCCGTTCGTGGACATCCCTTCGGTGGTCATCGTCATCGGGGGAACCATAACGGCCATTCTCGTCATGTTCCCGCTTGAAGTGGTGCTCGGGTCCATGGGCATCGCCATGAGAACCTTCAAGTTCAATAAGGAGAACCCTGTCCAGACCGTCGAGGACATCTGCAAACTGGCGGATACCGCCCGCCGTGAAAGCCTCGTGGCCCTCGAGAAGGTGCCCCTGCAGGACGAGTTCCTCAAGAAGGGCATCAGGATGGTGGCGGACGGTTCCTCGCAGGATCAGGTCACGGCACTGCTCGACGCCGAGATCAACTTCATGAAGCAACGGCACAGACGCGGTCAGGCCGTCTTCAAGGGGCTGGGCTCCGCAGCGCCCGCCTTCGGCATGATCGGGACGCTGGTCGGCCTCGTGAACATGCTCCAGAACCTCTCCGACCCCGCCAGCATCGGCCCCGCCATGGCCGTCGCCCTGCTCACCACCTTCTACGGGGCGGTTCTTTCGAACCTCATGTTCCTGCCCATGGCGAAGAAACTCGAAGAGCGCTCCTTCGACGAGCAGTTCATGATGCAGCTCAAGATGGAGGGAGTGCTCTCCATCCTCAACGGCGAGCATCCCCAACTGGTGAAGGAGAAACTCATGGCCTTCCTGCCACCCAATCTCCGCCCGAAGGAATGACGCATGGCCGAACCGACACAGGCCCCACCACCGCCCCCACCTCGCAGAGGAGGGGATGACGGCGGCGATGGCGGCGGGGGCGACATTCCCGAGTGGATCGTCACCTTCGCCGACATGATGTCGCTGCTGCTATGCTTCTTCATCCTGCTGCTATCGTTCGCGAAGACGGACATCGCAAAATTCCAGGCAGCGCTCGGCTCCATTCAGGATGCCTTCGGTGTGCAACGGGAACGCCCGCAGGATATCGAGGCAGCCTTTTCGCCGACCACCGAATCGCAGGTGCTGATCACTGAAAAGCTCGATGCCGCAGAGCAGGAACAGCTCGAAGTGGCGCGCATGCTCAAGGAACTCGTCAACGAACAGGCCGAGATAGCAAAGAACGCCATCATCAGCGCCGAAGAGGGGGGCATCAACCTGCGCGTCAACTCACGCGCCCTCTTCGAACCGGGCAGCGCGCGCCTGCTGCCCGATGGAGAGGCCGTCATCAGGCTGGTGCACACGATATTGCTCAAGCACAAGTACGACCTCATCGTGGAAGGGCACACCGGGTCGCGTGAACCGTTCAGCAGCCAGTTTCCCACCCACTGGGAACTTTCCGCGGCGCGGGCCGTGACACTCGTCCGCCATATCCTGTCCCTCGGGGTCAGCCCACGTCGCCTCAAGGCCGTGGGCTACGGCGACACCCGCCCCCTCGTCCCGGAGAATGACGACACGGGCGAGTTGAACCGCCGGGTCGAGTTCTTCTTCCGCCCGCAAAGCGCCAACCCGCACCTCTAGCACACACGCGGAGAGACGTGCGCGATTGCGCTAACCGACCGGACGACAGCAAGTCCCGCAAGCCTTGCAGCTGCCTTGGCATCACGCCGTACACCACAAGGGGCAGGCACGCCCCCAGACCTTCACTGACGATGCGCGGCCATGGGTAGACGACGGATGCGGACAGCACCAGACGCGAAAAGGGCCTGTGCTTGCACACAGGCCCTGTTCTTGCGTTTGGCGTTCCCAAGGGGATTCGAACCCCTGTCGACGGCGTGAAAGGCCGTTGTCCTAGGCCGGCTAGACGATGGGAACACCCAGCACAACTGTTGTTCACAGTTGCGAGAAACGGCTTCTACGCAAATGGAGCGAACAAGTCAACACCTTTCTGAAATACCGAACAGGCAACGGGGCAAGCCCCAGGCAATGAGTGCACAGCCACCTCTCCCCTCTCTGTGCCGCGCCTGGAAGCCATCTTTTTTGACCATGGATACAGACGGTTACAACTCTTGTCGCGCCAGACATTGACATGACGCACAACCGACTTATCTAGTGGGCGTACGGGAACCACGTGAGGGACGCACCTGAACGGGGAGACCGGAAGACATAACGGAGGGTGCACAGGATTAATTGCACCACGGACGAACAGAGGAAAGGGATTCGCCATCCATGAAGGTTCCTGGCACGCCAAGGCAAGGCCGGAACACGCCGCGTAAGCGGAAAATTAAGGCGAATCCCTTTCCGTTTTCATGTACATCTGCTATCTTGCGGGCCGATTGCACAACCAGCCCGGAGGACGGCACATGATCCGCTTCGAACCCCTGACCAATCTCTTCGACATGCTCCACCACTTCTGGGAGCATCCGAAGACCGAACGCCGCGTGGCACGAGGACTCATCGCGGTATTCATCATGGGGGTCATCGCCATCGAAGCCAACAGGCAGGGTCTTCTGCCGCCCGCCATCTCCGCCATCACCCCCACCAACCACTTTCAGGCAGTGAATCTGGCCTTTTCCATGCTGCTGGTACTGGAGGTCATGAGCCTTATCATGACCATCTCCTGTTCCATCGCCCGGTCCATGGGCAAGCAGTTCGAGATTCTCGCCCTCATCCTGCTGCGGAACTCCTTCAAGGAGCTCTCCAACATGCACGAACCCATCACGCTGCAACTCGACCTCATGCCCGTGCTGCACATCGTGACATCAGGTTCGGCGGCGCTGTTCATCTTCGTCTGCCTGGGCTTCTACTACCGTATGCAGCGGCCGCAGGGGTACATCACCGCCCCCATGGAACGGATGCGCTACGTGATGACCAAGAAGCTCATCTCTCTCATGCTCTTCTGCGTCTTTCTGGGCATCGCCGTCTATGACGGGGTCATGCTCGTGACCACGGGCCGCAAGCCGGAGTTCTTCGAGACCATCTATACGGTGCTCATCTTCGCGGACATCCTGCTGGTGCTCGTCACGCAGCGTTTCATGCCCATGTTCCACGCCGTGTTCCGCAATTCCGGCTACGTCATCGCCACCCTGTTCATGCGCATCGCCCTTGGTGCCCCCCCCTTCTATGACGCGGCAGTGGGCATCTTCGCAGCGCTGTACGCCTTGGCGTTGACAGCAGCCACGACCTACTTCTCTCCCTCCTCTGTCGATTCGGGCAGGAAGGGACTCTGACCGCTTCCACCGCGACGGCGGTGACGCATCGATGCAAAAGGGGCCGGACAAAGCTGTCCGGCCCCTCTCGTTGTGATGCATCCCGCTTCACGGGGTTTACGCCATCTTCGGCGCTTACGCGCCAGACTGTGGTCAGGCGCCTTCGCGCTCGATGATGGCCTTGGCGGGGATGATGCCCGTGGCGGCCGCGGAGACGATGTTGCCCGCCACGCCCGGCCCGTCGCCTGCGACGAAGAGGCCGCGGATACCCGTTTCGAGATGGCTGTCCGTCTCCACCTGCGTGGCGAAGAACTTGATCTCAGGCGCATAGAGCAGTGTGCCGTCATCGGCGATACCCGGAATGACGTTATTGAGTTGCTCGAGACCGTCCACGAGGTTGGTGACGATGCGTTCCGGCAGCGCCATGGCGATGTCGCCGGGCACCACGTTCATCAGGGTGGGTTCGATGTAGCCGTTCTTGATGCGCTGCCATGTGGAACGTCGACCGCGCCGCAGGTCGCCAAGACGCTGAAGGATGGGCTTGCCGCCACCGATGATGGTCGCCAGCCTGCCGATGGCCGTGCCGTAGCCGGTGTTGTCGGATACCGGGTCGGTGAGTACCACCTTGGACAGGAAGGCGAAGTTGGTGTTCTCCGACTTGCGGTTACGATAGGCGTGACCGTTGACGCAGACGAAATCCTGATAGTTCTCCAGCGCGATGAAACCCGCCGGGTTGGTGCAGAAGGTGCGGGTCTGGTCGTCGTACTTGGTGGTCTGCACGAAGAAGGTGGGGTCGTAGATGACGTCGGTGATGTCGCGCATGACGTCGTTATGCGTCTCGACACGCACCCCGACCTCGATACCCCGCTGGCTCATGTTCAGCCCGAAGCCTCGCGCAAGCTCACCGACCCAGTCGGCCCCGACGCGCCCGGGCGCGACGATGACGGATTTGCAGGCGTATTCGCCCTTGTCCGTCACCACGCCGCGCACGCTGCCGTTCTCGACGGTGACGGTGCGCACCTCTTCTCCGGTGCGGATGGTCACGCCCTTCGCGGCGAGGTGTTCGCACATGGCGAAGATATGATCGGGCAGGCAGTCGCTGCCAAGGTGCTTCTGCTTGATGAGCAAGAGGTCGATGCCATGCTTCTTGGCCTGTTTGCGGATGTCGCGGGCAGCGTCCATATCGGAGGGGAACACCGGGCCGTCCATGCCGAAGCGATTGAAGATGGTCTCGGTCTCGTCGATGAGCGCCTCGGCCTGCGAACGCGGAAGGAACTGCGTGAGGTCGGTCTTGCCGAGTTTATGGATGAAGTTGAGCTTGCCGTCGGAGAACAGTCCTCCACCGCCCATGCCGGACAGGATATGGCAGGGCTCGCACTTCATGCATTTCTGGGTCTTGGCGATGGGGCAACCGCGCTTGCGCACGCTCTGCCCGCGCTCGATGAGACAGACCTTGAGGCCGGAATGTTCCGCAAGGTAATACGAGGCGAACAGGCCTGCAGGCCCGCCACCTACCACGATGACGTCAAAAGCGTCGGACATGGATGAGGCTCCTAGAAGAGAGAATGCGGCTGGCGCAGAGGTGGCCGAAAAAAGGCCGCACGCCAACAGCTTTACTCTGCCTTCTATTTCGGGGGCTGTCAACGTGTGCACGCAGGCGCAGTATTCGGACATCGACTCCGGCGCAGAAACGCGAACCACCGTGCAGCCCGTGTCGCGCGCGCCTCTCAATCCACCCCGCCCCCCATATGGCAGGCCTGACATGGGGACGGTGCAGCCCCGGACCTGCTGTCCGGCCCTCCACCGACAGGGCATCGGCCCTTACGCCATATCCCCTTGTTCGACGTCCGTGCACACCACACCCTGCACCCCCTGAACGTCCCGGTCACGTTCCACCACGACGCGGTTCCGTCCCTGCTGCTTTGCCTGATAGAGCAACGCGTCGGCACGGGCGAACAGGCTGTCGGGCGTACTGCCACAGGCGGACGCCAGAAGGCACCCGGCCGATATGGTTATCCAGAACATGCGGTCGCCAAGCGACACCTCCAGCCGCTCCACATCATGCCGGAACGCCTCCAGCCTGTCCGGAAGCCCCTGCACCGAAGCTCCTGCGACGACGAGCCCGAACTCCTCGCCGCCATAACGTCCGGCCACCACAGGTTCATCGAACGCACGCCGCAGCATCATGCCAAGCTGTCGCAACGCAAGGTCTCCCGCCACATGCCCGTAGGTGTCATTCACTCGCTTGAAATGATCCACATCGAGCATGACCACTGCCATGGCATCACCGGCACGTGCCGCGTGCCGGTGCAGGTCTGCTGCCCGTTCGAAAAAGCGACGTCTGGCGTACAGCCCGGTCAACTCGTCGCGTTCGGCCAGTTCACGGTTGCGGCGCATGAGGTCGAGCAAGTCCAGATTCATGTGCACCCGGCACAGCAACTCCTCGAACGCCGCCTGCTTCGAGACATAGTCGTTGGCGCCGCTCTTGAGAAACTGCGCCGCCGCCCCCTCGCCGGATGACACCGCCAGCACGGCGACATCCTCGATGCCACGGCTGCGCCTGATACGGGCGGTCAACGTCTCGCCATCCATGCGGGGCATGAAATGGTCGGTGAGGACGAGACGGATGTTGCGGTTCGCCTCAAGCACCTCAAGCGCCTCCACCCCGTCTGCCGCCAGATGCACGGTGAGCCGCTGCCGCCGCAGGAGTGCCGCGATGTGCGCTCGCCACACCGGAGAATCGTCGACGACCAGCACCTCCGTCCCCTCGTTGGCCGCAAGGCGCGCCACAAGGCGAATGAGGTACTGCATGTCCTCCGGGTTGCGCTTGACCACATAGTCGGTGATGCCCTTATGCAGCATGGTCTGCCGCAGTCCGGCGTCGAAATGTGCGCTCACCACCACCGCGGGCGTTCCCGTAGCAAGGACGAAATCGACCACAGACCCGTCCGGCGCATCCGGCAGATACAGGTCGCACAGGGCGACAAGGTAGGGAGAAGGCTCAACCGCCAGCAACACGCGCGCCTCTGCCAGCGAGGCCGCGATATCGCATTGCAGCCCCACCTTTTCCTGCACGCCTTGCGCGATGAGACGGGCCGTACTGCGGCTGTCTTCGATGATGAGTACCCTTTGCATGGCTTCTCCCGTTGATACCAGCATAGGCAATCACCCCCGTTGCTACAACGGGGGTATGCGCAAATGGAGGGAATCTCCCCATGGCGCGCCGCAACGCCACGTCCCCCCCGGGCGGTGGCAGGGATATCCCCCACACCCCGCCCATGCGACCATCATATCTGGCGACGGTATCGTCCGACGAGCATTTCGTACGGGGCTACGCTGTCCGGAGGATATGCGCCCATGGCCTGCCGACCCGAGGGCTAGCATGGTCGTGGTCTAGCCTGCCCGTCGGCCTTGCGCATGGCACTGTGCTGCACAGCCCGTATCGTCCGCGTTAACCATGGGTCTTGCCCCCCGCACACCACCGTCGAGGCCCCGCAGACCACAGGCCCCATGATCCCCCGCGCCTCATCGACCACATCACATGTCGCCGTGCAAGCAGCGCCATCCCCGGGCCGCGACACCGCGGGGGTAGCGTCTGGACAGGCGCACAAGCGGCGGGTAACATCCGGGCATCCCAACGCGAGGTCTTCTGTGCGCGAACACCACCACAATCTCCGGCACTACACGCTCTACGCCGCGACCATCATCACCATCACCACGCTCGTCCGCTTCTGGTTCGTCGCGTCAGGGCAACTCGACCTCGTGCAGGACGAGGCCCAGTACTGGGACTGGACCCGGCGGCTGCAACTCTCGTACTACTCCAAGGGCCCGCTCATCGCATGGCTCATCGGGATGTGGACTGGCGTGTTCGGCGACACGGAACTCGGTGTCCGGTTCGGCGCACTGGCAGGTTCGGCACTGGCGCAGGTCATGCTCTTTCTCGGCGTGGGCAGGCTCTTCGGCAGGCCCCGCCTCGCCCTGCTCACCCTCGGCGTAGCCAACACCACCCCCCTGTTCATGGTGGCGGGGGTGCTCATGACCACCGACGGCCCGCTGCTGCTGTGCTGGCTGGGGGCTCTACTGTGCATCCACGCGGCCACGCGCACACCGCGCGCCACAGCACCCTATCTCCTTCTCGCCATGTGCATGGCTGTCGGCGTACTGGCCAAGTACATGATGCTCGCCGTGGCGGCCATCGCCTGCCTGCACATGTGGCTGTTGCACCGGCAGAGACTGCTGCCGCAAGGGGTCGCCTTGCGTGTCGTGTGCGCCTGCCTTGCGGGCGCGGCCTGCGGCATGTTGCCCATCCTGCTATGGAACGCCCAGAACGACTGGGTGGGGTTCAAGCACGTGGGCACCCTCGCCGGGGTCACCGGCAAGGCCAGCAAGGCCTTTCTGCGACTGGACAGACTGCCGGAACACCTCGGCGCGCAACTGGGCGTTGCCACACCATGGTGGTTGCTGCTCATGCTGGGCATGGCATGGCGTTCGCTGCGCATCGCCTGGACGGGCGTCGTCCCTCCCGGCGAACCTGCAGAGGCGGCGGGCCGCGAAGAGGCCGTACGCCAGTCGTCATTGCTGTTCTGTGCCTTCATGCCGCTATGGGGCGTCATCACGCTATGGAGTCTGCACACCCGCATCTACCCCAACTGGCCCGCCATGAGCTATGTGGGCGGCATCATCCTTGCCGCCGCCGGGGTTGAACGCCTGCTTGACGGCCTCGGTGCACCGCGCTGGCGGCGCCTCGTGCCGCTATGGTTCACACTGGGCGCCTGTCTGTTCGCCGCCGCACATTTCCAGAACACCCTGCCCTTGCCCGCCTCGCTCAACCCGGCCGCACGGCTGAAGGGATGGGAGGACCTCGGGCGTGAACTCGACAGGGTACGGCACGGGCTGCCACACCCTGACAGGGTGTTCTTCTTCTCCGACGCCTACGACATCACGGCCGAACTCGCGTTCTACGTACCCGGCAAACCGTTCACCTTCTGCGCCGACTTCGGCCGGCGCATGAGCCAGTACGACCTGTGGCCCTCACCCGCCGACAAGGTGGGCTGGGACGCGGTCTTCGTCCGCCGCGACGGGACGAGCGTGCCGCGCGAACTGCTCGAGATGTTCGACTCTGCGGAACTGTACCGCTACCAGTCGACGCATCACGGGGCACCGGGACGGGTCTTCACCGTCATCGTCCTGCGCGGCTTCAATGGCGAGTGGCCGCGCCGGAGTTTCAGGTCGTTCTAAAGGGGGCCTCATCGATGGACATGCCGCACAGCACCACGCACGACGCATCGCCCGCGCCCTGCCAGCGTTGCGGCATGGCAGGTGCGACCTGCTGCACCATCGACCCCACCGACGCGTCGCTGTGCTTTCCCGTCTCGCGGTCGGAGTGGGAGCGCATCGTCGACCACTGCGACAAACGGGGCGGTTTCGCCACCGAACCCAACACCCGCCCCTTCGTGGACAACCTCATCCGGCTCTTCCCCGGCGAGGCCCGCGAGATAGAGAGACTGTTCCCCCCGCACGGATTCCATCTGCGGCTTGCCGTGGACGCCAAGGGCAACTGCGCCTTTCTCGGCCCAGAAGGTTGCACCCTCCCGCGCGAAGTACGTCCGTGGTACTGTCTCGTCTTTCCTTTCTGGTTGCAGGGCGGGCGCATCGCCATCTTCACGCCATCCGGTTGCGTCGCCGTCCGCGAGGGACGTACCGTGCCCGGATGCCTCGCCCTCATGAACTTCACCGCCCGTGACGTCCGTAGACTGGCCGGAAGACTCCGGCTGGCATGGGGCCTGCCGCCTCTGGACGAGAACGGCGAAACGCTGTAACGCCCTTCGCCATGAAAAAGACGCTGCTTACCCTGTGCATTCTTGTCGTCGCCGGTGTCGCCATCGGCGCGTCACTCGCTGTCATCATGGTCATGTGGGCCTCACGCGACCTGCCCAGCTTCACACGCATCGCCGACTACCGGCCCCCGCAGGTCACCGTGGTACAGGCCCGCGACGGAAGCGTCATGGCGCAGTTCTTCCGCGAAAAGCGCTTTCTCGTGGCTCTTGGCGACATGCCCGCGCGTCTGCCCATGGCCTTTCTCGCCGCAGAGGACGACAGCTTCTACAGGCATGACGGCATCGACCCCGTGGCCATAGGGCGCGCCTTCATCAAGAATCTGCAGGCGGGTTCCATCAAGCAGGGTGGCAGCACCATCACGCAGCAGATCGTCAAACGTCTGCTGCTCTCTTCCGAACGCAGCTACGAGCGCAAGATCAAGGAGGCCATTCTAGCCTACCGCCTCGAGCGCTACCTGACCAAGGACGAGATACTCACCATCTATCTCAACCAGATATACCTCGGCGGCGGTGCCTATGGCGTCGAGAGTGCCGCCCGCACCTATTTCGGCAAACATGTCAACGAACTCTCCATAGCCGAATGCGCCGTGCTCGGCGGGCTGCCGCAGGCTCCCTCCAAGTACAACCCCTTCCGCGACCCCGAAGCCACCAAGCAGCGCCAGCTGTACGTGCTGCGCCGGATGTTCGAACTGGGCTGGATTTCCCGGGAGGAACACGAAGCCGCCGTTCACGAGCCCCTCGTCTACAAGAGCATGGACGAGAGCATCGGCCGCGCGGGGGCGTGGTATGTGGAAGAGGTGCGACGCCAGCTCATCGACTTCTTCAGCGAAGACAATGTGCACCGCCTCGGCCTCAAGATAGACCGCTACGGCGAGGACGCAGTGTACGAAGCGGGCCTTCAGGTGACCACCGCCATGATGCCCGAACACCAGATTGCCGCCGAACGTGCCCTGCGCGAAGGGCTCGAATCCGCCACACGCCGTCATGGCTGGCGCGGCCCGTTACAGAAGCTCAAGCCGACGGAGTACGCCGGATTCCTCCAGCAGGAGAACTTCACCCCCGACGCCCTCGCCGGTGGCGGATGGGCACGCGCCCTCGTCACCAAGGTGGTGGCACAGGGGGCGGAGGTGCGCCTCGGGCAGTACCGCGGCTTCATCGACGTGAAGACCATGACATGGTGCCGCACCCCCAACATCCGCGTGGCCCCCGAAGGCGCCGCACCCGTGAAGGACGCCCGCAAGGTGCTTGAAGAAGGCGACGTGGTGTGGGTCTCTGGCCTCGGCCCCGCCGGCAACGCCACATCGTACAATCCCGCCCTCGTGTCGCGCGGCGGCGTGGTGCAGCTTGCCCTTGAACAGTACCCGGACGTACAGGGCGCCATCGTCTCCATCGAACCCCAGACCGGCGACGTGGTGGCCCTCGTGGGCGGCTACAGCTTCACCGACAGCCAGTTCAACCGCGCCACGCAGGCACGACGCCAGCCGGGTTCGTCGTTCAAGCCCATCGTCTACTCCGCCGCGCTCGACAACGGCTTCACCGCCGGGTCCGTGGTGCTGGACGCGCCTGTCGTCTACATCAACGAGTACACCGACAAGGTGTGGCGCCCGGAGAACTTCGAAGGCAACTTCGCAGGCCCCATGCTGCTGCGGACGGCCCTCGCCAAGTCGCGCAACCTGTGCACCATCCGCGTGGCGCAGCAGATAGGCATCCCCGCCATCATCGAACGCGCCAAGGCACTCGGCCTCGAACCGCATTTCCCCAACGAACTCTCCGTCAGCCTCGGGGCCGTGGCCGTATCGCCGCTGAACATGGCGCAGGCCTACACCGCCTTCGCCAACGAGGGCCGGGTCTCGACCCCGCGCATGATCGTCGAGATCAAGGACGCATGGGGCGAGACGCTCTACCGCCGCGACCCTGAACTGCGCGAGGCCATCTCGCCGCAGAACGCCTTCGTCATGGCATCCCTGCTGAAAGAGGTCGTGCAGGACGGCACGGCCACCCGTGCCAAGGCGCTGGGCCGCCCCGTCGCAGGCAAGACGGGCACGACCAACGACGAGAAGGACGCATGGTTCATGGGCTTCAGCCCCTATCTCGTGACAGGCGTCTACATCGGCTACGATCAGGTGGCCCCCATGGGCCGCTTCGAAACCGGCGGCCGTGCGGCGCTGCCCGTCTTCGTCACCTACAGGCAGGGCGTCGACCACCTGTACCAGCCCGACGACTTCACCATGCCTCCCGGCATCGTCTACGCCCGTGTGGATGGTCGCACGGGAATGCTCGCGGGGCCGTCATCCTCATCAAGCTACATGCTGCCCTTCATCCTCGGGACGCAACCCTCCGCCACCAGCGGCGAAGCGATGGAACGTGGCGAGGACGACGTCCGCAGCGGCGAAGACCTGCTCAAACAGCTTTACTGATGTCTGCTCACGACGCCCCGCCTTACGGTGGGGCGTCGTCAGATACATCGCCGGGACGCCCAGGAACGCCACCGCCTTCTCCACGACGCAACTGGTTGCCCTTCTGGCGCATCGCCACCAGCTTCACGTCTCACGCAAGACGACCCGCAGAACGGAGAGAGGACATGAAGCCAGAAGCCACCCAACAGCCCGACAGGGACGAGAGACAAGAGACGTCAGACACGCCAGACGCGGGCATCACGCCAGCGCGCCCTGCATTGCGAACGACGCGAGACGACGCGCCGCCCTATGTCACACGCGACGGGTCCATCATCCGCGAACTCATGCACCCCGCCGTGCATGGCAACGCCAACCAATCGCTGGCGGAAGCCGAGGTCCCCCCCGGCTGTGCGACCCTGCGTCACACTCACCCGCGCACCGAAGAACTCTATCATGTCCTTGAAGGCGACGGAGAGATGGCGCTGGACGATGCGGTGTTCGCCGTCGCCCCCGGCGACACGGTGTGCATCCCTCCAGGAACACCCCACAGCATCCGCAACACCGGCGTCACCAGCCTGCGCATCCTCTGCTGTTGCAGTCCCGCCTACAGCCACGACGACACCGTACTCACCGATTGAACCGCCTTGCGCGGCAACTGTGGCATGGCAGCAGGCGCACGGCCACACGAAACAGTCATGCCATGCGTCGTCCGGGTCTGCGGTGCCTGCCAGTCGTTCAGCAAGCGGCGCATCCCCTCCCGTCCGTTGCATGCACCCCTGAGACATTGCCAGCCTCGTGCGACGTGCAGCGCATTGTCCTCCACACCGCCCCCGTGCTAGGGCTTATCGGGTAGCTAGCGCCACTTCAGGCGCAACGGAGGTCACATGAGACGCACTATGGGCACCATCCCGGGCATCGCGTTGCGCCTTGCGACGCTGGCAGCCCTCATCTGCTTGGCGCTGCCGGTGGCACCACACGCCGCGCCCCTTCCCTCACAAGAGGTTCTCCTCTACCCGGACGGGGCACGGGTCGCCGTGACCGTGAAGCTGCCCCCCCGCCCGCTGGATGACGCCACATCCACACTGACCCTCGACCTGCCAGCCAGCGCCGATGGGGACAGCCTCACAGTCGAAGTCCCCGGCCGCGATGTCCTCGGCATCGACATCGCAACGGTGGCAGCCACACCATCGCCCATCCGCAAGGCCCTCATGGAACGCCGTGACGCGGCCCGCGCGGACCTCGCCAAGGTAAGGGGAACCAAGGCCGCCGTGGAGGCCCGAATGGCCCTGTGGGCCGGGGCGGGGCAGAAGGGAACCGTCTCCCCCGCCGACCTCGAACGGGTCGACGCACTGATGGCGAAGCACTTCACCGCCCTGCAAGGGGAGCATGACGCGCTCTCGCTTCGCGAAGAAGAGGCCGCGCGGCACCTCGCCCGGGCCGAGGATGAACTCGCCCGTGTGGGCGGCGGCGACAATGCCCCGCGCGCCACGGTGCGTATCGCGGGCGCTTCGGACACACCGGTTGAGGTGCGTTACGCCTACGACGTCACCGGCTGCGGCTGGGATGCCGCCTACAGACTCGACGCCCGTCCCGACCGGGGGCTGGTCGTCTTCATGCAGGAGGCCATACTGCGGCAGTCCGCCGACCTCGACTGGAAGAATGTGCGACTGACCCTCGCCTCCGCCCGTCCGGACGGACGCTTGCAACCCCCTCCCGTGGGCGCGTGGCGCATCGGTCCTCGCCCGGTGCACGCCAGCGGCCCGACGCTCATGCGTTCCGCCGCACCGGTCGCCATGGAGGCGGCATCGGCGGACATGGGCAAGATGTCCGCGCCACCACGTGAAGAAGAGCACGCCAGCTTCTCGACATGGGCATTGGGCCCCCGCGACCTGCCGCCCGCAACCCCCATACGCGTCACCCTCGCCACGGAAGACTGGCCCGCCACGTTCGCCCACACCATCCGCCCCGCCCGTGACACCGCGGCCTACCTCGCCGCGCATGTGACCCTCGCCGAAGCCCGGGCCTTTCCGCGTGGCATGGCCATGCATCTCGTGGACGGGGCCAGCGTCGGCGAGGCCCCCTTCGAGGCCGTAGGGGCAGGTCTCGACATCTTCTTCGGCAGCGACCCGCGCGTCACGGCACGCCTCAAGCCCCTCAAGGCCCAAAGCGGCAAGACGGGCATCATCGAGCGCCGCCAGACGCGGCAGTGGGCGTGGGACATCGAAATACGCAACGGTCGCACCCGCGACGTCGCGGTGGTCGTCGAAGACCCGGCCCCGCAGACCACCGACACCGCCGTGACCGTGGTACGCCGTTCCACCCCTGAACCTCAGGAGAAGGACTCCGTGCTGCGCTGGCACATCACCGTCGCACCGGGTGCGGTATCCGCCATCCACCACGAGGTCGACGCCACCGCACCTGAGGATATGCGACTCGACCCCGGTCGGTAGGGATTTCCGGCGCACGGCAAGGCGACGGACACCACGGGAAGTGCACGTGGTCACGAGTCGCCTCTGGCCCTTCCGCAAGACGCCCCCCCCCGCACGATGACAATGACAATGACAAGGCCCGCCCTTTACGGGGCGGGCCTTGTCGTGATGTCACCCTGTCCCGCAGGGGTCGGGTCGCCTTCTCCGCTCATGCAACGATGGGGAAAGAGGCACGAGGCGTACCATCATCCTTGGCGTGGCACAGTCCGGCGAAAGACGAACGGTCGTACAGGCCTGAAAATCTCCTGCATCTGAAACAGGTTGCCACAGAAACCCGCCGCGTCATCACACTACACTGATGGATGGGCGCGGATGGCAGGGGCATCGGTCAGCTGCGCAGGCTGCGCTGGCAGAATGCCACCACACCGCGTGCCAACTCGGGCGAATCGGGCGAATAGATGCGGCGGCGATTCAGCCCCATGAGCAAAATGGCGATGATGGTCGCGGTCTCGTGCTTGTCGATGTCGTCACGTACCGAACCATCGCTGATACCTCGTTCAAGGCAGGCCATCACGGTGGCAACGACGTTGTCGTGCATTCTGTCGATGGCAGCCCGTGCACTGGGTATCGTCGTGTAGGTACTGAAGATGACGCGCATATCCGTCATATTCTCCTGCACGAAGGCGCAATGATCCAGCACCAGCGTCTCAAGAAGACAGTAACCGCTCTTCTGCCTTTCATGGATGCGGCCGAGTAATATGGAATGGCGTTCGATGAACTTTGCTATGATGGTATCGAAGACATCCTGCTTCGATCTGTAGTGTCTGTATATGGCTGCATCTGTCACATTGGACGTCTTCGCGATCTGCGCGATGGTCGTCCCCTTGAAGCCATGGTCGGCGAAGAGCCTGCGGGCGTTCTCAAGAATGTTGTCCTTGGATGACGGCATACGTCCCTCACAGAAAGATGTCGGTGAACCCTCACACTATAGGCATCGCGGATACCGTCACGTCAAGTATAGACGAAAGCACAGCTGCTCATTCGCAGTCTCCCGGCAGCACAGGCAGACGTTGCCCAGCCATGGAGACCTCTCAGACGTATTCCTTCGCCACTTCCTCACCTCGCAGGACGCGAAGCACACCCTGTGTCAGCGCGCGCATCTCCTCCACGTCGGGCAGAACCACCATCGGCCCAAGCCAGCCGAGATGGGCTTCGAGGCGTGATGTCAGACGCACACTGCGAGCCATGCCCCCGGTGAGCACCACTGCGGTGACCGTAGTGACGCCTCCTCGCGCCGTACCGAGGACGGCGGGCGCCAGCGAAGCGAGTTCCTTGGCGATGGTATAGGCGAGAGCGTCGAAAATCGCGGCGGCGGCAGCATCCCCGGTCTCCATGCGCCGTTCGACCTCGCGCAGGTCGTTGGTGCCGCAATGCGCCCACAGCCCGCCCTCACGCAGCACGATGCGCCGCATGGATTCGAAGGTCTGCAGACCGCGCTCTATCAGGTCGAGAACCGGCAGCACGGGCAATCGCCCGGTGCGTTCGGCGGTGATGGGACCATCGCCGTCGAGGGCGTTGACCACGTCGACGATACGCCCGCAGCGATGCGCCGCCACCGAGACCCCGCCACCCATATGGGCCACGAGGAAGCGCCCCTCTTCATAGGCGACACCGCACCTCGACGCTGCCACACGCGCCGCAGCGCGATGGCTGAGCGCATGGAAGACGCTACGCCGACGTATCTGCGGCAGACCGGTGTACCGGGCCACGTCATCCATCTCATCCGTCACCACGGGGTCGACGATGTAGGCCTCGACACCATGCAGGTCGGCGAAATGCCTCGCCAGCGCCGCACCGAGGTTGCACGGATGCTCGCCATGGCGCGCCTCTGCAAGCGTCGCCAGCATGGCTGGCCCGACGCGCCACGTGCCACCCTGCATGGGGGCCAGCAGCCCGCCCCGCCCTGCCACGGCGTCCAGCGGCGTGTCGAGAACGCCGTGGTGTTCCAGCACGTCCTTCACCGCACGCAGCCGGAAGGCGAACTGGTCGGTCACTGCGGGAAAGGCACGCAACGACTCCTTGCCATGTTCGACGGTCTCGTCGAACAACGGCACTTCGCCCTCGAAGAGGGCCACCTTGGTCGTGGTCGAACCGGGATTGATGACCAGGATGCGCTCGGCCCCCCGGTCATGCCGTTGCGAGGCGCTCACAGCCGGCACTCCATGGCGACATAAGCGGCGAGGGCCAGCGAAAGCAGCTTGCTGCGCCTGCTGTCACCGCGGGAGGGCACCACCACGGGGGCCGTCGTTCCGGTGAGGATGCCCGCCATCTCCACATGCGCCAGCGTGGTGAGCGACTTGTAGAGGATGTTGCCGCTTTCGATGTCGGGAGCGCACAGGATGTCGGCCCGCCCCGCCACCGGGTGTGACACGCCCTTGCGCGCCGCGATATCCGGCGAGATGGCCACATCAAGGGCCATGGGCCCTGCCACCATCGCATCGCCGAATTCCCCCTGGTCCGCCATGCGCGCCACAATCTGGGCATCCAGCGTCGCGGGCATGGCGGGCAGCATGACCTTTTCAGTCGCCGCCAGCATCGCCACGCGAGGTGACGGGATGCCAAGGCTGCGTGCCACGCAGATGGCGTTGCGGACGATTCCGAGTTTGCGCTCCATGTTGGGGCTGATGTTCACTGCGGCATCGGTGATGCACACCAGCCGCGAAGAGGCCGAAGCCTCACCGCCGCAGGTCGCAGGCAGCGAACACACGGCCACATGGCTGAGAAGCCCCCCGGCAGAGAGACCGGACACGCGGTTGAGCACCACACGTAACAACACGTCGGTGTTGACGAGGCCCTTCATGAGCACATCGGCACCACCGGTACGCACCCTGTCCACGGCACGCTGCACGGCCTTCACGGGTACGGGTTCGTCTTCGACCTCGCAGCCTTCCAGTGAAAGCCCCCGTTCCGTGGCGATGCTCTCTGTCGCGGCGATGTCACCCACCAGCACTGGCACGGCCATGCCCATGTCACGCGCCTCGAGTACGGCTGCGAGCGCGTTGGGTTCGGCACACGCCGCCACCGCGACACGCACCGGGATGCCACGCCGCACCACCGCCGCCACGATGTCATCGAGCGTCCGGGGCGCGGCCACTGCCCCGTCCGCCCCTTCGTTCTGTCGGCCCGCATCTGAAGTGCGGGGCGTCTCCGTCGCAGTCCCGGCTTGCAGTACGCTCATGGGCTAATCGTCTCCTCGTGCCAGTGCCACCGACCCCGTCCGTGCAAGGCTGCGGATGCCGAAGGGACGCAACAGGCGGATGAAACCGTCCACCTTGCGCATGTCCCCGGTTATCTCGAGGGTCATGGTCTCCTGCCCCATGCCGACCACCGTGGCGCGGAACACCTCGCACACCTGCATCACCTGCGTCGTGGTCTCGCGCGTGACCGCCACCTTGACCAGCGCGAGTTCCCGGTCGACGAGGTCGCGTGCGGAGAGGTCCTCCACTTCGAGCACGAAGTCCTTGGAGGCGAGGTCGGCCTTGACCGCGTCGAACAGATGCTCCTGCCCTTCGACGGTGAGCATGAGGCGCGACACGTCGAACGCCTCGGTCTCTGCACAGGATATGGAATTGAGATTCACGTTGTGCTGGCGGAAGACCTCGGTCGCCTGCGCGACCACGCCCACCTGATTACGTACCAGAACCGAAAGGGTATTCTTCATCGGATGCTCCGAGGGTTGGGGTCCGCCCACACCATAGCCGCTTACGCCCGTCGTGGGAACCCGTGCAGGGGCTGCACCCCACAGGTCGTCAGTGCACCCTTTTACAGGCGTGTGCACTCGCTGACACCCGATGCCTGTTCCGCCTTCTCCGGGAAAGGATGACGCCATGTTCCACGCGACATATCGCAAGGGGGCATCCGTCCCGCCGAGGCCCTCGACAGGGCAGGAGAGGTCGCGCCCGGCCACAACGTTCGACGGTCGCAAACGGGAGAACGCGGTGGACTGCCAACGACGGGCAGGCGGAAACGGGGATTGCAGATGCAGCCCGTCAGCAAGCGATACGGCGTCAACTGAGGCCCCCTGTCCCGGTACCATGATGAAGGGGCGCCCCCGAAGGAGCGCCCCCATACCTTTGCGAAAGAGCGGGAAAACCTACTGCTTGGCGGAGACCAGACGCTTCTGTCCGTCCCACACCTGATCGGCCTTGGGCAGCACGGGCAGGTACTGGAACCACTTGTGGGTCTTCATGAATTCCGGGTCCTGCTGCAGCTTGCGGTTCATCTTCAGGATGGGCGGCACGATGGTCTTGATGTCGCCCGAAAGGTCCTTGCCGATGCCGTACTGGGTCGCTTCCATGGCGAGGTCGATGGCCTTCTGGCTGAACTGCTGCGACTGGGCCAGCGTGTCGAGTGCCTTGGCGGGGTTGTGGAAGCCCACGCTGTTTTCGGCGGACACGTAGTCCCAGAAGAACTGTCCCTTGCGGACCATCTCACGGGCCTGGATCATCAGGTCGTCATAGCCTGCGGCCTTGGCGCCCTGGTATTCGTTGGCAAGGCGTACCGCTTCATGCGCCTTCACCGACACCTCCTGCGCCGCCAGCAACAGGTCGAAGGTGCGCTTCTGGGTGAAGAGCACGCGCGACTTGAGGTAGTCGGGGGTCTTATCGGAGTGGCACTGGCGGCAGGCACGCATTTCGGGGTCCTTCATGGGCGAAGTCCACCAGTGCGACGATATCTTCTTCTTGTCGTCGCTGCGGGTGTAGCTCATGTGGCAGTCGGCGCAGGTGACGCCAGCGGCCCCGTGGGTGCCGTTGATCCACGTCTCGTATTCGGGGTGCTGGGCCTTGATCATGGGGGTCTTGGAAGCCGGGTGCGTCCAGTCCGCGAACTTGCCCTCGAAGCCCTTCACCTGCAGGTCGCCGTGCTTGTCGTAGTAGCGATACATGTCGGCAGGGTCGAAACCCTCGGCCCACGGGAACACCGGCTTCTTGTTCACGCCCATGGTGGGGCCGTTGAAGTAGTACTCCACGTGGCACTGACCGCATACCAGTGCGCGCATCTCGTTACGCGGCAGCTTCTTGGGGTCCTTGCCCTGCGAGACGAGGTAGTCGGTGAGCGGCACGCTGGTGATGCGCAGTTCCATGGTCTGGGGGTCGTGACAGGTGGCACACCCGATGGTGTGATCCTTCATGTCGATCTTGTCGCGGAATTCGTTGACGTCCTTCGCCCAGAAGCCGTCGCCGCTCTCCTTGACCCACTCCATCATCTTGGGGGTCTTGCAGTTCCAGCAGGTGGCGGGCAGTCCGCCTTTCTCCGCGTAGCGATTGATACGGTCGATGTGCAGGAAGTCCTGAATGGCGTAGGTATGGCCCCGCGCCTCACGGTACTCGTACATGAAGGGATAGCCGAGCCAGAGGTTCTTCAGGTACGGCTGCGCGTGCCTGTAGCCTTCAGGCAGGGGATTCACGTTGTCGTTCTTGTTGAACGGCACAGACCCCTTGTATTCGGTCATCACCGTAGTCTCGTCGTTACGCTCGTAGCTGGCGTACTGCTTGGGAAACTCGGGCTTGAAGGCGCTGTTGCGGATTTCCTCCGCCGTCAGTTTCGTCTTGTACACGGGGGTCTTGAGTTCGGTGGACACGTCGGAACACCCTGCGGTGAAGGCGGCCACGGCCACGAGTCCCAGCGCGGCGAGGCGCAACCCCTTGAACGTCTTCTGGTTATTCATCGGCGACCTCTCTCGTGCTGATGGGCTTCATGCGCATGTGCTGCACGTTGCGATGGCAGTCGGTGCAGTACTTCTTGGCTTCCATGCTGGCGACCTCGACATTGGTCATGGTGTGGCACGCCTTGCAGTTGGCGTTGACCACCTCTTTGGTTTCCATGCCCGCGAGGATGAGGTCGCCGGGATGCCCGAGGGTGTTCATGTACACGTCCCTCGCCCCGGCAATGGCCTTGAACGGTAGCTTTGCCAACAGATTGTGCGGCGCGTGGCAGTCGTTGCACGAAATGTTGGCGTGTCCCGAAAGCTTGTGGGTGACACCCACAGGGTTCATGATGTGGCAACTGGTACAGAACGGACGCTGGTCGGTGTACTTCATGCCGAACGCCACCGTCGCCAGCGCCACGACCCCCAGCGTTGCCCCGCCAAGGACCAGCTTGAGTCGTGCTGGCCCGTTGCGGCTCTTCTCCTCAGACATTACCGCCTCCTTGCTGTTGGTTGGCGACCCGGCCCTTTTACGGAGCGGATGTACCTCTTCTGAAAGGGAGTCCGGCCTCCTTCACGAACCGGAATCCTGCGAGCAGCATAGCAGCCATTACGCATTCTTGTAAGTACCTTCCCATATCCGCATGCCCGAGCCGGGACACGCCATGTTTTACAAAAGGCGTGCCGAATGTGAAAAATCGAACCACCGCAAAAACCATCTGTAATACAAGGAGAACAAAACGACGCCTCTTGGAGAATCGTCTTGCGACCTTGCAGGAGTCAGAAAAAGATGACAGGTGACAGAAAAAGATGACGACACCGTGGAGGCCAGCCCATGAACTGGACATGGCAGACCCTGCGTATCCCCTGCGCCCTCACCCTGCTCTGGTGCCTTCTGCTGCTAGGCCTGTACCGCTGGAACGCCGACAGCGAAGCCGACCACATCCATGAACTGGCCCTGCTTCAGGCCCGCAGCTTCTTTGCACAGATAGTCGCCACGCGTGCATGGAACGCCGTGCATGGCGGCGTCCTCGTTCCGGAAAGCGCCTACGGGCCGCCCAATCCCTACCTGCCGGAAGACGACCGCGTGGTGACCACCTCTGACGGGCAGCGACTGACGCGGGTCAACCCAGCCTACATGACCCGGCAGATTTCCGAGATACTCAACGACCGCGAAGGAGTCGGCTTCCGCATCACCAGTCTCTTCCCGCTACGCCCCGAAAACGCCCCCGACGTGTGGGAGAAGGCAGCCCTCGACAAGTTCAGGTACGGCGAGAAGGAAGTATTCACCCTCGAACAGGGTATGAAAGGTTCGCTGTCGCACTACCGCTTCATGGCCCCCCTCGCCACAGACGCCACATGCATGAACTGCCACCGCGACGAACGCGATGTCACCGGAGGACAGCGAGGCGGCATCAGCGTCGCCCTTGCCGCCGCCCCGCTGCTTGCCGTGCAGGCCGACAGGCTCAATACCCTCTCCATCACCTACTGGTGCATCGCTATCGTAGGCGTGTTCGGCATCGGCGGCGCAACGTTGCTCATCAGCAGCAGGCAAGCCGTGGCCGAAGCCGCCAACCGCATGAAGAGCGCCTTTCTCGCCAACATGAGCCACGACATGCGAACCCCGCTCACCGGTATCATCGGCATGGCCGACCTGCTCGAAGCGCCCGGCTGCCCACCCGAACGGAGAAGCGCCTACATCGCCCAGCTCAAGGGCGCCTCTGCCAACCTGCTGGAAATCGTCAACGACATCACGGACTACTCATGCCTTGAATCGGGCAGATTACGCCTTCTTCCCCGGCATTTCGCACTACGGAACGCCGTGGACGAATGCCTCGGCCTGTTCCGGTTCACCTGTGAACAAAAGGGGCTTACCCTGACTGCGGACATTCCACCCGGATTGCCAGACTCGCTCACGGGTGACGACTTCCGGCTACGGCAGGCACTCGGCAACCTCGTCAGCAATGCGGTCAAGTTTACGCGCCGGGGAACCATCACCGTCGCCGTCCGCGAAGAGGAACGGAGTGCGGAGGACGTCATGCTGCGCTTCACCGTGCAGGACACGGGGGTGGGTATTCCGCTGCACGAACAGGACGCCATCTTCGAGAGTTTTGTGCAGGGTGGTGCCGCACACGAGTTGAGAATGGGCGGCACGGGCCTCGGGCTTGCCATCACCCGCGACATCGCCGCCATGTGCGGCGGCACTGCGGGCGTCCACAGCACACCGGGGACGGGCAGTTCTTTCTGGTTCACGGCACGCCTCGGCATTGCAACGGAACAGGAGGCACGGGCTGACCGGCGTCAGCCCCTCGTGCAGGACTCCCACGTGCCGTACAGGTCGCCGCTGCCACCCTCCGAAGAGGTGCTGCCGCACCAGACCGGCGACAGCGCCGCCATGACGTGCAGTCCGGCAAGTCTCTCTGTCGCATCACCTGCACACCGGTTGCGCATCCTCGTGGCAGACGACAACCCTGTGAACCGGCTTTTCCTGCACGACGCCCTCACCGGGGCAGGATACGACGTCATGTGCGCCAGTGACGGCCTTGAGGCGCTCGAATGCCTCGCCGACGGTCGCGGGTTCTCCCTCGCCCTGCTGGACGTGCGGATGCCGGGACTCGACGGACTGGATGTACTGCGTCACATGCGGGCAGGTGACGTGCCGGGCATACGCCCCGACACCCCGGTGCTCATGGTCACGGCCTCCGCCGCAGGCGATGAACGCGCCCAGTTGCTGAACGCCCCTGCCGATGGCGTCATCATCAAGCCCCTGCGCGTCGCCACCCTGCTGGAACAGGTGCACAGGGTGCTGCATCCGGGTACCGCGGCGATGGCAGCCGCTTCCCCGCCTGCACTCCCTCCTTCCAGCCACTGTCCGGGCGATGCCCCCCTCCCGTCTGCATCCGCTGCATCCTATCCGCCCCCTGTGGCCCCTCTGTCCACAGTCGCGTCGCAGCAGCAGGACACAACGCCCCTGCCGGTACACGACACACAAGCGGCCCTCGCCGACCTCGCCGGAAACGAAGGCCTTCTGGCACGCCTGTATGCAGCCTTCCTCGACGATGTGCCGACCCGTCGCACCGCGCTCATGCGCACGCTGGAAGTCCGCCAGACCAGTGAATGGGACCTCGCGCCTCTCCGCCGTGAAGCGCACGCCCTGTGCAATTCGGCAAAGGCACTGCACCTCGGGCACCTTGCCGCCAGCACCAGCGCCCTCGAAATGGCCTGCGTGGCGGGGGCACCCGACCGGAGGATGCTGGAAGCCGTCATCACCGACCTCGCCGGGGCCGAAACCACCCTCACGGCACTTCTGCAGGCAACGAGGGAAGACGCATGAACCGCGCCGGGCTTCATACTGCGCACATCTGCCGGAACGTGACGCCGTGGAGTCTGCGTGTGGCTTGCCTGCTGAACCACCTGTCCAGCGGAGGCCAACCGCCCGGCAAACGACATTCAAGGTCGATAAGGTACTGACATGGCGCGCATTCTTGTAGTTGATGACGAAAGCCTCGTCCGGATTCTTGTGGCAGACACGGCGGGAGGCATGGGGCATGAAGTGCTTGCGGCGGCGTCGCTGACCGAAGCCGAGGAGAAGGCAGCCAAAGGTATCGACGTGGTCTTTCTCGATGTCCTGCTGCCTGACGGCAACGGGCTTGAGAACGTGGCGCGCTTCACCCGACTGCCCGGTACACCCGAGGTCATCGTCATCACGGGACATGGCAGTGCCGACGGTGCCGAGACGGCCCTGCGCCACGGTGTATGGGACTACGTGCAAAAGCCTCTCAAAGTGCAGGAGGTGATGCTCTCACTCTCGCGTGCCCTCGCCTACCGCGCCGGACGCAATAGCGCCACAGGGCGGCGGCCCCTGCGGCGCGACGCCATCGTGGGCGACAGCCCTGCCCTGCGCGAGGCCCTCGACCTCGTCGAAGAGGCGGCCGCCAGTACGGTCAACGTGCTCATCACCGGTGAGACGGGAACGGGAAAGGAACTGTTCGCCCGCGCCGTACACGCCAATAGTGCCCGGTGTGAAAGCCCGCTGGTCACTCTCGACTGTGCCTCGCTGACGGAGAATCTCGTCGAGAGTCAACTCTTCGGACACGTCCGGGGGGCGTTCACCGGGGCGGAACGCAACAGCGAAGGGCTCTTGCGGCAAGCACACGGCGGCACACTGTTCCTTGATGAGGCAGGCGACCTGCCGCTTGCCATGCAGGGCAGCTTTCTCCGGGCGCTTGAACTGCGGCGCTTTCGCCCCGTGGGTTCCGCGCATGAAGTCTCCAGCGATTTCAGGCTCGTGGCCGCCACGAACAAGAACCTGCATGAGATGACGCGGCTTGACCTCTTCCGTAGCGACCTGCTGTACCGCCTGCGCGGGCTTACCATCACCCTGCCCCCCCTTCGTGACCGCACAGCCGACATACTGCCCCTCTGCGAGCACGTCATCGAGGGGTACTGTGCACAGCACGGTGCACCGATGAAGCAGATGGCCGGTGATTTCATGGAGACTGTGGAACGCTACGCGTGGCCGGGCAATATCCGCGAGTTACGCCACGCCGTCGAACGTGCCTGCACGGCGGCGCACGACGACAGCACGCTCTACGCCAGGCAGCTTCCGGTGGAAGTGCGCGTCACCGTCGCCCGCGCGACCATTCCGTGCGCATCCGAGGTCGACCATTGCATGCCTGCGGCAGAGGGACACGACGGCACGCCCATGACACTGCGCGATTACAAGGCATGCGCCGAACGTGCCTACGTGACCCGGCTTCTCGACAGGCACGGGGCCGACGTACGCGCCGCCGCATCCGAGGCGGGCATCTCGCGCGGGCATCTTTACGAACTTGTCCGCAAGCACGGACTCGCACGCGACGGCAACTGAGGCTGCACGGCGACACACGGGGCGCACCCGCAGCCGCACGTTCGATGCAACACGCAGTGCCCACTGTCCCAAAGCTATGCGGCGGGTCGTGGAAGGTCGTCAAAGACGGTCTGCACCCGCCCGCTGACGACCGTGCACCGCGCTCACCCTGCGGGCCACAAGAGGAGACCGTCCCATCCGGCACGTACGAATGGCCCCGCAACAGGTGCCCGACGCTGACAGGCGGGCACGGCATTTCAGCCATGCGTGCGGAAACGCCCGCCCCCGGAAGGGGACGGGCGAGACCTCACAGTGCGAAGATTCCGTCGATGAGGATGTCGGAACCAAGCGGCAATGCCGCGGCCTGAATCGCCGTCCGGGCCGGGTACGGCTTGCAGAAGAAGGTCTTGTAGACCTCGTTCACGGCGGCGAAATCATTCATGTCGGCGAGATAGATGTTCACGCGCACCGCGCACGACAATTCGCAGCCCGCAGCCCGGACGACGGCCTGCATGTTCCGAAGGGCCTGCCGGGTACGTTCACGGATGTCGCCTTCGATGAGGACGCCGGTGGCAGCGTCAAGCGGAAGCTGCCCCGAGACGAAGAGAAAGCTGCCGCAGACCATGCCGGGTGAGTAGGGGGCCACCGGGGCGGGTGCGCCACCGGGGAGAATGGGGTAACGGTCGGCCATTGTCATGCCTCCTGCGTTACAGTGTGTCGCCTGATTCCCCCCTACCCCGCCTTGCCGACGAGTGCAAGGATGGCAACCCCTTGTGTGAGAAGACACCACAGGATAGGAACGCATCATGCGCTACGTGCTCGCTGCCACCATGGACCCTGCGGCCCTCGCCGTCCTGCCACGCTGCTTCACTCCCGACATCGACCTCGAACTGAGTCGTTCCACCGCCGGGATGAAGTCGCGCCTTGCCGCGCGCGCCCATGACATCGCCCTTGTGGACATGGACATCCTGTGCGGCGGCACCACGACGGACTATGAGACCATACGTCAGGCCGTCCACGGCTTCAGACAGCAGCATCCCTCCGTCGACCTCATCGTGCTGGCCCGCGCCGACGCCATCCGGCAGGCAGTCGATGCCGTGCGGGCCGGGGCAGGCAACTACCTCACCTACCCGTTGCACCCTGAAGAGGTACGGCTGGTAACCCAGAAGCTGCACGAATCGGCGCTGGTGCGCTCCGAACTCGACTACCTGCGCGACCGGCTGATACAGGGCCGCTCCGGAGGTGACGAGGGCATCGTACTCGACACCCGCAGCCCCCGGATGCGTGAGGTCTATGACAAGATACGCCTCGTGGCGGCCACACGCAGCACCGTGCTGCTCACCGGCGAGACCGGCACGGGCAAGAGCCTCATCGCACGCCTCATCCACAGCCACAGCAACAGGCACGGCAAACGTTTCATCAGCGTACACTGCGGGGCCATTCCGGAGGCGCTGGTGGAGAGCGAACTCTTCGGCCACGAGAAAGGTGCCTTCACGGGCGCCATCCGCAAGAAGCCGGGGCGTTTCGAGATCGCCGAAGGCGGGACCATCTTCCTCGACGAGATAGGCACCATCGGCCCGTCCGTACAAATCAAACTCCTCAATGTGTTGCAGGACAGATGTTTCCAGCGTGTGGGCGGCGAGACCGTCATCCGGCCCGATGTGCGCGTCGTGGCAGCCACCAACGAAGACCTGTCGACCCTGTGTGCGCAGGGGCGCTTCAGGCGCGACCTGTACTACCGGCTGAACGTCTTTCCCATCGACATCCCGCCGCTGCGTGAACGCAAAGAGGACATCCTCCAGCTGGCAGAGGCGTTCGTGAGGCGCTGCAACCCGCAACGTTCACGTGACATTCGGGCCATCCACCCCGATGTCATCGACGCCTTCATGCGCTACGACTGGCCCGGCAACGTGCGTGAGCTTGAGAACATCATCGAACGCGCCTGCATCCTCGAAGGGGGAGAAGTGCTGTCGCCCGAAGCCTTTCCCGCAGAATTCAGGGGACTGCCCCATGCAGTGCGCAACCGCGCCCTTGACATATCGCTGCCCCTTGAAGCCGCACGCCGTCATGCGCTGGACAGCTTCGAACGCGAGTATCTGGAACGCGCCCTCGCCACCAGCGGGGGCAGTATCAAAGGCGCAGCAGCCATCGCCGGGGTCACCACCCGGCAGATACACAAGCTCATGACCCGACACAGCCTGAAAAAAGAGGATTTCAAGCCCGGTAGCGGCAGGTTGAAGAAGTAAAGAAGAACATACAGTTCTTCTCTAGACAAAAAAGAACCTTCAGTTCTTACTCGATAAAATAGCAATATAATATGGCTTGTTATGCTCAATACAAGTCGATTAGAATCCTGCATCGACAAGCTGCCCCCCAGACGCCGACAAGGCACCTCGCAAAAAACAGAACTCCAAGTTCTCTAAAATCCCAAGCTCAAGATCAAAGTTGATACATTTCAGATAAATATCTCTCTGGCCCGTTTCCTGCTCCTGTTCCTGCACGTTTCATTTTCATGAACACAGGGAACATCATGCCGCAGACCATAGCCGCACAAGACGGTCTTGCAACCGTAACGGGCTACATCCTTCCTGAAGGATGGGCTGATGATTATTCTGTATCTTCGGTACTTATCGCCGACAACTCCGAACAGGAGTTCATCGTCGGCAACCTTGGTGACTATCCTGAACTCGTTCGGCTATGTCGTTGCAAGGTGGCGGCCACCGGTTACATCTATTCCAGACAGGGTAAGACCTACTTCGACCTTGCGACCTACGTGGTCGTCGAGGGCGACACTGCCAAGGAACAACGTCATGATGCGTAGCAATCACTCCGGGTGGCGCTCCCTTCTGAAGGGTCTTGTCGTCCTTATAGCAATGCTGCTTGCCCCCGCCCACGCACTGTCAGCCCAATCCCCGGCTGAAGCCGCGTCTGAAGTGGTGGTGACCGGCATCGTGGTGGTCACCGACGACGGGCCGGTTCTTGAAACCCCGGATGACAGGATTTTCCTGCTTCGCGGCGTCACGGACACTGAACTCGACGGGCAGGAAGTCGTCGTCACCGGTACGGCTGAACAGATAGAAGACGGGTATTTCACGCTGGACGTCACGGGATATTCACTCGTCGAAGAGGATAACGGGCAGAGCATGTTGCAGCCCCAGATGTCGGGTGCACGTTACGGACTCATGCCACGCCAGCACCACATCTGAAAATCCGTCAAAAAATCATCTATACAACAGTCTGAAATAGCTATCTTTAACCAAAAAAACAAACCCATTTTCCGATTTATGTCCTACGACTGTTGCCTTTTCGCGAAAGGAAATATATTTCGCACTCTTGTGCAGACACCTCCACCTCCGCACCAGTTTTCCGTTTCGAGAGAAGCGCAATGACCAAGATGGAAGAAGTAAAGACTGTCAAAGGCTACATCGTTCCCCTGCCGCGTTCGCGTGACGACATGGCTGCACGCGTGGCCATTGCCGAAGGTGATGTCGAGTACCACATCGTGCCGCGAGGCGCGGGCATCGACCTCGGCAGTCACCTCAACGCCTACGTCGTGGTTGAAGGGCTTGTCCGTGAGCAGGAAGGTTCCATGCTCATGCAGGTACGAAACTACCGTCTGGACGACGCCTTCGAACACGAGTGGTACGACGACGAAGACGAGGAATGAGCCTGCGTCGCCTCTGTGCGGTATCCACCGTGCACAGGCAGGGGTTCTTCGCTCTCGGCTACGGCGTCCCCTCCCCTGCCGATTCAGGAGTGTCACGTGCTGGCACCTCTGTCATGGTGACGTGTGGACTGTTCCATGCCGTCTCAAGACTCCTTCACGACGTTGTCGGCACTCGACCGGCCCCCGTCGCCTTCATGTGTGCCTGAAACATTCACTGCGTCAGGCAGAGAACGCACCTTCAAGGCCGTCCCCTGCGCATCCCCCCGGCAGCATACCCGCCCTGACCGCGAACCGGACTGCCCGCACGATTGCCCGCCAGCGTTTGGCCCAATATCTGTGCAGCACCTGCCCCGATGTCTGACCGGGCACCTACCCCGCTGACAGGACGCCCCCCGTCATGCCGAATCCAGAGGGCCACCTGACCGGCGCGCCCCCTGCGGCCAGCCCGTTTGGCAACGCACCTTCGGCATGGTAGTATCCGGTATGCCACACGTTCCCCAGCAACTCGACGCCCCTTCGCTTGCCCGTGAAGAAGACCCGCGCGGCATAACCGAGAACGGGTCGCGGCTGCCAGACGTTCTTCTGGAAAGCTTCGGCAACACGGGCATACTCCGTTTCTCGGGGGCATGGGACGTGGCGACGGCGGCACGCGCACGCGGGCAACTCCAGCACCTTGCCATCCCGGCCGAGTGCGGCGACCTGACGTTCGACCTCACGGGGGTGCTGCGGCTTGACACCGCAGGCGCCCTCGTCATCACCACCTTCCGCACCGCCCTCGAGAAGCAGGGCATCGCCCCGCTTCTGCACTGTGCCCCGGCGCACAACGCCCTCATCGACCGTGTGGCGGCCATCGACATGTCCGAAGCGCCCACGGTGCGCCACGCCTCGGCCCTTGCCCGCACACTCAACGCCATCGGGGCTTCCATTGTCGAAGAAACCGAGCAGGCTGTCGGCATTCTCGCCTTCATGGGCATGCTCGTCATCTCACTGGTGGGACTCGTGTTGCGTCCGTGGCGTTTCAGGTGGGTCTCGCTATGCAGCCACATGGAACAGACAGGGGTACAGGCGGTGCCCATCGTCGCGCTTCTCTCGTTTCTCATCGGCCTTGTCACCGCGTACATGGGGGCCGAACAATTCGCCCGCTTCGGGGCGCAGGTCTTCGTCATCAACCTTCTGGAGATTTCGACGCTGCGCGAGATGGGCGTGTTGCTCACCGCCCTGGTCGTAGCCGGACGTTCAGGGTCCTCGTTTACGGCCCAGATAGGCGCCATGGTGGCCAATGAAGAGGTTTCGGCCATGCGCGCGCTTGGCCTCGACCCCATCGAGGTGCTGGTGGTGCCACGCGTGCTGGCGCTGGTAGTCATGCTGCCCATTCTCGCCTTCATCGCCGACATCATGGGCATCCTCGGTGGCGGCGTTGCCGCATGGGGGACCCTCGGCATAGACCCGGCCAATTTCACGGCCCGTTTCCACGAGATAGTGCATCTGCGCAACTTCGTGGTGGGTATGATAAAAGCCCCGTTCTTCGCACTCGTCATCGCGCTTGTGGGCTGCTTTCAGGGATTCCGGGTCACCGGCAGTGCAGAGTCGGTGGGCCGCCTCACGACGCAGGCCGTGGTGGAAGCCATCTTCATGGTCATCGTACTCAACGCGCTCTTCGCCATCCTTTTCACCTCCCTCGGCGTCTGAAGACGAAGGTCGACCATGAGAACCCTCAACAGCACTTCTCCCGCCGTCATCAGGCTACGCGGCATCGTCAACCGCTTCGGCGCCCAGACAGTGCACGACGGCCTCGACCTTGACGTCGAGCGCGGCAAGGTTCTCGCCCTCATTGGCGGGTCGGGCACGGGCAAGTCCGTGCTTCTGCGCACCATCATCGGATTGCGCAGACCACAGGGGGGCAGCATAGAAGTGCTTGGCACCGATGTCCTGCACGGCACCTCGGCGGCCTTGCGCGACCTGCGCCGCCGCTGGGGGGTGCTCTTTCAGGATGGTGCCCTCTTCTCGTCGCTCACTGTGCTCGAGAACATCCAGGTGCCGCTACGCGAATTCCTGTCGCTGCCCGGCGACCTCATGGACGAAATCGCCTTCATGAAGCTCCGCATGGCCGGACTCCCCCCCGGTGCCGCGCACAAGTACCCTTCTGAACTTTCGGGCGGTATGCGCAAACGCGCAGGACTCGCGCGCGCCCTCGTCATGGACCCCGAGTTGCTCTTTCTCGACGAACCCACGGCAGGCCTCGACCCCATCGGGGCCGCCGCCTTCGACGACCTCCTCGCCGAATTGCGTGAGGCACTGGGCCTTACCGTCGTTCTCGTCACCCACGACCTCGACTCGCTCTACGCCGTATGCGACAAGGTCGCGGTGCTGGCTGACCGTCGCATCCTCAAGGTGGGCACCATCGACGAACTCATCAGCCTCGACCACCCCTGGGTTCGCGACTACTTCACAGGCCCGCGTGGACGAGCCGCACAACACGCCCCCCAAGGCATACCCTGCCCCACATCACAGCCGTCCACACGGCAGCGGTGAAGGGCATCTTCAACGGAGTGACGCATGGAAACCCGTGCCAGCTACATTCTCGTGGGCGTCTTCACGCTCCTCGCCGTGACCGGGGCCCTCGCCTTCGTCCTCTGGACTGCGGGGCGGGGCGAAGGCAAGGCCATGGCGGCCTATGACGTCCATTTCAGCGGCAACGTCATGGGCCTCAGCGTGGCCAGCGACGTCTTCTTCAACGGCGTCAAGGTCGGGGCCGTGAAACAGATAACCCTCAACCCCGACGACCCCGCCAAGGTCAAGGTACGTATCGAAATCGATGCCACCACCCCCGTCCGCGAAGATTCGGTCGCCAGTCTCGAAGGTCGCGGACTCACCGGTGTCTCGGTGGTACAGATAACCGGCGGTTCGCCCCATGCCCCGCTACTCGTCGGTACTGCGGGCGAAGTGCCTGTCATAGCCTCTCGCGCGTCACGTCTCGAGGAACTCTTCGCGGGAATGCCCCAGCTTGTGGGGTCGGGCAACGAACTGGTCAACAGGCTTGCCGATGTGCTCAACGCAGAGAACAGGGCCGCGCTCGCCTCGACCTTCCATGCCCTCGACACCGTCACCGCACGCATGGCCGCACGTGCCGACAGCCTCGACAGGATCATCACCAACATGGACACGACCACGCGCCGCCTCGCCAATGCCTCGGCAGGTCTTGAGACCCTGGCGGGCGATATGCGCGACCTGACCCGCGGCGACATGCGCGACAGCATCGTGGCCGTGGGCAACACCGCACGCCGTCTCGACGCCCTGCTCGCCGCAGCCGAACCCGGCGTCACGGGCTTCAGCACAGAAGGGCTTGAGGATATGCGCCGCCTGCTCATCGAGTCTCGTCACCTTGTGACGACCCTGAACCGCATGGCGCAAAGGATGGAGAGCGACCCCCGGCGCTTCATGTTCGGCAACCAGCTACCGGAGTATGAAGAACGATGACACCATTCCGCAACTTCACGACGTTGTGCGCCATCCTTTTGCTGGCGGCCTCGACCATCTCCGGCGCAGGCTGTGCGCGAGTGCTCGACCCCGGCCCGGCACCGCAGCGCATCCTGCTGTCTCCTGACATGCCCCGCACCGATGCCACACCCCGTCCTGCCGCCCCGGTGCAACTCGCCGTCTCACTGCCTGAGACGACGCGCTCGCTCGACACCGACCATATCGCCATCCTGCAGGGTCGCGAACTCAGCTATCTGCCCAATGTGCGATGGGGAAGCCATGTACCGCAGATGCTGCAACGGCACATCATCGACGCACTCGATGCAGGCACACGCATCGGCACAGTCTCCGCCGAAAGCGCAGGAGTCTTCCCCGACGTGCGACTCATGGTGGACATCCAGCAATTCGCGGCACGCACCGAGGCCCGGGAAACGGGCGTAGACATCCGCCTGCGCCTGCAAATGCTCGATGTCCGCAAAGGGCGCATCATCGCCTCACAAAACGTCGAAGCGTACGTCCCACTGGCAGACGACAGACGGGCAACGCTGCTCGACGGTTTCGAAGCCGCGCTCTCCGGCATCCTCGAGAAAACGGCACGCTGGGTCGAGCTCACTGTACAGCAGAGGAACTAATCTGCGCCACGGTCTTGCCTGCCATCTGCAAGAGGCCGGAAAATAACGCCAGCGACAGCCCTCGTTGGCGTTATTTTTAGCTTTGGACTATGGCTTCGACGCTTCTGACAGGGTAATATGGCATAAACCATCCCCCCTTTCAGGAGGAGCACGCCATGCGTTGGAACCTGCGAAACCGCTTTCTCGTTCCCATCATCAGTATCCTTGTATTCGGCATGGGTGTCACAGCGTACATTGCATACACCACCGCCTCACGCAATCTTGAAGCAGCACTCATGCAGTCTTCAATCCTTGTGCGTGACATGCTGTCGAGAGAACTCTCCACGACAGTCGAAGACAGCCAGAGTGACATCGGTTCACAGGCCAAACGTGATGAATTCGCACGGGTGTTGAGCGACCCCACCCCCGAACACACGAAAAAGGCCGTGCAGGCACTCCGGGACACACTGGAAGAGTATAGCACCTACCAGTCGCTGGCGGTCGTCGGCCCTGACGGTGTGGTGGTTGCCAGCAACCGGCAAGAGGACATCGGCAAGGTGAACCTCGGCAGCCGCGACTACTTCAAGACCGCCATACAGGGAACGCCAGCCGTTTCGGATGCCGTACTCAGCAAGGTCAACAACAAGCCGGTCTTCGTCGTGGCATCACCGGTGAAACGTGATGGCAGGGTCATCGGCGTCATCTACGGTGCCATCGACCTTGCAAGGTTCGCCACAGAGGTCATCGACCCCATACGCATAGGCAAGACAGGATATGCCTTCCTCGTCTCGAAGGCCGGTTTCATTGCGGCACACCCGGACAAGTCGCACATCCTCACGCTCAATCTCAAGGATGAGCCCTGGGCAGCCCCCATGTTCAGGAACCCGTCTGGCGAAGTGGAGTACACGTTCAAAGGCAAGGACAAGATTCTCGTCTACACCACGGAGAAACGGACCGGGTGGCAATTGGCCGTCACCGTGGACATGGACGAGATAAACGAGTCCGTGGCCGCCATACGCAACACGACCCTTGCCGTAGGCATCATCATGCTGCTGGTCACCAGTGTTGTCGTGTTCCTCATCGTACGCAGTATCGTGAACGCCCTGAACAAGGGAGTGGATTTCGCACGGGCGGTGGCAGACGGCGACCTCGGGCAGGATTTGGCCCTTACACGACAGGACGAGATAGGCACCCTGGCCGAAGCCTTGCGCGTCATGGTACGGCGACTCAAGGAGATGATCGCCACCTCCGAAGCCAAGACGCAGGAGGCCGAAGAGCAGACCCGCAAGGCCGAAGTGGCCACCCGCGAAGCCGAAGCCGCCCGCGCACAGGCAGAGAACGCTCGCCGCGAGGGACTCTTGCTGGCGGCATCGCAACTTGAAGGTATCGTCGAGCGCATATCCTCCGCCTCCGAGGAGCTTTCCGCGCAGGTCGAACAGGCGGCGCGCGGTTCATCGACCCAGTTGCAGCGCACTACGGAAGCGGCCACCGCCATGGAGGAGATGAACGCCTCGGTCATGGAGATTGCCCGCAACGCCGCCGAAGCGGCGGAAAGTTCGGAGCACGCCCGCAGGGAGGCAGACGAAGGGGCCAGCGTGGTGGGTTCGGTGGTGGAGGCCATCTCCGATGTGGATGCCAAGACCGGCGAACTGAAACTGAGTCTCGACATGCTCGGCACACGGGCCGAGAATATCGGACAGATCATGACGGTCATCACCGACATCGCGGACCAGACGAACCTGCTGGCCCTCAACGCTGCCATCGAGGCGGCCCGTGCCGGTGAAGCCGGACGCGGCTTCGCGGTCGTCGCCGACGAGGTGCGCAAGCTCGCCGAGAAGACCATGAACGCCACCAAGGAAGTGGGCGAGGCCGTCCGGGCCATCCAGTCGGGCACCAAGGACAACATCCGAGGCATGGACGAAGCGGCCATGTCTGTGGGGCGGAGCACGGAACTCGCCAGCATCGCGGGTGACGCGCTGGCGCGCATCGTGGGGCTCATCGAAGGCAGCGCCGATCAGGTGCGGGCCATCGCCACCGCCAGCGAAGAACAGTCCGCCGCCAGCGAACAGATCAACCGTGGCACCGATGAAGTGAACCGCATCGCCTCCGAAACCGCAGGCGCCATGGGCGAATGCGCGAAGGCCATGACGGAGTTGTCCGCCATGACGCAGGAACTTCGTTCGCTCATCGTCAAGCTGAAGGCGGCGTAAACCGAACTGTGCCCTGAGGGGGCAGGCCGTGCCTTTCACCGCGTAGCGCCATGATGCGGCATGGTACCAGCACAACCAGAACGACGGAGGGCGGGGAAGCCGATGCTTCCCCGCCCTTTCATTGCAAACACGCAGCCCGTGAGGGCCGAGCGCTAGTAGCGGTAGTGGTCGGGCTTGAAGGGGCCCTCGGGCGAAACGCCGATGTAGTCGGCCTGATCCTTGCTGAGGCGGGTGAGCTTGACACCCAGACGGTCGAGGTGCAGACGCGCCACTTCCTCGTCCAGCTTCTTGGGCAGGGTGTAGACCTTGCGCTCGAGGTCGGGGTTGGTGGCAAGCTCAATCTGGGCCAGCGTCTGGTTGGTGAAGCTGGCCGACATGACGAAGCTGGGGTGGCCGGTGGCGCAACCGAGGTTCACGAGACGGCCTTCGGCGAGCACGATGATGCTGCGGCCCGAACGCAGCGTCCATTTGTCCACCTGCGGCTTGATGTTGAGGCACACGCACCCTTCGGTGTTCTCGAGGTAGTGCATGTCGATCTCGTTGTCGAAGTGGCCGATGTTGCAGACGATGGCCTCGTCCTTCATGGCCTCCATGTGTGCCCCGGTGATGACATTGCAGTTGCCGGTGGCGGTCACGAAGATGTCACCCGTACGCACTGCCTCTTCCATCGTGGTGACTTCGTAACCTTCCATGGCGGCCTGAAGCGCGCAGATGGGGTCGATTTCAGTCACCAGCACGCGGGCGCCGAAGCCGCGCATGGACTGGGCGCAGCCCTTGCCCACATCGCCGTAACCGGCAACGACCACGACCTTGCCCGCCACCATGACGTCGGTGGCGCGCTTGATGCCGTCAGCCAGCGACTCGCGGCAACCGTAGAGGTTGTCGAACTTCGACTTGGTGACCGCATCGTTGACGTTGATGGCGGGGAAGAGAAGCTTGCCTTCCTGTTCCAGCTGATAGAGGCGATGCACACCCGTGGTGGTCTCTTCCGACACGCCGCGCACCTTGGCGGCCACACGCTGCCAGCGACCGGGGTCCTGCTCGTATGCAAGGGCAAGGCGATCCATGATGATCTGGAACTCCTTGTTGTCGTAGGCCTTCTTGAGCAGTGAGGGGTCGTTCTCGACCTCCACGCCCTTGTGGATGAACAGCGTGGCGTCACCACCGTCGTCCACCAGCAGGTCGGGGCCGGAACCGTCGGGCCACGTCAGTGCCATTTCGGTGCACCACCAGTAGTCCTCGAGGGTCTCGCCCTTCCATGCGAAGACCTTGGCCATGCCGGATGCGGCAATGGCGGCAGCCGCATGGTCCTGCGTGGAGAAGATGTTGCACGATGCCCAGCGGATATCGGCACCCAGTTCGTACAAGGTGCGGATGAGCATGGCGGTCTGGATGGTCATGTGCAACGAACCGGTGACCTTCAGCCCCTTGAGGGGCTTCGTGCCGCCGTACTTCCTGATGAGTTCCATCAGGCCCGGCATCTCACGTTCGGAGAGTTGCAGGTCCTTGCGGCCGTAATCGGCAAGGGACATGTCGGCCACTTTGTGGTCGAGGGAAAGGTCGAGTTTCTGGGCGCGCTTGGCGTCGGTCATGAGAGCCTCCAGTCGGCGGCTAGGGTTACTGTTGTGTCTTCTCGGCAAGCATCAGATGCAGGGCAAGGCCCTTGGCCACCCCCTGCCTGCGGCATTCGCGCACGGTGAACCCGGCTTCGCGGAGCAATCCTTCAAGCTGGACGCCTTCGAAGCCAAGCCAGCGGTCGCCATAGTCGCTCCGCATACGCTCGTTGTCGTGCCTGTCGAAATCCGTGACCATGAGTTGGCCTCCGAGGCGCAGCACCCGGCGAATCTCGCCAAGGGCCACTCCCGGGTCCGAAAGATGGTGCAACACCATGTTGATGCTGGCGAAATCGGCTTCACCGTCGCGCAGGGGCAGGTGATCGAGTTCTCCGATACGCAATGATACACGCTCTGCGCCTTCGACGAAACGCCGACGCGCCAGTTCGAGCATCCGGGGCGAACCGTCCACCCCGATGACCTGCTGCGACCGCTGCAACATGCGCTCGATGACCGAGCCCGTCCCGCAGCCGAGGTCGACCGCCGTCTCGCACTGCGGCATGGCCTCGGCCACTGCCCCGGCAAGGTCGAACCCCCCGAGAACCTCGCGGTTGAGTTCGTCCCAGTCTTCGGCGATGGCATTGAAGAACTGTCTTGTCTTGAGGGCGCGCTCCTCGATGATCTTCTGGGCCATGTCGAGGTCTGCCTGCAACACCATGTCGGTGGTCACGAACGGCGTCACAGCGTCGAGAAAGGCGCGCCCGTCGCCCTCGGCGGCGGCGGAATAGAAGACCCAGAGTCCGTCGCGACGCGAGGTCAGCAAACCGGCACCCGTGAGAATCTTCAGATGGCGTGAAACGCGCGACTGCCCCATCTCAAGAATGGAGACCAACTCGTTCACCGACAGTTCATGACGGTTGAGCACATGGATGAGGCGCAGACGCGTCTCATCCGACAAAGCCTTGAAATACTGAAGGGCGAGGGACATGTTGGCCTTCTATGCTTACGGCGTGATATTTAAAATCAAGAAAACTTGATGTAGACATATCCAACATCAAGCATATAGTCAACCGGTGAGGCTGGACAGGGCTTGCGACGCAACATCCGGCCTTTTCTCCGAAGCGGCCGCTACCGGGCAGATGCCACTGCCTCGCCATCCGTCACAGCGCAGAGAATAGTCCAGACGCCGCATAACCCGACACGGCACGAACCAGACGTCGTAAAATGATTCCATCAAAGCCATTCACCCGAACTGTCCCATCATGATTCTACATCATATGAACGTTTTCCGACTGCGGTTGCCTTTCTTGAAACATATGCTATTCTATCACCAATCATGTCCTGTTCACATTCATCAGGTCTATTCTCCATGTGAAACGGTACATTCACTTCATACACCTTTCTGACGACATCACGCGTCTTACAAGAAAACAGATGCACGCCGCCACATCACATGATGTGCCGACGTGCATTTTCAACACTCAGACCATGGAGGAACCATGACCTCACACAACATCATGCTCATCGCCGCCGCAATCTTCGCACATACCATGCTCGTCCTGTTCACCGTGAGACTCGCTCACAGACTAGGGCGTCCTGTCGTCTTCTGGGGTTATGCTGCACTCTTCATCCCGGTACTGCCACCGGTCCTGCTGGCGCTCATGGGCAGGTCGCGCTGGCGTGACTGCCCCTATTGCAGTTCCAGGATATGGAAAAGCCTGATGGTCTGCTGCCGTTGCGGAACGCCTGTCTGGCCCGAGACCTGACGCCATGAACCCGGTCAGGCTGCCCACGGTCCGGGTACCCAACCGGTGCAGGAATCCAGCCGGGACGGGCACCCGTCCCGGCGATGCAATCCGGCACCGTTTGTGGTATGAGAAACATACGGAGTGCCCATGAAGCCCATCGCCGATGCCCTCAAGGAATACCTCAACGCGCGTGGCGCAAAAAACCAGTTCCAGCTTGCCCGCTTGTGGGAGAACTGGGAGATGGTCATGGGGCCCGACCTCGCCGCCCTTGCCTTTCCACTCGGGCAGCGCAAGGGCATCCTGCTTGTGGGGGCGGAAGACAACATGGCGGCGCAGGACCTGTCCTACATGTCTCCAGAGATACTCGAGCGTGTCAACGCGTTCATGGACGGGCCCTTCTTCAACCGCGTCGAGGTGCACCTCCTCTTCGGGCGCACACCGCTGGACACCACACGCGTCGTGGTACCACCGTCCAGCCGTGTACCGCTGCCCCCCCGGCCCGAGGGGCTTGGCGGTCTCATGCAGTCGCTCGACCCCGAAAGTACCGTCGGGCGCTGCTATCTCAAGTACGTGCGCATGTTCGACGAAGTGGCGCGTTCACGCCAATGACACCCGCACACGCAAAAACTTCAAAAAATGGTTGACGAACGAAGCGCTCTTATTGCATAAGCGTCTTCCCGACACTGTCGGTTCAAGCGTTCCCATCGTCTAGCCGGCCTAGGACAACGGCCTTTCACGCCGTCGACAGGGGTTCGAATCCCCTTGGGAACGCCACAGCACGCAAAACGGCTGCAACCATGTTGCAGCCGTTTTCTATTGTATGCGCCGAAAGCCCTGACTGACATCCTTCGCAGACGACCTCTCCGCCGCTGCCCCTCCCGCGTTTGGTCGAGCATCCCCCGCCGACGACGCCCGGTCTACGAAGTCGCCTTCCCCTCTTCATCGTCTTCCGGAATGGGATGACTCTTGCGGTAGGCCGTGGCCTGACAGAGGGCCAGCAACGTCCCCTCACCATCGAGCACGCGCACCTCATAGGTCGCGATGCGCTTGGTGGCACTTATCTCACGCGCCTCGGCCGCCAACGGCCCCTTACGCCCCGCATTCAGGAATGAGATGCTGGCCGTCAGACTGAGAGACACCACGCCACTCGTATTGGCCGCCGCCGCAAAGGCGAGGTCCGCAAGGGCGAAGATGGCCCCGCCATGTACAAGCCCCACGCCATTACGGTGTCTGTCGTCCACCGGCATGGTGGCCCGTGCGAAGCCTTCGCGCACTTCGTCGAGGCTCATGCCCAGATGCTGTGCGAAGGTGTCGCGCGCCATGATGAAATCCCTTACCCGCTCAACTGTCATGCGCGTTCCTTCGTACTGTTCAGGTTGTTGCCCGCCGCAACGGGCCGTCGTCTCCGTGAGTTGCCGTGTCCTCACGTGTCCTTCTTCATCAAAGAGGCAATACCCGACCTCGCCCCGCCACGTCGAGGGGCCGACCGGGATGCCACGGGGGCACTCCGGCATACGCATCCGGCCCCAGAGGCCTTCCCTCCGCCCCGGGCAACGTGCAGGTTACGACCGGCTTGGGCGTGACCGACGGGGGAAGGGCTGACCCGCCACAGCCACGCTTCACACAAGGCGTCAAACCGGTATTCAGGACGGGTGTTCAGGCACAGGTGTTCAGGCCCGTTTTTCGGGTACGGCTGTTCAGGCAATGTGCCGGACTACGCAGTGGCGGACTGTCGGCACGGCACAACGCTCGCCCGCGCCTGTCTATAACGCGGCAAGATGCTCGCCGAGGACTCGTGCCGATGCCGCCAACGCCGCCTGCTCATCCTCGGCGATGGGCGCATCCAGCACCTCTTCGATGCCATCGCTTCCGATGACGCACGGCAACGAAAGGCTCACATCTCCCAGCCCGTAGTGCCCGGCGACGGGGCACGATACCGTGAGCACGCTGTGCTCATCATGCAGGATAGCCTCTACGATGCGGCACAGGCTCATGCCGATGCCATACCCCGTTGCCCCCTTGCGCCCGATGATCTCATAGGCAGCATGCCGCACATGCCCCAGAGCCTTCTCCCGGAACGCCGCGTCATAGGCGATGCCGCGCCGGGCGCACATCTCCGCGACCGGAATGCCCGACACATTGGCCCGACTCCAGAGCGCCACTTCGGAGTCTCCGTGCTCGCCAACGATATGGGCGTGCACACCCCGCACGTCGACACCCAGGATTTCGGCCACATGCCCCCTGAAGCGGGCGCTGTCGAGAACCGTCCCGGAACCGATGACGCGTCCGGGAGCGACCCCGGTAACCGTTCGGGCCACATGGGTGAGGACATCGACGGGGTTGGTTGCCATGATATAGAGGGGGTCGTCAGCGTACTGCATGACCGCAGTGAGGATATCCCGCGTTATCCCGGCATTGACCCGCACGAGGTCAAGCCGCGACTGACCGGGCATCTGCTTCGCCCCTGCCGTGACCACGACGATGCGCGCCCCTTCGCACTGCTCATAGCCCCCGCTGCGAATCTGCACCGGCCCCACAAGAGCCATGGCGTCGGCGAGGTCCATGCTCTCGCCCTCAGCACGCGCGGCATTGGCGTCTATGAGAACGATGTCGTTGGCAAGGCGCTTGATGGCGGCGGCATAGGCGAACGCCATGCCTACGTTGCCTACGCCGATGACGGCTATCCTGTTCATGGCGACCCTCCGGGCAAACGGGTTCCGACGGCGGTGGCGTGACGGCCCCACTGCGCATCCTTGCAAACCGGACTCAGCCTGACGGACACACAGCCCGTCAGGCCGTCATCTCAAGATGTCCAGTCTGTCATAGTAGGCGTGCACCACGCTGAAGTCCACACCAGCATGCCATGGCAAGGGGTTGCGCACGCGAGTGGTTTTCAGGAGGGCAGCGGCCCTCAGTATGGCCCCGTCTCCGTAAAAAGCGAACGCCCCGCTTTGCAGCGGGGCGTCAGGTTCATTCGAGGTGGATAGCGTCTAGGCTACGGGATTCGCCGCGAACACCGGACGCTTCACGAGGAAGAGGCCCAGCGAACCCACCGCGGCGGCGATGCCTATCCACGTGGAGATGTCCAGCGGGATGTTCAGACCGATCTTGGCGTAGCAGATGTACGTCACGCACACGCACGTCATGAACGTGGCGGGCACGCTGGCTATCCAGTGGAACATGCCGCGACGCACGAGGTAGGCCGCAGACGCCCACAGCACGATGGTCGCCAGCGTCTGGTTGGCCCAGCCGAAGTAGCGCCAGATGATGTCGAAGTTCACCTGCGACAGCACCGCACCGATGACGAACAGCGGCAGTGCGATCATCAGGCGGGCACCGTTGCCCTTCTGCGAGAAGTTCAGCACGTCGGCGATGGTCAGGCGGGCCGAACGGAAGGCCGTGTCGCCGGAAGTGACAGGCAGCACGACCACGCCGAGGATGGCGAGGACGCCGCCCACCGGGCCCATGAGCGTCATGGCCACGTCATTGACGACCTTGCCGGGGCCACCGGCGGCGATGGCGGCGTTGAGCGCCTCGGGGGTGGGGTAGAAGCTCATGCCCAGCGTCGCCCAGATGAGGGCGATGACGCCTTCGGCGATCATCGAACCGTAGAAGATGGGACGACCGCAGTTCTCGTCAGGCACGCAGCGCGCCATCATGGGCGACTGCGTGGCGTGGAAGCCCGAGATGGCGCCGCAGGCGATGGTGATGAACATCAGCGGCCACAGGGGCAGACCCGTGGGGTGCTGGTTCACGAAATGGGCCGCGGGGTAGAACTCGTAGCCCTTCACGATCATCGCACCGGTGAGACCCACGGCCATGACCACGAGGATGATGGCGAAGAGCGGATAGATACGGCCGATGATCTTGTCCACGGGCAGAACGGTGGCGAGGAAGTAGTAGGCGAAGATGATGACGACCCACGTGAGCAGGTTGAGGTCGGTCATGCTGGCAAGCAGCTTGGCGGGGCCGGTGACGAAGACCACACCCACCAGCAGAAGCAGCAGCACCGAGAAGAAGCGCATGAACTGCTTGAAGCCGTTGCCGAGGTTGTAGCCTACGATGTCGGGCACGGACTTGCCCTCGTAGCGTACCGACAGCATCCCCGAAAAATAGTCGTGCACACCCCCCGCGAAGATGGAGCCGAGCACGATCCACACCAGAGCCCACGGGCCGTACAGGGCGCCGAGGATGGGGCCGAACACCGGGCCGAGGCCCGCGATGTTCAGCAACTGGATGAGGAACACCTTGCTGGGCGGCAGTTTCACATAGTCCACCCCGTCGGCCATGGTGCAAGCCGGGGTCGCCTTGCAGTTGTCTACGCCGAACAGACGCTCGACGACACGGCTGTAGACCATGTACCCGCCGATGAGCGCTGCCACGCTCAGAAAAAAATACATCATTGACGGCATGAATCCCTCCTTCATAACCATGCGTAATGGTAAAGAATGCACGCATGACACCCGTTCATTAAATATTGTTTAATGAAAAAAACATCACAGTGACACCCCGCAAGGGCCCTGATGTCGTTTCTTCGGGATGAAGCGTCGTTTCCTAGGGGTGAAATGCATCACGCAACAAGCGACATCGCGCATACCCCGGTAGAGGTCGGGCGGGGAGACACCCCTTCGCCGCTGTTGGACCTGACGCATGAGATGAAGGCCAAGGCGGGATTGCATGGAAAAAAGGACGCCCCGCGGCGAGGCGGGGCGTCCTGTCGGAACGGATAGCGAAGCGTCTAGGCGACGGGATTCGCCGCGAACGCCGGACGCTTCACGAGGAAGAGGCCCAACGAACCCACCGCGGCGGCGATGCCTATCCACGTGGAGATGTCCAGCGGGATGTTCAGGCCGATCTTGGCGTAGCAGATGTACGTCACGCACACGCACGTCATGAACGTGGCGGGCACGCTGGCAATCCAGTGGAGCATGCCGCGACGCACGAGGTAGGCCGCAGACGCCCACAGTACGATGGTCGCCAGCGTCTGGTTGGCCCAGCCGAAGTAGCGCCAGATGATGTCGAAGTTCACCTGCGACAGCACCGCACCGATGACGAACAGTGGCAGTGCGATCATCAGACGGGCACCGTTGCCCTTCTGCGAGAAGTTCAGCACGTCGGCGATGGTCAGGCGGGCCGAGCGGAACGCCGTGTCGCCGGAGGTGACAGGCAACACGACCACGCCGAGGATGGCGAGGATGCCGCCCACCGGGCCCATGAGCGTCATGGACACGTCATTGACGACCTTGCCGGGGCCACCGGCGGCGATGGCGGCGTTGAGCGCCTCGGGGGTGGGGTAGAAGCTCATGCCCAGCGTCGCCCAGATGAGGGCGATGACGCCTTCGGCGATCATCGAACCGTAGAAGATGGGACGACCGCAGTTCTCGTCAGGCACGCAGCGCGCCATCATGGGCGACTGCGTGGCGTGGAAGCCCGAGATGGCGCCGCAGGCGATGGTGATGAACATCAGCGGCCACAGGGGCAGCCCCGTGGGATGCTGGTTCACGAAATGGGCAGAGGGATAGAACTCGTAGCCCTTCACGATCATCGCCCCAGTGAGACCCACGGCCATGATGACGAGGATGACCGCAAAGAGCGGGTAGATACGGCCGATGATCTGGTCGATGGGCAGAACCGTGGCGAGGAAGTAGTAGGCGAAGATGATGATGACCCATGTCATCAGCGTCATGTCGGTCAGGTTGGCGAGCAGCTTGGCGGGGCCGGTGACGAAGACCACGCCCACCAGCAGCAGAAGCACGACCGAGAAGAAGCGCATGAACTGCTTGAAGCCGTTGCCGAGGTTGTAGCCCACGATGTCGGGCACGGACTTGCCCTCGTAGCGCACCGACAGCATCCCCGAGAAGTAGTCGTGCACGCCCCCCGCGAAGATGGAGCCGAGTACGATCCAGACCAGCGCCCATGGCCCGTACAACGCACCGAGAATGGGGCCGAACACCGGGCCTAGGCCTGCGATGTTCAGCAACTGGATGAGAAAGATCTTGCTGGGAGGCAGTTTCACATAGTCGACGCCGTCTGCCATGGTGCAGGCTGGTGTGGCCTTGCAGTTGTCGACGCCGAACATGCGTTCGACGACACGGCTGTAGACCATGTACCCGCCGATGAGCGCAGCGACGCTCAAGAAGAAATACATCATTGATGGCATGTCACCCTCCTCTGGTGCCCGGCGTCGCCCGTCTCCCCTGACGCACCGTGGCTGTTGTTTGTTACCTCCTTCTTAATGAGTTGCAGTTAACACAACCATCGGCAAAAGACCGAAACGTCACTTTTGCCGGGTGAGTCGTTGCGGGCGCATGCCGAAATGCATCAGGACGGATGCTCCCAAAAAGCTGCCCTGCGGGCAGCACTTCAGGCAGCTGCCGAGGCGAACACCTCGGCGTCGGTCGAGGCGGGAACGCGGAAGGTGATGCGCGTTCCCATGCCGGGGGCGCTGTCGATGGAGAGGGCGTAGGCGGGCCCGTACAACTGCACGAGACGCTGGTTGCAGTTGCTCGCACCGATGCCTTCGCCATGGGCCGTGACAGGCGTACCGTTGAGGATACCCTGCCGCGTGGACTCGGGCATACCTGCGCCGTCATCCTCGACAACCACGACCACGTGGCCGTCTTCCATGCTCGTGGCAAGGCGCACAACGCCCCCCTCCTCGTTGCCGAGGATGCCGTGACGCACACTGTTCTCCACCAGCGGCTGAATGAGCAGGGGCGGAACGAGGCAGTGTTCCGTCTCGGGGTCGATGTCGATGACGGCGCGGATGCGCTCTCCGAAACGGGCCTTCTCGATGACGAGGTAGGCGCGAATCTGCTCCACCTCTTCGGCAAGATGGATGGCTTCACGGCTGGTATCGAGGTTGCGTCGCATGTAGCGGGCAAGGTCGAGAATGAGCTCGCGAGCCTGTCCCGGTGCCGTCCGGCAGAACGAGGCCACCGTGTTCAGCGAATTGAAGAGAAAGTGCGGGTTGATCTGCGCCTGTAACCGGCGGATCTCCGCCCGGGCGAGCAACTGGTTCTTGATACCGATGTCTTCGAGTTCGATCTGCGTGGCGAACAGGTCGGCAAGTCCCTTGGCCAGTTCGAACAGCGTCTGGTCGAGCGGTCTGTCCTTGGTTCCGTAGAGTTTGAGACAGCCGAGGATGGTATCGCCCTTGCGCAGGGGCACGATGATGGCACTGCACAGCGGGCATGCCTCAAGCTGGCAGCCTATTTCGTCATGCCCCGTCACGAAGAGCGGAATGCCATCCGTGGCCACCCGGCGTGTCGCCTGCGTGCACACGGAATGCCCGGCCCTGTGGTGGTCGGAGGCCGCACCCACGTGCGCCATCACCATGTCGTTGCTGGTGAGAGCCACGGCAGCCACCCGTGTCTCGTCGAGGATGATCTCGGCTGTGGCCCGTGCGGAGGCGGCGCTCAAGCCCGCGCGCAGGTGCGGGAGCGTGCGGTTGGCGATGGAGAGTATCTGCCGCGCCTGCGACGAGTCGCGCAGGTCCCGGAAGTGCATCTGCATGCGCAACGCCTGCACGAAGATGGCCGCCCCCACGCCATTGAGCAATATCATGGGCAGCCCGATGACCTCCACGAGGTCGACCGCTTGAGCATAGGGGCGTGCCAGCCCGAGAACAAGGCACATGTGCACAGCCTCACCCACGGCGGCGAAGGTCATGGCAGTGCCCCAGTCGAGGCTGCGGGAGGGAAAACGCCACGCGAAGAGCCCTGCGGCAAGTCCCTCCAGAAAGGTTGCGAGCCCGCACGGCACGGCACTGAACCCGCCCACGTCGATGAAGTAGCGATGCCCTCCGGCGATGAGCCCGGTCAGCGCGCCCACCATCGGACCGCCGAAAAGCCCCGCCGTCACCGCCCCCATGGCGCGCAGGTTGGCGAACGACTGGAACACGATGTTGCCGTTGTAGGTGCCAAGGATGGTGAACAGCGAGAACAGCACCACCAGCAACGCCGTGGCCCGCCACGAACGTGTGCGCCCCGGCCCGAGTTTGTCCAGCGGGGCGAGGGTCATGATGGCGAAACCACCCGCCAGAAGCAGGCCGAAACGCTCGGAGAGCGTTATGAACATGGGGGGGATATACGGAACCGGCTGCATGAAGCCACCTGCGAAGAAAAAAACGATGAAACCACGAAGCGGGGGCGTCAAGCCCGTGCCATCTCCGCCTCAACTGAACATCTGACGATGCACGCGCCTCAGACCCCGAGGGCCTGCTTGAAGTCGCGCACCCGGTTGCGGCTGACAGTCACGCCGGTGCGCTCGCTGTCGTTCATGACCAGATGGTATTTGCCGTTATACCACGGCGAGAACTCGGCAACCCGCTCAAGATTGACCAGCACGGCCCGATTGGCCCTGAAGAAGGGCTGACCGGCAAGACGGTCTTCGATACGCGCAAGACTCTGGGCACCGTGGCAGGTGAAACGACCAGCCTCGGTCACGACGGCGATGCGCTTCTCCTCCGCCTCGATGAGCACGACCTCCGGCGTCGGCACAAGGTGGATGCGCCCGCCCTGTTCCACGGCGATTCGCGGTAGCGGACGCTCGCGCCCTATGCGCGCCAGCAGCCTGTCCATCATGTCCTCGACCTGCGTGCTACCGCCATCGGGGGCGAGACGCTGGCGCACACGTTCGAGACAGCGGGCGAGACGTTCGGGGGCCACGGGCTTCAGGAGATAATCCGCCGCATTCTCGTCGAAGGCGCGTATGGCGTGCTGGTCGAAGGCGGTGACGAAGACGAACACAGGCGGGTTCGTCATCAGCGACGCGGCCTGTAACACGTCGAAGCCGCCCCGCCCCGGCATCTCGATGTCCTGGAACACGAGGTCGGGATGATGGCTGGCAATGAGCGACAACGCCTCGCCTGCCGATGCGGCTTCCATCGTCTCCACATCGGCATGCGCCGAAAGCAGGTAGACGAGTTCGTCTCGGGCCGGGCGTTCGTCGTCGACGACAAGTGCGCGAATGGTCATGCACATCTCCGTTGCACCCTGAATGCCTGTGGCAGGCGGGGTACGGCCCCATGCGGATGGTCGGCAGCGGCACTGTGCGGTGCCACTGCCAACGATCGCAGGCGAACACTAGCTACTGCCTGTTCCGCACCTTGTAAAGGCGCTTCAGCGCCCCCCGGCCTAGGGCTTTATGTAGGCATAGCCCTTGCGCTGCAGGTCGACGACCTCCACCACCCCTGCGGGCACGACCTCGCAGGCCGTCTGCAACGTCTCGGGGGCGATGCCGAACTTGGTGAGGGCGTTATTGCACATGCGGAACGACACCCCTGCGGCATGCAGGTCTGCGATGACGGGCGCGTGCGTCTGTTCCTGAAGGACGAACTGTTTCACGGCAGGGCCGTTTGCCACCAGCACCACATGGAACTGATCCTGCGGCAATGCTGCGCGATAGTTGACGATGTTGGCAAGGGCAAGGCCGAGGACAGCCGCGTCGTCGCTGTCCACATGGACGAGAAGGTCGTAGTGCATGGTTTTTCTCCTGTTTGTCAGGTGCGGCCGGAAATCGTCCGGCACACTGCTGCATAGGGTACTCCAAACCATACCATATGGCGAGGTTGCGCCTTTGCAACCCCCTGCAGGCAGAATGCCGGGGGCCCCCCGTCAACAGCGCTTCGGGAACCTTCACCGGGCAGGCACACGCCAGCCGAGGACCGCCCGGGCGTGGCTCACCACATTCTCGGTCAGTTCCTCCACGAAGCGCGTCGTGAGGCTCCAGCAATGCCAGTACAGGTGAACCGAGACGGCACGCCCCGGTGCGAGGTCGCACAGCACGCCGTCGGCAAGGTGACGTTCAGCCTGCAACGCAGGGACGATACCGTAGGCGAACCCTCCGGCAAGGACGTCCACGAAACGCTCGGACGACGGCACATAGTGGGCAGGGAAATCGACCTCTTCCTCGAACAGGTCGGAAAGGAACCGGTGGTGGAGAGAGTCTTTGCGATTGTAGAGCACCGCCGGTGCCTCGCGCACCGCAGCAGGCGTCAGCCCCTCGGAAAACCAGCGGGCGGCGAACTCCGGCGTGGCCAGACAGAGGGATGGCATATCGCCCAGCGCAAGACTACGCCATCCCTGTACGGGGTCGGCACGCGTGGTGATGCACGCCGCCACACGTCCCTCGCGCAGCAACCTGTAGGTATGCTCCTGGTCTTCGGTCACGATGTCGAGAAGCACCCTCTCGCGCCGCAGCAACGGCCCCACGGCATCAAGGAACCACGTGGCCAGCGAGTCGGCATTGATGGCTACGGGCAGGGTCGTCCATGCCGCCGGCCTGTCCGTCACCAGCGAGGCCCCGAGGTCCGCCTCAAGCTGCCCCACCTTCAGGTAGTGCTCGACGATGCGCTGCCCCTCATCCGTGGCCCGCACAGGGCTGGCGCGCACCACCAGCATCCGCCCCAAGGAGTCCTCGAGGGCCTTGACCCGCTGTGAGACCGCCGATTGCGTGATGTGCAGCCGTGCCGCCGCCTTCTCGAAACTGCCTTCCAGCACCACCGCCGCCACGGCTTCGACCTGTCGGTAATCGTACATGGACACTCATTAGCAACACTAACGACATCGTTCAAACATTAATTTCACTTATCTTCAAGGGCAGCATACACAGGGGCACACCACGGAGGAACCTGCGATGTACATATCACCCTACCTGCAAGGGCTCGGCATGGGAGCGAGCCTCATCATGGCCATAGGCGCACAGAACGCCTTCGTCCTCTCCCAGAGCATCCGGCGCAACCACCACATGTCGGTCGCCGCCATCTGCATCGTCTGCGACTGCCTGCTCATATCCATCGGCGTACTGGGCATGGGGGCGGTGTTCACCGCCAACCCGCTGCTGCGGGCCATCGCCACATGGGGCGGGGCGGCATTTCTTCTCTGGTTCGGCTTCAACGCCTTCCGTTCGGCCTTGCGCGGCGGTTCACTCGACGCCCACGAGGAACGCAGTCTGCCGTTGAGGGCCGCAGTCGTCAGCGCGCTGGCCGTCTCGCTGCTCAACCCCCATGCATACCTCGACACCGTCGTCCTTCTGGGCGGCATCAGCACCACATTCGAGGGTGACGGGCGCTATCTCTTCGGTGCGGGTGCCGTCACCGCATCCATCCTGTGGTTCTGCACGTTGAGCCTCGGCGGGCGGGCCATGGCGCCGGTCTTTCGCAACGCCTCGGCATGGCGCGTACTCGATGGCCTCGTCTGCCTCATGGTGTGGGGTATCGCGGCGGGTCTCGTACGACAGGCCGTGCTGGGCAGTTAGCCCCCCCCCTGCACCGGAAACGGAATACGGCGGGAACATCAGCCAAGGCTGCTGTTCCCGCCGTTTCTCGTCTGCCATGTGTCTGCGGCGAGTGCCCTGCGGAGTGCAGAGGTCACCTGCGCGTCATGCCGCCCCAGCCGGTACATGCGCCATACGCCCCAACATCCGGAGACGCCTCAAGGGGCATCTTACCTGTGCACCTGCCTTGCATGGTGTCCCGGGCCATACTCCGGCAATCCTGCAGGCTGAAGTCTCCCCGGCATCCGCAGGCATCTGCAGGTGTCTGCAGGGTCACGCCGGGGCCGGACGCGACTCGACGAAGCCCGTCGGACCACCCCGTGAACCGGCAGGCATCTCCGTCACCCGGTCTGCACCTCCACCGGCATCGCGGACGAAGACGGTGCGGCGTCGAGTACGGCGGCCTCTCCGGCTGCCGTGAGTTCATCGACCGAGAAGATGCGGTTGCCGTCGAGGATGATGACAAACCCCTCATGCTGCCGCCCCATGCCCCTGATGAAGTCCTGCCGGATTGCCGTGCCGAGGCGCGGTGCCGCCTCGATGGACGTCGCCGGAATCTCGACGACCTCGCGCACGGAATCGACCAGCGCACCGATGATGGCGGGTTCGTCGTCAAGAAGTGCCTCGACGATGATGATGCACGTGTTCACCGTGTCGGCAGCCACGGGCATCTGGAACTTGCGGCGCAACTCCAGCACCGGCACGGCCCGGCCTCGCAGGTTGATGACCCCGCGCATGAACTCCGGTGTACGTGGTATGCGCGTCACGGTGGTGAGTTCGAGCACTTCGCGCACCGTGCCTATATCGAGGGCGAAGACCTCTCCCCCAAGGGTGAAGGTGAGATACTGACCCGTCTCGCTCATGGTTTCCCCCGAAAGAGCGCCCCGTCCTGCGGGCCGCCGCTACGTTCAGTACCGTTCGAAATCACTGTCGTCATCCCCGTCAAGGTCGAGCGAAACAGCGCCTGCGCCCTTTCGCCCCGACGCAGGTCTGGCCGGCTGGTGGGCGACCGCCCCCGAGCGTGCCGGAGCGGGTCTGCGCCGTGCCGGGGCATCCGTATCGGAGACCTTGAAACGGCCCACACTCACTTGCAGCTGCTCGGCCTGACTGGAGAGTTCCTCTGATGTCGAAGCCATCTCCTCCGACGCCGAAGCATTCTGCTGGATGACCTGATCAAGCTGGGCGATGGCCTTGTTCACCTGTTCGGCCCCGGCGTTCTGCTCGTTGCTGGCTGCGGCAATCTCCTGCACAAGTTCGGCCGTGCGACGGATGCCGGGCACCATCTTGGTGAGCATCTCGCCCGCGCGTTCGGCAACGGCGGTACTGGAAGCCGAAAGGTCGCTTATCTCGGCAGCGGCAGCACCGCTGCGTTCCGCCAGCTTGCGGACTTCGGCTGCGACAACGGCAAAGCCCTTGCCGTGCTCACCGGCACGCGCAGCCTCGATGGCGGCGTTGAGGGCCAGCAGGTTGGTCTGACGGGCAATCTCCTCGATGATGGATATCTTGTCGGCGATGTCGCGCATGGCCACCACCGTCTCGGTCACGGCCTTGCCGCCCGACTCGGCGTCCACGGCAGCCTGCACGGCGATGGTCTCGGTCTGGCGGGCGTTCTCCATGTTCTGGCGGATGTTGGCCGTCATCTCTTCCATGGAGGCCGATATCTCCTCGATGGAGGCCGCCTGTTCCGTTGCCCCCTGCGAGAGACTCTCCGCCGAGGCGGACAGCTGTTCGCTACCTGCGGCGACGTTCTCTGCACCTCCACGCACTTCGCCGATGACCGAGGCGAGGTTGCCCGCCATGAGCTTCATGTCGGCGTAGACCCCTCGTTGCTGCTCACCCGCGAACGGCACCGTGAGGTCGCCATCGGCGATGCGGCGGGCCACTCCGGCAAGTTCAGCAGGGTCGGCCCCCAACTGCGCCAGCACCGAACGGATGAGGAACCATGCAGTGCCGATGCCCACCAGCAAGGCCACGACGACGAGGACGCCCACGACCATGCGTGCCATGTCGTTGGCAGCCTGCACCTTGGGCCCGAGGGCGTTCTGTTCCTGCAGATACGACTCGCGCACGGCCAGTGCCGATGCCGCGATGGCGGGCCCGTGCGTCGCCAGTGCGCCGTCGAACAGGTCTCCCGCCTTGAGCATGGCAGGGCCCATGACTTCATAGGCTCCCATGTACTGACGGAACAGCTGCGCCAGTTCGTGCGCACCTTCACGCAGACCGGGTCCCCCTGCGGCCTGAAGCTGACCAAGCACGGACTCGATCCCAGGAACGCCCGCCTTGCCGGCGGCATAGGTCTCCGGTGTGCGCACGACCATGAAACGGGCCGTCATGAGCCGTGTCTCGGTGAGAAGTCTGGCAATATCAGAGACCTTCTCCCGCAGGGAAGGGTCGACATCGCGTGCAGCGGCTTCGCGCATGCGCTGCACCACCTGCTGCATCTTCGGCCCAAGGTCGAACATGATGCCGTTCTGACGCTCGCCTTCGACCTGTACCTTGTGCATGGCCTCGAACGCTTGCGCGTACTGGGTGAACGCGTCCCGGGCCTCTTTCACGTGGCGTGCGCGTTCAGGATTCTTGATGGTCTCGGCAGCCTTGGTCAGCGTGGCGTCAAGGTCCTGCCGCGATTTGTCGAACCCCTTGGCCGCCGTTTCCTCACCATTGGCATGGAACGAAACGGCATTCACGCGCATCAGCAACACATGTTCGACGATGTCACCGGCAAGGTTGCTGCCCCGTGCCATGCGCCGGTAGTCCGAGAAGCCGTCTACCGCTTCCGACAACGCATTGAACGACACGCCACCCATGATCACAAGCAGCAACAGCACTGCACCGAAGCCGACGATTAGCTTTCTGGCAAGCGTCATACCCCACCCTACCCGTTGCATGGTCCCCGGAACACGGGAACATCGACACCATCGACTGTCACGATGCGACGCCCCGCTCTTTCCATTATTAACCGCTCTGCCCATAACGCGGACATTATATTCCCGCGTCCCACACGGCCCTCACGGTGCACACATGACTATGCCAGTCGTTTTATTCTGGAATCATACACGGATGGTCGCTTCATGCAGCGCACGTGCCGCTGCTTCAAGACTCGCCCCATCCGTTGCCGAAAAGACGGCGTCAAACAATGCAGGTGCGATGACCTGCGGGTCGTAGTCGATGGTCAGCGACTGCGTGAAGATGTTGAGGCGCACGCCCCTGATACCGGGCACATCTCCCGCCGCACCCCCAAGATTGCGTGCAGCGGGATGGTTGCGCACCCCGAGGTCGACCTTGAGGCGCAGTTTACCGGGTTCATGCCCGACCACGGCGAGATACTCCCTCAATTCCACAAGTAATCGTGTATCCATGCAACCTCCAAAATGAATGTGCTTATCACTAATGGGGAGGATTGGTCGTGGCAAGCAGGAAAAGAACGGGCCAGCGAATATCAGTCTGCGGTCCACGAAGAGAATACGTACGAGCCCTCACACACGGGCACATCGCCCCGTGAAGGATACGGGATGCTCGCGGGGCTTCAGCGGTACGGACGACGCACCACATCACCCGGTCCGACCACCGGGTGACATGGCAAGGCGTGGAGGCAGGCTTGAAAAGGAGGGGGCAGGGGTGTGGGCATCCCTGCCCCCGAGGGCAAAGAGGCGAGAACCGGCAGATGAAGCGACCAAGGGATGTGGTCGCGAGTTCTCTACTCCACAACCCGTCGTGTGGGCGACGGGCGTAGGGGGAGGCGGAACCGTACACGTTGAGTGTACAATCAGACGCCTATTGCACAAGTAAACAGTTCAACGCAGGCTGTCCAGCCCCGGCATGGTATTTTTCCGGGCACGGCGTCACCCGCGCGGCATCCGGATGACGACATCGCCGCCCGGGGTGAAGCCCTTGAGCTCTGCGAGCATCCCTCGCAAGGCCCCCGCCACGATGCGCTCGACGAAAGGGTTGAGACCCACGGCATGGCCGTTGACCGTGATGGCGAGGTCGCCCTCCACCGAACAGCAGTCCTGCGGCGTGGCGTCCCCGGCGACCACCATACGCCCGAGACCGGCGCAATCCTCCTGTCCGCAGGCGCCACAATCGAGCCCCGGCAGCAGGAAGGCCCGTTCCAGCACCAGCGACGCCAGACCGTCCATCTCGTCTGCGCCGAAGTGCGGCAGGGGCGGTGCTCCCACCTTCCCCCACGTGGCGAGGGCGAGTCCCCTGTCCAGCGCCTTCACCTCGTCCGCCTCGCGCAGGCAGAGGATGCGCGGCAACCAGCCAAGGCTCTTGCCCCCCTCCACCAGCAGCACATCGGCCCTCACGAGGGGGAGAAGGTCGGCCAGATGACGTTGCGTCGACCAGAACACGGCGCACTCGTCCTCGCCCACGCCGATGATTGTCCGCTTCGGCTTCATCAGTCTGGATGTGTCGGTATCGGGCTTGTCGAGTCCGTGATGGGTATGCTTGGCGATGGCCACCGTAAGGCCGCGCGCCTCGATGGCATCGGCAAGGCGTGCCGTGAGCGTGGTCTTGCCGGAATTCTTGAATCCGATGATGCTTATGGCTTTCACAGATTGCTCCTTGTCTGCAGAGGACATGCCGCCCCCCGGGTTCTCGCCGGATTCGCCGGGCATGAGTGCCGGACATCCTCCGGTCGTGCCGCGATGAAGTCAGCTGCCGGGCTTGTCCGGTCGGGGCTGGCTTCAGCCACGCAACGCTGCTGGTCGCAACGGGTCTTCGGGAGGCTGATGCACGATAGCCTGTCTTCGCACCGCCACACAAGGGTCGCCCGTCCCCGCATACACAAATGACGTTCCGTAAAGGACACCGCCCGAGGCTTGCGCCCCGGGCGGTGCTGAACCTCTGGCTTGCGCCGGAGGCAGGGATGCGTTTTGTCGCCTTTACTCCCGCCGTGAAGCGGAACGTGTCAGGCATCTTTCTTCGGCAGAAACCCTGTCGCGGCAACTCGTGCCTGTGCCACCCGGTCTCTCCCGCCGTATGCGGGGCGGGCGTTTTCAACCGTTACCGGTCCCTCCACCCGCCGCCGCGTCATCTCGCAGGTCAGGCACGTGGCCGGAACAACCGTGCGAACAGTTGCTGCCGGGTCATCATGGATGGCGCGAGGTCGGCCACCGCATGTTCGTAGAAGTCCTTGGGATCACGGGTGAAGAGATACACCACACGCACGTCGTTGGGGTCGCCCAGCACCGCACCGGGGTATGTCTTCTTCACTTCCGCAAGACGCTTCTCGGCGAGGGCGAGCATCTCCTGCTCATCGCCGAAGTTCATGGTCCCGGTAGGACAGGTCTTCACGCAGGCAGGCAACAGGCCGTTCTGTACCCTGTCATTGCACATGTCGCACTTCGACAGCCGCTTGGTGACCGGGTCGATGCGCGGGATGTCATAGGGGCACGCCGAACGCACGCTCTCGCCATCCACCTTGGCCGTGAGTTCAGTGAACAGCACGGCTCCTGTCGTCTCGTCCTTCACCACCGCCCCTTCGAGGTCGACATCCGCCTGCCCCTTGCAGGGGGGTTCCACGCAATGGCGGCACTGTTCGGGGAAGAACAGCCAGTCGATGCCCGGTCCCTTGCGGGACTTCTCGGTGAAGCGCACGGTCTTGAGCGTGACATAGGAGAGGTCTGGCGGGTTCTGGTGCGACCCCGTGTTGCGAGTCTCCTCGGCAGGCAGGTTCTTCCACTGCTTGCAGGCTATCTGACAACCGCGGCACGCCGTGCAGCGGCTCAGGTCTACGAAGAACATCTTTCCCATGACCTACCTCCCTAGACCTTGCGGACGTCCACCATGAACGCCTTGGTTTCCGGAATGCCGGTGTTCGGGTCGCCCGCAGACGGGGTCAGCAGGTTGGCCGTGTCGCCGCCGTTCTTCGGCACCATCCAGCCGTAATGCCACGGCAGGCCCACCATGTGGACATCGACACCTTCGATCTTGAAGGGTCTGATGCGCTCCGTGACGATGGCGACGGCTTCAAGCGCACCGCGCAGGCTCGACACCTTGACGGTGTCGCCGTTGCCTATGCCGCGCAGCTTCGCCAGTTCCTTGCTGATCTCGCAGAAGATCTGGGGTTCGGCTTCGACGAGCCACGCGCAACGGCGGGTCATGAGGCCGGTCTGCCAGTGCTCCGTGACGCGATAGGTCGTGCCGATGAAGGGGTAGCGCGGATCGCACACCGCCTTCTTCTCGCCTTCGATCTGGAACGCCACGGGGTTGTGCAGCTGCTTCGAGAAGGGGTTCTTGGACACCGGGCACTCGAGGGGTTCGTAATGCTCGGGGAAGGGACCCTCTTCACGACCGGGGCCGTACAGTGCGCCGAAGCCATGCGTCTGCATGATGAAGGGATGCTTGGTGCCGGGGTCGCCGCCACCGTCCACCACGTCGCCCACCCACTTGCCGTCCTTCCATTCGATGACGGCCTTGGCCGGATTCCACGGCTTGCCGGTCTTGTCCACGGAGGCACGGTTGTAGAGGATGCGCCGGTTGACGGGCCAGCAGAACGACCAGTTGGGGAACAGGCCGATGCGCGCCTGTTCCGGCGTCTGGGTCTTGTCACGGCGGGCCATCAGGTTGCCCGCGTCGGTGAACGAACCGGCATGCAGCCAGTTGCCCGAACAGGTCGAACCGTCGGCGGTGAGGAAGGCGAAGCTGGGCACCTGCTGGCCCTTCTTGAACTGCTTGCCGCCCACTTCGGTATCCTTCAGGAAGTAGCCGTTCATGAGTTTCGCCACCTTGGTGGGCGAGAACTCGTTGTGCTCTTCCCAGTCGGCGATGTTCAGCTTCGCGATCGGTGCGGGGTAGGCTCCCCCTTCCTTGGCGTAGAGCTCACGCACCTTCTTGAACATGTCGAGCATGATGTCGCCGTCGGGCTTGGTCTCGGCGTAGGGCTTGGGCCCGCGATAGCGCCACTGCATCCAGCGGCCCGAGTTCGCCACCGAACCTTCCTTCTCGATGGAGACGCAGCACGGCAGGAAGAAGACCTCGGTGCCTATCTCGGCGGGGTTCATGCCCGGCCCCTTCCAGAACGAACTGGTCTCGTTCTCGAAGAGGTTCACGTTGACCAGCCATTCGAGTTTGCCCATGGCCTTGCGGTTCTTGTTGGCGTTGGCGCCGCCGCAGGCGGGGTTCATGCCCCACGCGAAAAGGCCCTTGAACTCGCCCTTGTCCATCTTCTCGAAGATGTTCAGCCAGAAGTAGTCGGTGAGCTTCCTGCCGGCGTCGATGCGCGGCAGATAGTCGTAGGCCGCCGCGGGTTCTTCGTCCGGGTACAGCGCCTTGAGGTAGCTGGCCACATACTTGGGCCTGTTCTGCCACCAGTTGACGCTCATGGGGTCCTTGGACTGGGGCGTGGCGGCATTGTACAGCTCAAGCGTGGCGGCCTTGCTGTTGGGCACGGGGTTGTAACCGGGCCAGATGTGGGCCAGCAGCCCCTGGTCGGTGGAACCCTGCACGTTGGACTCGCCGCGAAGCGCGTTGACGCCGCCCCCCGCCACGCCGATGTTGCCCAGCAGCAGCTGTATCATGGCCATGGCGCGGATGTTCTGCACACCGACGGAGTGCTGCGTCCAGCCCATGGCGTACATGATGGTGCCCGCCTTGTCGGGCTTGCCGGTGGCGGCGTAGGCCTTGTAGACCTGCTGCAGCTGTTCCTTCGACGTGCCGGTGATGGCGGCGACCTTGTCGAGGTTGTACCGCTCGTAGTGCTTCTTCAGCAGGTTGATGACGCAGCGCGGGTGCTTGAGTGCCGGGTCGCGCTTGGGCACGCCGTTGGCATCGAGTTCGAAGGCCCACATGCTCTTGTCGTACTTCTTGTTCGCCGCGTCGTAGCCGGAGAAGAGCCCGTCCTTGAACGAGAACTTCTCGCCCACGATGAGCGAGGCGTTGGTGTACTCGCGCACGTAGTCCGTGAAATAGAGCTTGTTGTCGAGAATGTACTTGATGAGACCGCCGAGGAACGGGATGTCCGCGCCGCTACGGATGGGCGCGTAGACATCGCAACGTGCCGAGGTGCGCGTGAAGCGCGGGTCCACGTGGATGAGCGTGGCGCCCTTGTCCTTGGCGCGCAGCACCCACTTGAAGGCGATGGGGTGGTTTTCGGCAGCATTGCTGCCCATGATGAGAATACAATCACTGTTCGCGAGATCGTTCCAGTGATTCGTCATTGCACCGCGACCGAACGACTCTGCCAGAGCCGGTACAGTGGGGCTGTGTCAGATACGCGCCTGGTGCTCGATGTACACCAGGCCGAGGCTGCGGAGGATGTTCCCGTAGGCCCAGCACTCCTCGTTGTCCATGGCGGCCGAACCGAACGAGGCGATGGCCTCGGTGCGGTTGACCAGATCACCCGCCGCGTTCTTCTCGGTGAACGAGGCGTCACGGGTCTTCTTGATGCGCTTGGCGATCTCGGTGAGGGCGAAGTCCCACGTCACCGGCTTCCATGTATCACTGAAGGGGGCGCGGTAGAGCGGCTGCGTGCCGCGCTGGTCGTTCTCGCCAAGCTGGAAGATGGATGCGCCCTTGGGACAGAGCGAACCTTCGTTGATGGGATGGTCGGGGTCGCCCTCGACGTTCACGGCGCGGCCCTGTCCGTCCTTGGCGGTATGGACGATGAGACCGCAACCCACCGCACAGTAGCAGCATATGGATGTGGTCTGTTTCGCCCACTGGAGTTTCTGCAACTCGGCCCGCGCCACCGTGGGCGCGAGGCTGAGTCCGAGCCCCGTGAAAGCACCTGCCACGGCGGCCCCGGCGCTCAATTTGAGGAAATGTCTGCGTGTGACTGTCATCGTGCCTCCTCTGGGGTTCAGCGTCCCCGTGTCTCTCGTCCGAACATGACATGAAGGGCATAGCCGTGCGGCATATGCGCCTTGAGCCTGACCCGGGGGGGCGGGCTATCCAGCTGCTGTGCGGGAACGACGGCAAGCAGCATGGCCCGCGCCCTGACGGGGGCGAGGTCGTGTCCGAGACCCGAGAACGGGAGCGGCGAGGCCCCGCAGGTCTTGAGTGATGCCTTGCAGCATGTATCCATGAAACACTCCCGGTACGTCATGCGCGCCGCCCCGGCGGACGCGCCTCTGTGACCATGACCTGTTCTATGCCCCCTGCCCCCCCGTGACAAAGCAACGCATCTTGTGTCTGTTCAGACACTTGCCCAAAGAACACTCCTGCACGATTGCAATATGTTACAATTAACACACACCGCCAATTACGCACGGTATGGCACTTCACAGGGTGCGTCAGGCGCTCACATGGCACAAAGTCCCGCTTCCGTCGTTGTGAAAGCATTGCGCCGCCGCTACAGTATTGCTCCTGTGCCGATGGCAGGATATGCCACCTGACGCGCCGTACGCGCCCCGAAGGCGCAAGCCGCACCCTTCCCCGATACCGTCCATGAGAGGAACGTATGCAGCCCGCCATCAACTGGAAACGCATCGACGCCTGCTTCGAGGAAGCCGCCCGAGAGGGGCGTGACATCCTTCTGGAATACGAGACCTACGAACTCCTGCGCAACTCGGGGGCGGAATCGGTGCCGCTGGTCAACCTGCTGGCGCGGGGTGCGCGCCCCTCCAACGAAGAGCTTCTTGCCTTCCCCGGCGACAAGGTGGTGATGAAGATCGTCTCGCCCACCATCCTGCACAAGACCGACGTGGGCGGCGTGAAGATCATCGACAAGCATCCCGGAAAGATACGCTCGACGTGGCGCAGGATGCTCGACGAGGTGCCGGAGCGTTTCGCCGCATGGCTCGAACACCACCCCGGCGGGGCTCCGGCCGCCTATACAGGGCTCACGGGCGACCCCCTGCGCGAAGCCGTGGCACGCGACGTGCGCGGCGTGCTCATGTGCCAGTTCATGCCACCCGACTCTTCCGCCTTCGGCAACGAACTGCTCATGAGCCTGCGCCGCACCCGCGAATTCGGCATGGTCATCACGGCGGGTCTCGGCGGGACGGATACCGAACTGTACGCCCAGCGGTTCCGCAAGGGGCAGGCTGTGGCCTCCGCCTCTGTCGAACTCACCGACGCCGACACGTTCTTCGACCTGTTCCGGCGCACCATCGCCTACGAGAAACTGGCGGGCCGCACCCGTGGGCAGGGGCGCATCGTCTCCGACGACCAGTTGCTGGAGTGCGTCGCCTCTTTCATCGCCATGGGACGCCATTATTCGCCGGAGAACCCGGCAGCACCCTTCGTCATCGAAGAACTCGAGATCAACCCCTTCGCCTTCACCGACTACCAGATGGTACCGCTTGACGGCCTGTGCCGCTTCTCGCGCCCCGCCGCACGCCGTGCACCGCGCCCCGTCGAACGCATCGCCGGGCTTGTGCACCCGAGACGCATCGGCATCATCGGGGTCTCCGACAAGAGAGCCAACTTCGGGCGCACCATCCTCGACAACATCCTCGCGGCGGGCTTTCCCGCCTCCGACGTGGTCGTGGTGCACCCCTCGTGCGACGAGGTGGCGGGCGTGCGCTGCACCCCCGACCTCAAGGGCATGGGTCGCCTCGACCTCTTCGTGGTGGCCGTGGGTGCGGAACAGGTGCCTGCCATCGTGGACGGTCTCGTCGAGGACGACCTTGCCGAGGCGGTATTGCTCATCCCCGGCGGACTTGGTGAGAAGGCAGGCAGCGAAGAGCGTGCCGCGGCCGTGCGCGCCCGCATCGACGAAGCCCACGCACAGGGCGGCGGGCCGGTCTTTCTTGGCGGCAACTCGCTGGGCGTGCTTTCGCGCCCCGGCAGGTTCGACACCATCTTCATTCCCGACGCCAAGCTCCCCAAGCCACAGGGACAGGGCGGACGGTCGGCCTTCATCAGCCAGAGCGGGGCGTTTCTGGTGACGCGGGTCAGCAGGCTGGTCGACCACATCGACCCGGCATACCTCGTCTCCATCGGCAACCAGACCGACCTCACGGCGGGCGACCTGCTCACATGGTTCAAGGATGTGCCCGACCTTGGGGTACTGGCGGTCTACATGGAGGGCTTCGCCGACGACGACGGGCTCTCATTCTGCCGTGCCGTGCGCGATGCCGTGGCCTGCGGGCGCGACGTGGTGTTCTACAAGGCGGGACGCACACCCGAGGGCAAGAGCGCCACGGCGGGGCACACGGCCTCGGTGGCGGGCGACTACATGGTCTGCACCTCATGCGTGCGACAGGCGGGGGCCCTTGTGGCGGAGAGTTTCGCCGAATTCGAAGACCTGTACCGCCTCGCCGTGCATTTCCACGGAGTCACCGTGCGGGGCGACCGCATCGCCGCCGTCAGCGGGGCGGGCTTCGAGGCCGTAGGCATGGCCGACAGCATCAGCGGCGACGATTTCAGGGTGCGGCTGGCCACCCTGTCACCCGAAACGGCGCGGCAACTCCGTGATGAACTGGCGGCGCACAGACTCGACAGGCTGGTGGACGTGCGCAACCCGCTGGACATCAATCCGGCGGCTGACGATGCCCTGCACGCCCGCACCGTGTCCCTGCTTGCCGCCGACCCCGGTGTGGACGCCGTGGTGGTAGGAGTCGTGCCCCTCTCGCCCGCCATGCAGACACTCCCCGCAGGCATGCGGGATGGCGATTCGCTGGATGCCCCGGGAAGCATCGCGACGCTGCTGCCCGAAACGGTGCGGGGCCTCGCGAAGCCCGTCATCGCCGTGGTGGACGGTGGGGCACTGTACGACCCGCTGGTGGAACGTCTGGAGGCCGGAGGGGTGCTGGTGTTCCGCTCATGCGACCGCGCGGTGGCAGCCCTCGCCAAATATCTCGAAGGTCGCCTCTACGCCGCTACGCTTCGGCCGTTCTGTACCGAATGAGACGACGGGGCGGGTCCGGAGCGATGTTCCTTGTCTGAGACGACCTCGGGGCTTCTCGCGAAGGGCTTCATGCCGGGGCTTCAGCGGGAGATGCCATGCGTGAAGGCTCAGCGCGCTGTGCTTCGCCGGTGTGCTTCGGGTAGGCGCTTCGACCTGAAAGACTCAGGGATGACGGAACTCCATGTCGGGCACCATGTCGCACAGGTAGCGCAGCAGCAGCGGTTCAAGGGCCTCGCCCCTGTGGTTGTACCGGAACTCGAGTTCCTTGAGATACAGGGGGAAACGCTGCGGCGAGACGCCCTTGAACGCCTTGATGCGTTCCACGGCGTAACGGGTGAAGACGCCCTCGCGCCGCTGCGAAGGGGGAGTCTCCACCTTGCGGATGTACTCGTAGGGTAGTGAATCGTCACCGGAGAGCACCAGTGCGTCGTACTGCCGGTAGGGGGCCGTGTGAACGAGGTAACCCGCCCGTTCGATGCGCAGGTGGAAGCTGTGGTTGAAGTGGAACACCGTCTCCGCCGAAAGACCGGAGACAAGGTCGATGAACACCCATCCGTTGCGTTCGAGTATGCCGAAGACCGGTACGGGGCCGCGCCCGTGTGACGAGGGCAGTCCCGTGAGCTTGCGCCCCTTGAGATAGGCCCCCAGCCCTGTCTCCGGCCCAAGCAACTGCCGTGCGTCGGGCGCATGGGCGAGAATGGCGAAACGTAACGTCGTCACGGCCTTGTAGGTGGCATTGTACGAAAGCCCGAGCTCGCCCGCCATCTGGTGGGCTGTCGCCTCCGCCGCGAAGAGGGTCACCAGCCGCAGCCATGCGTCCGCAGGGAGCCCGCCGTTATTGATCCAGCGCCCCGCGAAGTCCTGAAACGTGTACTTGCACCCGGCGCAACGGTGCCGCCCGCCTGAAAGACCGTACAGCCTGTCACCGCCGCAGCGCGGACAGAAGCGACGCCCCCCCGCCCAGCAGATATCGAGCAGCAGCTTGCGCGCCGCCTCCTCCGAGGACGAGGCCTGAACGATTTCGGTGGGATTCATACCGCACGTATACCTCATACGGCAGGGTGCGGGCAATGGATGTTCACGCCGCCACGCGGCAGACACTGGACGTCTTGCCCCTGCGGGGCTATGG